>NZ_ANAD01000165.1:11731-60120 GCF_000341245.1 Nocardiopsis halophila DSM 44494
GGCCACCTACGCCCAGTCGCGCACCTCCAAGCCGGTCAAGGGCATGCTCACCGGCCCGGTGACCATGCTGGCCTGGTCGTTCGTCCGCGACGACCAGCCGCTGGCCGACACCGCCCGCCAGGTGGCCCTGGCCCTGCGCGACGAGGTCGCCGACCTGGAGCGCGAGGGCATCCGGCACATCCAGGTGGACGAGGCCGCGCTGCGGGAGCTGCTGCCGCTGCGCGCCTCCGAGCGCCAGGAGTACCTGGACTGGGCCGTGGGCTCGTTCCGGCTGGCCACCTCCGGGGTGGGCGAGCGCACGCTCATCCACACGCACATGTGCTACTCGGAGTTCGGCGAGATCGTCGGCGCGATCGAGGCGCTGGGCGCGGACGTGACCAGCGTCGAGGCGGCCCGCTCGCACATGGAGCTGGTGGACGACCTGGACCGCTCCGGCTACCGCCGGGGCATCGGCCCGGGGGTCTACGACATCCACTCCCCGCGGGTGCCCTCCGCCGAGGAGATCGAGTCGGCGCTGCGCACCGCCCTGCGCGCGGTCGACCCGGCGCGGCTGTGGGTGAACCCCGACTGCGGCCTCAAGACCCGCGGCTACGCCGAGATCGAGCCGGCGCTGCGGAACATGGTGCAGGCCGCCCGCCGGGTCCGCGCCGACCTGGCCGGGTGAGCCCCGCGCCCCGCTGAGGCACGAGCGGGGCGGTGACCGGAAGGAGAGAACGGGAAAGGGGGGTGCGGGCCGGACGGCCCGCACCCCCCTTCTCACACGGGGACCCGCGCTCAGGCGCCGATCTGGCCCAGCGCCTCCTCGCCCAGCTCCGGGACCAGGTCCTTGACGTCGTCGTACTTCAGCGGGGCCGGCTCGCTCTCGTCGGCCTGGTAGCCCGGCGTCATCGTGTAGTCGACGGTCATGACGATGTTGCCCTGGCGCACCAGCAGGGTGGCCACCGAGTCGTTGGTGCGCAGGATCTTCTGCGTGGAGAAGACCAGGGCGGCCTCCTCGCCGACGTCGACCTTCTCGTCGACCTCGTGCACCTCGGTCTCGATGATGTCGTTGCTCTCGTCGGTCGCGCGGTCCAGGCTGCTCTGGAACCGCTCCTTGGCGCCCTCGATGGAGTCCGAGCCGCCGTAGGGCACCTGGTAGGTGACCGAGACGTACCCGCTCTGGTCGCCCTCGCCCTCCAGGGTGTAGGTGCAGTCCGAGGAGGAGTCGGTGAGCGACTTGCTGCCCTCCCGGCCGCCGATGTCGGCCAGGGTCGACTCCGAGAGCGACGCGCACGGGTCCTGGGGGAGCTCGTAGGGGGGCTCGCCCTGCGGGCCGGCGGCCTGGGTCTCCTCGTCCTCCGCGGGCTCCTCGGACGCGGTGGTCTCCTCGGTGCCCTGGGTGGGCTCGCCGCCGCCCTGCGGCTCCCGCCCCTCATCCCCGCCGCCGCGGATCAGCATGAAGACCACGGCGATCACGAGGATCACGATGACGACGCCGCCGACGATGACGATCCACAGCCCGGCGCTGCTCTTCTTCGGCGGCGGGTAGCCCGGGCCGCCGGGGCCGCCGGGACCGACAGGCCCCCCAGGGCCGTAGGGAGGCTGCCCGCCCGCGTACATCTGCTGGTCCTGAGGGGGGTACTGCGGTCCGGACCCCCCATAGGGGGGCTGAAAGCCGGGCTGCTGTCCGTATGGTCCGTTTTCGCTCATGACTCCCCTCGCCACCTGCGTGACTGAAACTTTTCGTGAGACGCCGGCAGGCGTCCTCACGGTTCCCCATTCCGGTGGGAAACGTGGAGCCGGGCGCCGGGCGCGCCACTCCACGGGCGTCCCTCCGCGACTGGTCTCGGCAGGAGGCGGGCCCCGGGTTCGGCATCCTAGCGTCCCGCCCCCGGGAGGCAGAGGGGCGGAGGCGGGTTCGGGCCGCATCGTCACGGATTCGTGGCGGTTCCGTGCCTGATGCGCCGGATACGCCCCTCGTCCCCCGGTGATCGTTGCCGGAACGAGACCTCTGTCCGCGGGTGCGGCGTTACCGTGGGCCGGTGACCGATGACAGTGCGAACGGCGGCGGAGGCGCGCCCCGGCACGGGTTCTGGGCGTGGCTGGTCTTCATCCTGGCCGTGGGCGCGGTGCTGGCCCTGGCCGCGGGGTGCATGGCGTTCATGTACGCGCCGGTCTTCGGCGGCTGACCCCGCCCCCGCGCGCCGCCGCTCAGAACATCGAGATGTGCACGTGGTCGAAGTGGTTCTCGGTGATGGAGCCCCGGTCGGCCATGTCGCGCCAGCCCTCGGAGTCGCGGCGCACGTCCCAGATCTGCTGACGGTAGATCACGTACATGATCCCCAGCCGTTCGGCGTTGTCCTGCGCCCAGTGGGCGATGTCCCAGCCGTGGTCGATCTGGTCCTGTGAGGGCATCTGCCCGTTCTTGTCGACCATGAAGTCGCAGGCCCGCCCCTTGGGGTGCTCGCCGACGACGTACCCGCCGTCGGGGCGGTAGCAGCCGTAGCCGCCGTGCTCCTTGTTGTCCCCGAACTTCTCGCGCACCAGGTCGCGCATCTGGCGGGTGCGGGGGGTGAGGTTGTCCGGCGGCCCCATCTCCTGCTCGGGGTGGTCGGCGATGAGCCCCTGGACCTCCTCGCGGCGCTCCTCCAGCTCCTCCAGGTCCTCCTCGACCTTCTCGGCCTTCTCCCGGGCGTTGTCACTGGCCTTCTCGTCGCGCTCGATCGCCTTCTCCAGGTCGTCGATGCGCGCCTGGTGGTTGCCGGACAGGTGCCCGATGATCTGGGCCTGGTCGATCAGGCGCTGGGGGTCCTCCTCGACGAACACGGTCAGCGAGGGCTCCAGGCCCGAGCTGGTGTAGCCGGCGATGGCCAGCTGCCGCACCTGGTCCCGCGCGTCCTCCACCTCCTCGCGGGTGGTGTCCGCGCGCTCCTGGGCCTTCTCGGCGTCCTCGAAGACCGCCTCCATGTCCCGCAGCTCGCCGTTGTAGTCGTCGCTGAGCCGGTCGGCCCGCTCCTGCAGCTCGTCCAGGCTCTCGGCGGGCCGGGGGGCCGGGACGGCGGAGGCGGGCGCGATCGGGGAGGCGGCCAGCAGCGCCGCGGCGAGCACCGCGCCCAGGCCCCTGCGCCTCCCGGCGCGCGGTGCCCCCTCGCGCGGGCAGGGCGGGTCGGGGGCCCAGAAGTCGGCGTAGGGGTCGCCGCCGGTCCGGTCGTCCGCCACGTCCACGCTCTCCTCGGCTGCTCGGTCGGCGGTCCGCGGACCGCGCATGCGCACGACAGACATTAAAGGGAGTTTCGGGCGCGCGCCAACGGAACGCCGGTTTGTGGTGAACCTAACGCACCTTTCGTCCGGTTCGTTCTCGTTTTCTGCCGTCTGATGTGGTTACGTGGGCGGCGTGAACGTCGATGAACTCGCCAGCCCCGCTCTCCGCGCCCTGCCGCGCGGTCGTCGGCTGTGCCCCGGGTGGCACCGTCCGGCAGGCGGCTGTCGCCTGATGCCGGCGTAACCACCCTTTCCGCGACCGGGCCCGGACCGATCTCCGGAGCACCGCGCGTCGCCCCGCTTCCCGCCCCTCCGGTGCCCCATGCTCTGACCTGGGCCCACACGCGCAAGGCCGCTCAGCCGTGCCCGCAGCACCAGGACCGCGGCCCCGCACCGGAGCCGTCCGCCCTCCCGACCGGAGGGCCGAACGCCGAGGAAACCCGTGATCGAAACCGTGGACCTGCACAAGGTCTATCCCGTCGGCAAGCGCAGGGTCGCCGCCCTGGACGGCGTCGACCTGTCCGTGGAACAGGGGGAGGTCTACGGCGTCGTCGGCCAGAGCGGCGCCGGCAAGAGCACCCTGCTGCGCTGCGTGAACCTCCTGGAGCGCCCCACCTCGGGCCGCGTGGTCGTCGACGGGCGCGACCTGACCGCGCTGGGCGCGGCCGAACTGCGCCGGGCCCGGCGCGGCATCGGCATGGTGCACCAGCACTTCGCGCTGCTCTCCTCGCGCACGGTCGCCGCCAACATCGCCTTCCCGCTGGAGATCGCCGGGGTGCCGCGGCGCCGCCGCGCCGCCCGGGTCGCCGAGCTGCTCGACCTGGTGGGACTGGGCGACAAGGCCAAGGCCTACCCCGCCCAGCTCTCCGGCGGCCAGAAGCAGCGGGTGGGCATCGCCCGCGCCCTGGCCTCGGACCCGGCGGTGCTGCTGAGCGACGAGGCGACCTCGGCGCTGGACCCCGACACCACCGACTCCATCCTGGAGCTGCTCGCCGACCTCAACCGCGAGCTCGGACTGACCATCCTGCTCATCACGCACGAGATGGACGTGATCAAGAAGGTCTGCCACTCGGCCGCGATCATGGCCGACGGCGCCTTCCAGGAGGCGGGCAGGGTCCTGGACCTCATCGCCACGCCCGGCTCGCGCCTGGCCGACGCGCTCTTCCCGCTGCCGCCCACCCAGGCCCCGGACGCGGTCGCGCTGACCTACCCGCGCGCCTATGACGAGCCGCTGGTCTCGGAGGTCACCCGCCGCTTCGACGTGGACGTCAACATCCTGGCCGGCGCCGTCGAGCAGGTGGCCGGCACCTCGGTCGGGCGGCTGAACGTGCAGATCCAGGGGGAGCGCCGCGAGGGCGCGCTGCGCTTCCTCGCCGACAAGGGCCTGCTGGTCCAGGAGGCGGCCCGATGATCGACGTCCTCACCGAGTTCGCCGAGCGGCTGCCCGGCATGAGCGAGACGCTCTACTACGGCACGCTGGACACCCTGTACATGGTGCTGTGGTCCACGCTGTTCAGCGTGGCCTTCGGGCTGCCGATCGGGGTCCTGCTGGTCACCACCGACCGCGGCGGCCTGACCCCGGCCCCCTGGTTCAAGGCGCTGCTGGGGGCGGTGGTCAACATCGGCCGCTCGCTGCCGTTCATCGTGCTGATGGTGGCGGTGCTGTCGCTGACCCGCCTGCTCACCGGCACCACGCTCGGGCCCACCGCCGCGATCGTGCCGCTGAGCATCGGCGCCGTGCCCTTCTTCGCGCGCCTGGTGGAGACCGCGGTGCGCGAGGTCGACCGGGGCGTGGTGGAGGCCGCGCACGCCATGGGCGCGCGCAAGACCACCGTCGTCGGCAAGGTCCTGCTCCCCGAGGCGCTGCCCGGGATCATCGCCGGCCTGGTGATGACCGTGGTCGCGCTGGTCTCCTACTCGGCCATGGCCGGGGCGATCGGCGGGGGCGGACTGGGCGACGTCGCCATCCGCGAGGGCTACCAGCGCTTCGACGACTACTACCTGTGGGCCACGGTGATCCTCCTGGTGGTCATCGTCCAGGCCGCGCAGAGCCTGGGCGATCTGGCCATCCGCCGCCTCTCGCGCCGCTGACCCCGCCGCGGCCCCCGCGCAGACCCGACCACACCCGCACACCACCAGCGCTGCACCCGCAGCACGGACAGCAAGGAGACCCGAGGTGCACAGGACCCTGGCGATCATCGGCGCGACGGCACTGGCGGCCACCGCCGCCTGCGGCGCCCCCAGCGAGCGCGCCGCCGAGGACGGCGGATCGGGCGGGGGCACCACGATCACCGTGGGCGCCACGCCGCTGCCGCACGCCGACGTGCTCTCCTACATCCAGGAGAACCTGGCCGCCGAGGCCGGGCTGAACATCGAGGTCACCGAGTTCACCGACTACAACCAGCCCAACGCCGCGCTGGTCGAGGGGAGCCTGGACGCCAACTACTTCCAGACCCGCCCCTTCCTGGACGACTTCCTCGAGGGCAACCCCGACGCCGACCTGGCCTACCTGGACGACGTCCACCTGGAGGCGTTCGGGCTGTACTCCGAGAAGGTCGACGACCTGGCCGACCTGGAGGACGGCGCGCAGATCGGGGTGCCGGGGGATGCGGCCAACATGGGCCGGGCGCTGAAGCTGCTGGAGGACGAGGGCCTGATCACCCTGGCCGGGGACGCCGGGGACAACCCCTCCGACTCCGACATCGAGGACAACCCCCAGGACCTGGAGATCGTCCCGACCGAGGCGGCGCAGCTCCCGCGCTCGCTTCCGGACCTGGACGCCGCGGCGGTCAACGGCAACTACGCCATCGAGGCCGACCTGTCCTCATCGGCCGAGGCGCTGGCCTTCGAGGGGACCGAGGACAACCCCTACGCCAACGGGCTGGTCGTGCGCTCGGAGGACGCCGACGACGAGGCCGTGGCCACCCTGAACGAGCTGCTGCACAGCGACGAGGTCAAGCAGTACATGGAGGAGCAGTGGGACGGGGTCGTCATCCCCGTCGGCGGCGCTCAGGAGTGAGGCCGGCCGGGCGCGCCCCGGTCACCGTCCGCAGCGGCCCGCATCCCGTCCGGGGATGCGGGCCGCCGGTGGTGTAACGGTCGCGTAACCGCAGCGGAGCGGGCATTGACGCCGGACGGTGTGACGGCGTCCACTGTGTGGGAGCGCTCCCATACCGGGGGGAGAGGGGCGCCCCACCCCACAAGCACCCTTGACGAGCGAGGCCGGACATGAGAACACCGGGTACCCCGTACCGTGCCGCGCGTGCCGCGGGCACGCGCCCCGCCCGACCCTCCCTGAGAACCTCCCTGACGGCCGCGGCCGCCGGCGGCGCGATGCTGATGGCCACCGCCTGCGGAGGCGGTGGCGACGGCGGAGGCGGCGACGTCACCCTGACCATCGACACCTTCGGGGTGATGGGCTACGAGGCGCTCCTCGAGCAGTTCGAGGAGGAGACCGGCATCGCGGTCGAGGAGCGCAACGTCACCGACACGGCCGACTACACGCCCCAGCTGCAGCAGAACATCGCCGCAGGCTCGGGCGCCGGGGACGTCGTGGCCATCGAGGAGGCCAACATCGCCCAGTTCCTCGCCCAGGACGACCGCTTCGTGGACCTGGCCGAGCACGGGGCCGCGGAGATGCAAGGCGACTTCCTCGAGTGGAAGTGGGAGCAGGGCACCACCCCCGAGGGCAAGATCGTCGGTCTGGGCACCGACATCGGCAGCATGGGCATGTGCTACGACACCCAGCTCTTCGAGGACGCCGGCCTGCCCACCGACCGCGAAGAGGTCTCCGCACTCTGGCCCACCTGGGACGACTTCATCTCCACCGGTGAGGAGTTCGCCGACGCCGAGACCGGCGCCGCGTTCGTCTCCACCATCCAGCCCTACTTCCGGGCGGTCACCTCCCAGGCCGGAGGCGCGCCGTTCCAGAACGAGGAGGGCGAGCTGGTGCTGGAGTCCAACGAGGACACCCGCGCCTCCTACGACACCGTCGTGTCCATGTCCGACCTGTCGGCGAACCTGCCGATCTGGTCCGACGAGTGGAACTCCGGGATCCAGAACAACGCCTTCGCCACCCTGCCCTGCCCGGCCTGGATGCTCGGGCACATCGAGAACACCGCCGGCGACGCCGGCGCCGGCCGCTGGGACGTGGCCGCCGTCCCCGGCGGGAGCGGCAACTGGGGCGGCTCCTTCCTGGCCGTCCCCGAGCAGAGCGAGCACCCCGAGGAGGCCGCGGAGCTCGCCCGGTTCCTGACCAGCCCCGAGGGGCAGCTCGGCGCGTGGAACGAGGCCAACACCCTGCCGTCCTCGCCCGAGGCGCTGGAGTCCGACGACGTCCTCGAGTTCACCCGGCCCTACTTCAACGACGCCCCGGTCGGCGAGATCTACGCGACCACCGCCATGGAGCTGGAGCCGGTCTACTACGGCCCCGACACCCAGGCCGTCGACGACGCGTTCCGCGCCGCCCTGGAGTCGGTCGAGCAGGGCCAGGCCGAGCCGGACGAGGCCTGGGAGACGGCGGTGGCCGAGAGCGAGCGGGCCGCGGGGTGAGACGCTTCGCCCGCCTGCGCGCCGCGGTGGACACGAAGGGGGCGCCCTATCTCTTCATCGCCCCCTTCTTCCTCCTCTTCGGCGTCTTCGGCCTGTTCCCACTGCTGTACACCGTGTGGGTGTCGCTGCACGACTGGAGCCTGATCGGCGGCAACGAGGGCTTCGCCGGGCTGGACAACTACGCCCGGCTGGTCTCCGACGCCAAGTTCTGGAACGCGCTCCTGAACACGCTGGGCATCTTCGTCGTGGCGGTGGTGCCCCAGCTGATGCTGGCGCTGCTGATCGCCGACACCCTCAACCGCGCCATCCGGGGCCGAGGCCTGTTCCAGATGGCGCTGATCATCCCCTACGTCACCTCCATCGCCGCCATGGCGATCGTCTTCTCCACCCTGTTCGGCACCCAGTTCGGGCTGATCAACCAGGTCCTCGGGATGGTGGGCATCGACCCGGTCAACTGGCGCGGCGGCCGGTTCTCCTCCTGGGTCGCCATCGCGGTGATGATCGACTGGCGGTGGCTGGGCTACAACACGCTGATCTACCTGGCCGCCATGCAGGCGGTTCCGCGCGACATGTACGAGGCCGCCTCGCTGGACGGCGCCTCGCGGATCCGCCAGTTCCTCCAGATCACCATCCCGATGCTGCGCCCGACCATCCTGTTCACCGTCATCATCTCCACCATCGGCCAGATGCAGCTGTTCACCGAGCCCGCCGTGTTCGACACCGGCGGCGCCATGCAGGGCGGCACACAGGGCCAGTTCCAGACCGTGATGATGCTCGTCTTCCAGGAGGCGTTCCGCTACGGCGACTACGGCTACGGGGCCGCTGTCTCCTGGGTCCTGTTCTGGATCATCGTCGTTCTGGGCGCGGTCAACGCCTTGCTGGCCCGGACCATCAAGGGGGCGCCGTGACCACCCCGACCGCGACCGCAGCGACCGCCCGCCGGCCCGGGTCCGGGCCGCTTCGCCGGCGCCTGCGCCGGCTGCGGCAGGCCTCCCCGCTCACCTACGCCGGCCTGCTGCTCACCGTGTTCGTCTCGGTGTTCCCGCTGTGGTGGATGTTCGTCATCGCCACCCGCACCACCGACGCGGCGGCCCGCTTCCCCCCGGTGCTGACGCCGGGCGACCGCTTCGACGACAACCTGGAGCGGCTGTTCGGGGAGACCTCGGCCAACTTCGGCACAGGGCTGATGAACTCCTTCATCGCCTCGGGCACCGTCGCCCTGTCGGTGGTGTTCTTCTGCTCGCTCGCCGGGTTCGCCCTGGCCAAGCTGCGCTTCAAGGGGCGCACCTTCTTCACCGTGGCCGTGGTGCTGACCATGGCGGTGCCGGTGCAGGTCGGGATCATCCCGCTGCTGGTGCTCATGGAGTGGCTGGGCTGGCGCGGCGAGCTCCAGGCGGTGATCGTGCCGTTCCTGGTCAGCGGGTTCGGCGTGTTCATGATGCGGCAGTACGTCTCCCAGGGCGTGCCCGACGAGCTGCTTGAGGCGGCCCGCATCGACGGATGCTCCACATTCCGCACCTTCTGGAGTGTGGTGCTGCCCGCCCTGCGGCCGGCGATGACCGTGCTCGGCCTGCTCACCTTCATGACGGTGTGGAACGAGTACGTGTGGGCGATCGCCGTGCTCACCCCCGACAACCCGACCGTCCAGTTCTCCATCAACCAGCTCCAGGAGTCGGCCTACGCACGCGACTTCGCGCTGATGTTCACCGGCGCGACCCTGGCCACCCTGCCCCTGCTGATCCTGTTCGTCCTGCTCGGCCGCCAGCTCGTCGGCCGCATCATGGAAGGTGCCATCAAGGCGTGACCGCAACGACGCACACCACCGCCCGGCAGACCGCCCCCGCCGGCGCCGCCGCCCGCTTCCCCGAGGGCTTCGTCTGGGGCGCCGCCACCTCGGCGTTCCAGGTCGAGGGCGCCACCGGCGCCGACGGGCGCGGCCCCAGCATCTGGGACGACTTCTGCGCCCGCCCCGGCGCTGTGCTCGGCGGGGACACCGGCGAGCCCGGGGCCGACCACTACCGGCGGATGCACGAGGACATCGCCCTCATGCGGGAGCTGGGCCTGGGCGCCTACCGGTTCTCGGTCTCCTGGCCGCGGGCGGTGCCCGGCGGAACGGGCGCGCCCAACCCGGCCGGGATCGACTTCTACGACCGGCTCACCGACGCGCTGCTCGAGGCGGGCATCACCCCCTGGCCCACCCTCTACCACTGGGACCTGCCCTCGGAGCTGGAGGAGGCCGGGGGATGGCCGGCCCGGGACACCGCGCTGCGGTTCGCCGAGTACGCCGCGGTCATGGGCGAGGCCCTGGGCGACCGGATCACCGACTGGACCACCCTCAACGAGCCGTGGTGCGCGGCCTTCCTGGGGTATGCGGCCGGGATCCACGCCCCGGGGCGGCAGGACGCGGCGGCCTCCCTGGCCGCCGCCCACCACCTGCTGCTCGCGCACGGCCTGGCCGCCCGGGAGCTGCGCCGGGCCTCGGGTGCGCGGGTGGGCATCGTGCTCAACCCCGCCGAGTTCGTGCCGTACCGGCCGGTCCCCGAGGACATCGACGCCGTGCGCCGCGCCGACGGGGTGCGCAACCGCCTGTTCACCGGGCCGCTGCTGCGCGGGGCCTACCCTGCCGACGTCCGCGAGGACCTGGCCCCGGTCAGCGACTTCGGGTTCGTGGCCGACGGCGACCTGGAGACCATCGCCGCCCCGCTGGACTTCATCGGGGTGAACTACTACTCGGCCGAGGCCGTGGCCGCGGACCGGGAGGCGGCCGGGGACGCGGCGGCCGGGACGGGGCCGGACCCGGCGCTGGTGGGCACCGCCCCCGCGGTGCTGCTGCCGCTGGGGGACCGGCGCACCGGCATGGACTGGGGCGTGGACCCGCGGGGCATGTACGGGGTGCTCACCCGGCTGGCCGCCGAGGCCCCCGGCACGGACCTGTACGTGACCGAGAACGGCGCCGCCTACCCGGACGAGCTCGGCCCCGACGGGCGGGTGCGCGACACCGAGCGGGTGGACTACCTGCGCGACCACCTGCTGGCGGTGCGCGCGGCGGTGCGCACCGGGGCTCCGGTCAAGGGATACTTCGCCTGGTCGCTGTTGGACAACTTCGAGTGGGCCTGGGGATACTCCCAGCGGTTCGGGCTGGTGCATGTGGACTTCGCCACCCAGCGCCGTACCGTCAAGGACAGCGGCCGCTGGTACGCGGCGGCCGCCGCGGCGGGGGCGGGGGCCGCCGCGGNGCCGCGGAGCCCGCGGAGGGGTGAGCGATGGGCGAGGAGCGAAGGCCGACCCTGGAGATGGTGGCGCGGCGCGCCGGGGTCGGCCGGGGGACGGTGTCCCGCGTGATCAACGGGTCCAGCCGGGTGAGCCCGCGGACCCGGGACGCGGTGCGCGCCGCGATCGCCGAGTTGGGGTACACGCCCAACCGGACCGCGCGTGCGCTGGTCACCCGGCGCACCGACACCGTGGCCCTGGTCGTCTCCGAGCCCGAGGAGCGCCTGTTCGACCAGCCGTTCTTCGCCGGGGTGGTGCGCGGGGTCAGCGCGGTGCTGACCGCCCGCGGGCTGCAGCTGCTGCTGGCCACCGCGCGCACCCCCGGCGACCACGAGCGGCTGGGCGAGTACCTGACCGGCGGGCACGTGGACGGGGTGCTGCTGGTCTCGCTGCACACCGACGACCCGCTTCCGGACCGGCTGGCCGGCGCCGGGCTGCCCGTGGTGCTCGGCGGCCGGCCGCTGCACCCGCCCCGGCACCCGGTGCACTACGTGGACATCGACAACGTCGGCGGGGCGGCCTCGGCCACCCGCCGGCTGGTGGACGGCGGGCGGCGGCGCATCGCCACCGTCGCCGGGCCCGCCGACATGGCGGCCGGCCAGNCCGGCTCCGCGGCCACCGGCTGGCGCTGGCCGAGGCCGGCCTGCCCGATCCCCCCGAGCTCACCGTGCACGGGGACTTCAGCCACGAGAGCGGCGCGCGCGCCATGCGCGCCCTGCTGGAGGCCTCCCCCGACCTGGACGCGGTATTCGCCGCCTCCGACGACATGGCGCTGGGGGCGCTGCGGGCGCTGCGCGAGGCGGGCCGGCGGGTCCCCGAGGACATCGCCCTGGTCGGCTACGACGACACCGCGGCCGCCGCGCTGGCCGACCCGCCGCTGACCACCGTGCACCAGCCCACCGAGCGGATGGGCGGGGAGATGGCGCGGGTGCTCGCCGACACCGCCATCGACGAGGGGCCCGGCGCGCGCCCGCGGTCGGTGGTGCTGGACACGCGCCTGGTGGTGCGCGCGTCCGGCTGAGCACCGATCGCACCACCCCCTCTGGACTGGCGGTGAGGCGCTGTGCAACGCTGAGCACGCCTCCGCGCACGCCGCGGGAGGGGCGCGCCGCGGAGTCGGGACGAGCGCGGCGCGGGCGACGGAATCCTTGCGGGGGGACGGGCTATGGCGGTTCGGCCTGAGCGCTCACCGGAGGAGGGCCCACGCTCCCGATGCGCGATCGAGCACTGCCGGTGGTGCGCGCGGGAGGGCCCGGCCTGCCGGTTCTGCGCGGGCACCGGCCGGTGGCGCGCCGAGCGCCCGGCGGCCGACGGCGGCGTCGTGGAGTGGACCGTCGTCGAGGAGTCCTGCCGCATGTGCGCGGGCACCGGCAAGGAGCACAACCCCCCGGGCGAGCCGCCGGAGGCTCCCCTGCGCCGCCGCGACCCGGCGGGGCGGTAGGTTCGTCCCGCGGCGCGCGGTGCGCCGCTGCCACGACGACCACGGACGACCACGGGGGACACGTGCGCTGGGTGAGCTACCTTCCGCCGACCGGAGGCGCGGAGCGGGCCGGGGTGATCGACGACGGGTGCGTCTTCGGGCACCCCGGCGGCCGGGAACCGGCCGGCCTGCTGGACGCCGGCGCCGCGGCGGTGCGGGCGGCGCACGACGAGGCCCTGGAGCACCCGGTGGAGATCATCGTGGAGTTCGAGACCCGCCTGTGCGCCCCGGTGCGCCCCTCGGGCCCGGTCGCGGCGGCCGTCGCCGGCGGTCCTCCGCTGGAGATCGCCCCCGGGCTGGTGCGCGGCACCGACGACGGCGTCCCGATGCCCGCGGGGGCGGGGGCGCTGACGGCCGAGCCGGGCGCGGCCGCGGCCGCGGGGGAGTCCGGCAGGCTGCTCGGGTACACCGCGGCCTGCCTATGGCGCACCGGGGACGGCGTCCCCGCCGCCCTGAGCATCGGGCCGGCGCTGGTGACCCCGGAGGAGTTCGCCGCCGGGATCCCGGTCCGCGTCGGGGCCGAGGTGGACGGCGCGCCCGTCGCCGCGGCCGAGGTCGCCCTGCCGGAGGTCCCCCCGGCACAGGGGGGTCCCGCGCTCGCGGTGTCCCTGGCCCCTGCGACGCGCCCCCTGGAAGAGGGCGAGGAGCTCAACGTGGACGCCGACGTGCTCGGCGTCTTCGAGATCCGCGTGGGCGCCCAGGCCTGAGCGCCCCGGTCCGTCCCTATCCCTCGAACTCCCAGTGCCAGGGCTCGAACCCGTCGCGCGCCCATTCGGGGTTGTGCCAGCCGTGCCCGGGGCCGTGCTCCCGCATCCAGCGGTACTCGGCGGAGCCGTCGGTCTCCACGCCGCCGCACAGGTCGACCGCCAGCCCCAGGCCGTGCGTGCTCGTCCCGGGGGCGGCGGCCATGCCCGCGGCCTTCTCCTCGTACAGGCGGACCTGCTCGTCGATCGGGCGGTAGGAGTCGGCCACGCACATCGGGCGGCCGAAGTGCTCCCGGAAGTCGCCGTCCAGGGCGATGAACGCCTCCGCGGCGTCGGCGCGCAGC
This sequence comes from Nocardiopsis halophila DSM 44494, assembly GCF_000341245.1. Taxonomy (GTDB): domain Bacteria; phylum Actinomycetota; class Actinomycetes; order Streptosporangiales; family Streptosporangiaceae; genus Nocardiopsis_A; species Nocardiopsis_A halophila. Next base: position 25,321 of record NZ_ANAD01000165.1, read on the forward strand.
CGCTCGCCGGGCTGGGGGAGGGGGCACAGCGCCGACTCGGGGATCCGGCCGTTGGCGTGCGCGGAGGTGTCCCCGCCCTCGCACCGCTCGCCGTCGCCCTGCCCCGAGGTCCGCTGCTGCGCCTGGCCGTCCCCCTCGTCACCCTCGTCCTCCGGCTCCGCCCCGTCCGCCCCGTCCGGGCCGGCCTGCGCCCGGCGGGCCTGCTGCTCGCGCAGCTCCTCCTCCAGGCGGGACTGCTCGGCCAGCAGCCCGCGCAAGTCCTCGCGTCGGTCCTCCAGGGCCGCCTCGGCGTCCTCGCGGGTCTCGCGCGCCGCCTCGGCGGCGTCGGCGCGCTCGTCCCGGGCCTTGTCGGCGCGGTCGCTGAGCGTGCCGGTGGCCGTGCCCGCGGCCGCCGCGCGGTCCACCTCGTCCTGGCGCCGCTCGGCCAGGACCGACAGGAACGAGGCCCGGTCCAGTGCCTCCTGGGGGCCGCGCGGGCTGCTCCAGGCCACCAGCGGCCCCAGGTCGGCGCCGGTGTAGGCGGCCACCGCCTGGCCCGCGGCCTCTGCGCGCACCCGCTCCCCGCGCTCGGCGGCGCGGCGGGCGGCCCGCTCGGCCGAGCGGGCCCGGCGCTCGGCCCGCTCCAGCCGCTCGGACTCGTCCATGTGGTCGCGCACCGCCTCGTCGGCCCGCTCGTGCAGCGCGTCCATGTCCGCCCGGACCTCGGCCAGCGCGGCGCGCACCTGCGCCGCGGAGTCCTGTGCGTTTGCCCCGGCGGGCGCCGGCGGGACGGCCAGGAACGCCCCCGCGCACAGTGCGGCCGCGAGCGCACGCGGCGAACGATTCGGACGGTTGTGCCGCCACGACATTGACACTCCCCCCGGAGAACGGCCCCTCTGGGTGACAGAGTGTCATGGTGCAGTGACGTGAACGTGGCTTCCGTCCGGTGTGTTTGAAAAGTTATGAGCCGCCCCCGATCCGGTCCCGCGGCCCGGACGGACCTGCGCGATCACGGGGCCCGGTACGGGTTCCGGGCCGTTGCCGACCACTAGGGGGTCGGCCCGAAACGGGCGCGGCGGTGGTCGGGGGGAGGTGACGCGGCTGGGCGAATTGGTACGCTGTGCTCCCCAAGTGCCCCATTTCAGATCGTGGTGCACCACGCCTCACCCCCTCATGAGGCGGGCCCCGGCGCGCACGTCCCCCCACCCTCGGCGTCGAGCGGCCGCCGCCGGGGCCCCCACGGACCGGCGGTGTCCACCGGAGTCCCCCTCGCCCCGTCCGGGCGCGGGCCGCCCCCGCATGAGGGCCACGTCCATCACCCGAGGCGGTGAACGAAAGGTTGCGAGGGTCCGTGTCGACACGAGCGGCGAGAACCGAGGCCGACGCCCCGCAGGCCCAGAGCGGCCCGCAGGAGGGCGCGGCTCCCCCCGTACGCGCCGGCCGCTGGTGGGCGCCGCGCAACTGGAGGGTGCGCACCCGGCTGGTCGCGCTGATCGTCATTCCCACCGCCACCGCGCTGGTCCTGGGCGGGCTGCGGGTCGGAGAGAACGTGGGCGAGACCGTCACCCACGACAACATCCAGCAGATGGCGACCCTCGGCAAGGACGTCGTCGGGCTCACCACCGAGCTGGGCAAGGAGCGGCGCGCCGTCGCGGCCTACATCGCCGACGACCGCAACCCCGACGACCGCTCCTCCGAGCTCGAGCGCGAGCTGCAGGAGCAGATCAAGGCCACCACCCGGGCCCAGACCGCGGTCACCGACCGGCTGGCCGGCCTCGGCGACGTCGGCGGCGAGCTCGCCCAGGACCGGCGCGACCGGATGGTCTCCTCGCTGGACGGCCTGGACGGGGTCCGCGACGAGGTGCAGACCTCCACCATCACCGTGCTCCCGGCGGCCACCAAGTACCGCCAGGTGATCAACGCCCTCAACGAGTTCAACCAGACCATCGCCGAGGGCACCGACGACACCGGGCTGCGCGAGAGCGTGCGCTCGATGACCTCGCTCAACCGCGCCCGCGAGCACCTGTCCTACGAGTCGGCGCTGATGCTGCACTCGCTGATCCGCGGATCGATGTCCGGCGGCGTGCAGGAGGCCGTGCAGAACACGCGGTCCCGCTACGACAACGAGATGCAGAACTTCAGCGCCAGCGCCACCCCGAGCCAGCGCCAGATGTACGAGTCCACCTTCACCGGGCTCGAGGTCAGCCAGATGATCACCACCCGCCAGCGGGTGCTGATGCGTGCCGACAACGGCACCGAGCTCAGCGGCGGCACCCGGGCCGACAGCCCCGAGGGCTACGCCGAGGTCTCCGACGAGGCGCTCTCGCTGGCCCAGGAGGGCGACGACAAGATGGCCGGCCTGGTCATCGACCAGGCCGGCGAGCTGCGCCAGCAGGCGCTGGTGCGGGCGCTGATCGACTCGGCGCTGGTGCTGGCCGTCATCGGCGCGGTCTTCGCCGTCACCTCCATGGTGATCCGCTCGCTGCTGCGGCCGCTGCGCCTGCTGCGCGAGGGCGCGCTCAAGGTCGCCGACCGGGACCTGCCCGACTCCATCAGCCGGATGAAGGACACCACCACCACGCCCGACCGGGTCACGGTGTCCCCGATCGACGTGGGCACCCGCGACGAGATCGACGAGGTCGCCCGCTCCTTCGACGAGGTCCACCGGGTGGCCATGCGCCTGGCCTCCGAGGAGGCGGCGCTGCGCTCCAACGTCAACGCCATGTTCGTCAACCTCTCCCGGCGCAGCCAGACCCTGGTCGAGCGGCAGCTGCGGCTCATCGACGGCCTGGAGCAGAGCGAGCAGGACTCCGAGCGCCTGTCCGACCTGTTCCAGCTGGACCACCTGGCCACCCGCATGCGGCGCAACGCCGAGAACCTGCTGGTGCTCTCGGGCCAGGACAACACCCGCAAGTGGGCCCAGCCGGTCCCGCTGGTCGACGTGCTGCGCGGCGCGGTCTCCGAGGTCGAGCAGTACGACCGGGTGAACGTGCGCGCCCCCTCCGACGTGTCGGTCCTGGGCCGCCCGGTCAACGACGTCATCCACCTGGTCGCCGAGCTGGTGGAGAACGCCACCTCCTTCTCCTCGCACGACACCCAGGTCTCGGTCACCGCGCGGGTGCTCGACGACGGCGGCGCCCGGGTCGAGGTCACCGACAGCGGCATCGGCATGGCCCCCGAGGAGATCGAGGAGACCAACCGCCGCCTGGCCGAGCCCCCGGTGATCGACGTCGCGGTCTCCCGCCGGATGGGCCTGTTCGTGGTCAGCCGCCTGGCGGCGCGGCACGGCATCCGGGTCCGGCTGGGCCAAGCCCAGGGCGGCGGCATCACCGCCTACGCCGACTTCTCCCCCGACCTGCTCATCACCCCGGTCGACCCCGCGGCCCCGGTGCTCCCGCAGGCCCCTGCGGTGCCCGACACCTACGCCGAGGCCACCGCCGCCTTCGCGGCCACCCCGGCCGCGGCCGAGCCGGACGACCCCTGGGGCGCCGACGGCGAGGACCCGCTGCCCAAGCGCCGCCCCGGCGGCAACCTCGGCGGCGAGCCGGGCGAGGCCTCCGCCGAGCACCCGCCCTCCGGCGAGGACCTGTGGTCGGCCGGGTGGAACACCGGGCGCGCCTCGGCGGCCCCCTCCACCCCCTCCGAGCCGCCCGCACCGGAGCCGCCGGCCTCCGCGCCGGGGCAGAGCCGCTCGGCCGGGTCGCTGTTCGACCCGACCGGCACCGGGCCGCTCCCGGCGGCACCGCCGCCCGGCCCGGCCGACGACCGGTCGCAGGAGACCCAGCCCCAGCGCGAGTCCCGGCCCTGGCCCGAACCGGCGGCCGAGCCCCCGGCGCAGACGCCTCCGGAGGCGCCCGCCGCCCCCGCCCCGGCGGCCGGATCCGGCCCCGGCGACGGCCACGGCTGGTGGCAGGACCGGCCCGCGGAGGTCGCCGAGTCCTGGCGCGGCACCGAGGACAGCGGCGTCGCCGAGCCCGAGGCGCGCGAGGGGTACGGCTCCACGGCCTACCTGTCCCGCCGCTACGGGCGCGGCCAGGGCGCCGGGCAGAACACGGTGGTCCCGCCCTCGCCGGAGAGCGGGTCGGAGGCGCTGCCGATCTTCGACGCCATCGAGTCCAACTGGTTCAAGCGCCGCACCTCCGGCCCGGAGACCGGACCGATGCCGGCCCACGCGTCCAGGGGCGCTGCCGCCCCGCAGGCCCCGCAGGCCTCGCAAGAGCCGCAGGCCCCCCGGGCCCCGCAGGCCCCCGAGGCCCCGGCCGCGCCGCAGCCCGCCGCCGAGCCGCCGCCCGCGGCCCCGGCGGCCGGGGAGGGGGCACCGGGCCACTCCGAGGACGGCTGGCGCTCCGACGCCGACCGCGGCTGGCAGGCCGCGCGCAGCGCGGCGGAGCCCATCGCGGGCGGGCTGACCGATTCGGGGTTGCCAAAACGCGTTCCCAAGGCAAACCTTGTTCCCGGTACGGCGCCGCAGCCGGAGAACGTCCGGCAGCTGCCGAACCGCTCGGCCGACCGGGTGCGCAACCGGTTCTCGGGCCTGCAGCGCGGGGTCCGGGAGGGGCGCACCCAGACGGGCGAGTTCCACCGCGGCGAGGGCCCCGCCCCCGGGGAACGGCCGCAGGGGGAGCGGTAGTGTTCGTCCCCGCGCCCGCGCATGGCGGCCGGTGCCCGCCCCGGCGGGGCCGCCGGACATCACGGGTGGGTGATGAATTAGCATCATCCGCACTTATCGCGACATTCAGCACCATAAAGTCACTACCGAGCACGACGTGGCCCGGACGGCGGATCCTCCGCCGCGGGGGCCGGGATGGACAGGAGCACTTCGGATGAGTCAACCGGTGAACGAGCTGAACTGGCTGATCACTGACTTCGCCAACCGGGTGCCCGATGTCGCTCACGCGATCGTCGTGTCCTCCGACGGGCTCCCGCTGGCCTCCTCGGCCGGGTTCCCGGCCGACCGGGCCGACCAGCTCGCGGCCATCGCCTCGGGCCTGTCCAGCCTCACCCAGGGGGCGGCACGGGTCTTCGAGGGCGGCGCGGTCGCCCAGACCGTGGTCGAGATGGAGCGGGGCCTCATGCTGATCATGGCGATCAGCGACGGGTCGTGCCTGGCGGTGCTGGCCGCCGCCGAGTGCGACCTGGGGCTGGTGGCCTATGAGATGACCCTTCTCGTCGAGCGGGCCGGCCGGGCGCTGACGCCGGCGGCGCGGACATCGGACATGCACTGAATCCACCACCCCTGATCCACCACCGACAGGAGGATTGTGGTGGCACCTCACAGCAGAGATGCCGGGAGCGCCTCGTGGTTCGGGCAGCAGCCGGCCGGCGCCCCAGCGGCGCCGGGGCCGCCCCCGAGCGGCGTCGACGCCCCACGACCCAGTCAGCAGCCGGGGGAGCGGCAGCCCCCTCCGGCCAACAACTCCCCCAGTTCGCTGGTCCGTCCCTACGCTGTCACGCGGGGACGGACCAAGCCCAAGGCACAGCTGCCGATGGAGGCGCTCATCTCGGCGACCGCCGCGGCACGCGAGGAGATGGCGACCCTGACACCGGAGTGCCAGGCCATCGGCGACCTGTGCCGGGAATGGCGCTCCGTGGCCGAGATCAGCGCGCTGCTGCGGATCCCGCTCGGCGTTGCCCGCGTTCTCGTGGCCGACATGTCCGAGCAGGGGCTGGTGCAGATCCGGTCGTCGCTCGAATCCGACAGCCGGCCCAACGTCAACCTGCTTGAAAGGGTGCTCAGTGGACTTCGCAAGCTCTAGCCCGGCCGAGGAGGGCGGTGCTGCTGCGAGCGCGATGACGTCGGTCAAGATCGTCGTCGCCGGAGGCTTCGGCGTCGGCAAGACCACGTTCGTCGGCTCGGTCTCCGAGATCGTGCCGCTGACCACCGAAGCGGTCATGACCAGCGCCAGCGTGGGCGTGGACGACCTGGCCAAGACGCCGGACAAGCAGACCACCACGGTCGCCATGGACTTCGGCCGGGTCTCGCTCGACTCGGACCTGATCCTCTACCTGTTCGGCACGCCCGGCCAGCACCGCTTCTGGTTCATGTGGGACGACCTGGTCAAGGGCGCGATCGGCGCGGTGGTGCTGGTCGACACCCGGCGTCTGGCCGACTGCTTCCCCGCCATCGACTACTTCGAGGAGGCGCGGCTGCCCTTCGTGGTGGCCATCAACGGCTTCGACGGGTACTACCCGCACGGCGCCGAGGAGGTCCGCGACGCCCTCACGCTCAGCCCGCAGATCCCGATCGTGCAGGTGGACGCCCGGGACCGCGGCTCGACCAAGGCGACGCTGATCACCCTGGTGGAGCACGCGATCTCGGTGGGCGACCACGGCGCCGGCCAGGCCGCCTCGACCGGTGGCCAGGGCTCCTGGCGCTGACCGTCCGAGGCGGCGGCCGGGGCGCGTTCGACGGACCCGGCTAGGACGCGTCCCCGAGCAGGGCGACGGCCCGCACCGGCGCCCCGTCCCCGGACTCCAGGCGCAGCGGGAAGGCGCAGAAGCGCGCCCCCGGCGCGTCCGCGGCCGCCAGGCCGCGCAGGTTCTCGACCACGGTCCCGCCCGCGCCCAGCACCGCCAGGTGGGCGGACCAGTCCTCGCCGCCCCGCCCGGCGTAGGGCGTCTCGTCCGGGCTCAGCGTGTCCAGCCCCACCGTGCGCACGCCCCGCGCCACCAGGAGGCGGGCGGCGGCGCCGGACAGGTAGGGGTGGTCGTAGTAGGCCTCGGTGCCGTAGTGCCGGTCCCACCCGGTGCGCACCAGCACGACCGCCCCCGGCTCCAGGCGGTCCTCCCACGGCCCGAACGCCTCCGGGCCGATCGGGGTGCGCGGCGCCAGGCCGGTGGCGTCGACCACCACGGCGGGCCCGGTGAACAGCTCCAGCGGCAGGTCGCCCAGCCGGGGCCCGTCGGAGAGGAAGTGGTAGGGCGCGTCGGCGTGCGTGCCGGTGTGCGAGCCCAGGTCCAGGCGGACCGAGTTGTAGCCGTCGGCGGCCAGCGTGCAGGCCGGCGAGACCACCGGCGGGGTGTCGCCCGGGAAGACCTGTGTGCCTGGTCCCACCGGGTGGCTCAGGTCGATGACGCGCGCGCCGCCTGCGGCCGCGGGATCGGTGGCCATGGGGGCTCCCTTCTGTGCTCGGCGGGTGTCGTCCGCCCATTCAACAGGGCACCATGGAGGGGATGACTTCCGAACCCGACCCCGGCGCCAACGCGATGACCGACCGGTTCCGCCAGGTCGCCGCACGCGTCCTGGACGCCCTGCTGGAGGACGCCCCGGACCTGGCCGCCGTCCTGGGCGACCCGCGCTTCGCCGGGCGCCTGCTCGACCCCTCCGAGGCCGCCGAGGCCGAGCGCGTCGGCCTGTTCTCCGACGCCCTGGGCGCCCTCGACGAGATCGACGACACCCTGCTGCCCCCCGGCGACCGGGTCGACCTGGAGATGCTGCGCTCGCACGCCGGCTCCCAGCTGTGGCGCGCTGCCGAGCTGCGGCCCAGCGGCTACGACCCGCTGGCGCTGCTGCCCGCCGAGGGGATCGCCGCGCTCGCCGCGGCCACCGGCCCCGACCTGGCCGCGGCCCTGGCCGAGCGCTGCCGGGCCCTGCCCGACTTCCTGGAGGCCGCCCGCGAGCGGCTGACCGCCGGGCCCGGGATGCCCCGCCCCAACGCCGAGGAGGCCGCCGGCCGCGCCCTGCGCACCGCGGCGGTGCTGGAGGCGGCGCCCCTGGACGCGGAGGCCGAGCCCGGGGCCGCGCAGGAGCGCGCGGACGCCGTCCGGGCGCTGCGCGAGCACGCCGCCTGGCTGCCGGCCGCCGCCGACCCCGGCGCCGACGCCCGGCTGGGGGAGCGGTCCTACGCCGCCCTGCTCTGGTACGGCCTGGACGCCCAGATCGACCCCGACACCCTGCTCACCCGGGCCGAGAGCGACCTGCTCGCCGCCGAGGAGGAGCTCGCCGAGGCCGCGGACGCCTTCGGCGGCGGGGGAGCCGGCGCCGACCGGATCCTGGACGGGCTGGGCCGCCTGGAGCGCGAGTTCGCCCCGCTGGAGGGGGAGGCCGCGCGGCGGGCCGCCGAGCACGGGCGGGCCTGCGCCCGCGCCCGCACCCGGGACCTGGGGCTGCCCGGCGCCGACGGGGTGCCCTTCGCGCCCCTGGCGACCCGCGCCCGCGACGGGTCGGCCCTGCGCGCCCCCGAGCTGTACCTGGCCGCCGCCCGCGACGACGCGCCCGGCCGCGCCTACCTGCGCGCCCGGGAGGCCGAGTGCGCCGCCCACGCCCCGGTCCGCCGCGCCCTGCGCAGCGCCGTTTTCGACGCCGGCTGGGCCGCCCTGGCCCAGGGCCTGCTGGACGGGGCCGGCTGGGGGCTGGACGACGGCCGCGCCGAGGCCGCCGTGCGGCTGGTGCACCGCAGGGACCGCCTGCGCACCGCCGCCCGCGCCGTGGTGGACGTGCGGGCGCACGCCCGCGGCATGACCGAGGGCGAGGCGCGGGGCCTGCTGGTCGACCGGGCCCGGCTCACCGAGGCCGAGGCGGCCCGCTCCTGGAGGGCCGCCCTGGCCGAGCCGACCCGTGCGGCCGCCGACTACGTGGGCCGCCGCGAGGTGGCCGACCTGGACCGCGACCTGGCCGTGGAGGACCCCCAGGCCGCCCCCGCCGAGCGCGCGGCGGTGCTGTCCGCCCACGGCGCGCCCCCGCCCCGGCTGCTGCGCGAGCCGCTGGGCCTGGCCCCGCCGCGGTGACGCCGCCGGGCACGAGGGGACGGGGCGCCGGACTCGCGTTCGCGTCCGCGGGCGCATCCCGCTAGCATCCGCTTGCCCGCCCGGTCCCGGCCCCGACCGGAACCGACCCCTCACTCCCCGGAGCAGCGCCCATGGCGACCGATCTGGTCATCGGCTTCTTCACGCTCACCGCGCTGGAGATCGTCCTCGGGATCGACAACCTCGTCTTCATCTCGATCCTGTCCGACAAGCTCCCAGCGCACCAGCGCGACCGGGCCCGCAAGCTCGGCATCGGCCTGGCCCTGATCTCGCGGTTGGCGCTGCTGGGCTGCATCACCTGGATCATGGCGCTCACCGAGCCGCTGTTCACCCTCTTCGGGCACGGCTTCAGCGGCCAGTCGCTGATCCTGCTGGTCGGCGGGTTCTTCCTGATCGGCAAGGCGACCTACGAGATCCACGAGAGCCTGGAGGGCGAGGAGGACCACGCCGGCTCCAAGGTGCGCGCCGCCTTCGGCGCGGTACTGCTGCAGATCGTCGCCCTGGACATGGTCTTCTCGCTGGACTCGGTGATCACCGCCGTGGGCATGATCGGCGACCAGCCCGGCGGCATCTGGGTCATGGTCGCCGCCGTGGTCATCGCGGTCGTCGTCATGCTCATCGCCTCGGGGCCGCTGGCCCGCTTCGTGCAGTCCCACCCCACCGTCAAGATGCTCGCCCTGGCGTTCCTGCTGCTCATCGGCACCACCCTGGTCGCCGACGGGCTGGGCTTCCACGTCCCCAAGGGCTACATCTACACCGCCATGGGCTTCTCCCTGTTCGTCGAGGTCCTCAACATCTTCGCCCGCAAGCGGCGCGCGGCCGCCCGGCCGGTCAAGCTGGCCAGCCGCTACTCCGAGGAGCACGGCGGGAGCACCGGCCCGGCCGGCCCCGAGGGCTCCGACGGCTCCGCCGAGGCCTCCGGACAGGGCTGACCCGGGCGCCGGTGCCGGGCGCCGTCGCCTATGCTGGGGCCGACGGCAGGCGGACGGAGACGGACGAGCGTGCGATGAGCGGTGCTGACCAGGACGTCCAGGACGGGGCGGACCCCGACGGCTTCCAGCGGCTGTGGACCCCGCACCGGATGGCCTACATCCAGGGGGAGGACCGGCCCGCCGGACCGGCCGCCGACGACGGCTGCCCGTTCTGCCGGGCCCCCGGCCTGCCCGACGCCGACGGCCTGGTCGTGCACCGCGGCGAGCACGCCTACACGGTGATGAACCGCTACCCCTACAACAGCGGCCACCTGCTGGTGTGCCCCTACCGCCACGTGTCCGGCTACACCGGCCTGGACGCGGCCGAGACCGCCGAGGTCGCCCGCCTCACCCAGGAGGGCATCACGGCGCTTACCGCCGCCTACGGCCCCCAGGGCTTCAACGTGGGCATGAACCTGGGCACCGCGGCGGGCGCGGGCATCGCCGCCCACCTGCACCAGCACATCGTCCCCCGCTGGGGAGGCGACACCAACTACATGCCGGTGGTCGGCCAGACCAAGGTGCTGCCCGAGATGCTGGAGCAGAGCCGGGCGCGCATCGCCGGGCACTGGCCGGCGCGCTGACGGGCGGTGGTCCGATGGCACCCGTGCTCATCTACGACGGCGACTGCGGGTTCTGCACGGCCAGCGCCCGCCTGGCCGCCGAACGCGTGGCCCCCGGGCTGCGCACCGTCCCGGCGCACCGGGCCGGCCTGGCCCCCGGGCTCCGCGAGCGCGCCGGCCGGGAGGTGCTGCTGGCCCACCCGGACGGGCGCCGGGTCTGGGGCGGCGCCGACGCGGTGGCCGCGCTGCTGGTGGACGGCCCCCGCGCCCCGCTGCGCCCGGTCGGCGCCCTGATGCGCCTGCCCGTCCTGCGTGCCCTGAGCTCGGCCGCCTACCGGTGGGTGGCCGCCAACCGCCACCGGATGCCCGCGGGGACGGCCGCCTGCGCGGTGCCGCGGGGCGGCTGACGGGCCCGCCGTCCCCGGGCGGGGCGGCTCGCCGCCCCGCCCCGCAGCCCCTACGATCGTGAGAAGTCATGCTGAGATTCCTGCGTCCCGCGGTCGGCCGGGTCACGCTGCCCATCGGGCGCGCCCTGGCCCGCCTCGGCGTCACCGCGAACATGGTCACCCTGACCGGCACCTTCGGGGCGGTCGCCGCCGCCCTGGGCCTGCTGCCGCTGGGAGAGCTGTACATCGGCGCGGTCGTGGTCACCGTCTTCGTGCTCTTCGACATGCTCGACGGCGCCGTCGCGCGCGCCTCGGGCCGGGAGAGCCGCTGGGGCGCCTTCCTGGACTCCACCCTGGACCGCCTCACCGACGCCGCCGTCCTGTGCGGCCTGGCCGTGTGGTTCTACACCGGCGGCGCCGACCCCCTGCTCGGCGGCCTGGCCATGTACGGCATGGCCACCGGATTCGCCGTCTCCTACATCAAGGCCCGCGCCGAGGGGCTGGGCGTCAACTGCGACGTGGGGGTGGCCGAGCGCAGCGAGCGGCTGGTCATCGCGCTCACCGCCACCGGCCTGGCCGGGCTGGGCGTGCCGCACGCCCTGGACGCGGGCCTGTGGCTGCTGGCGCTGCTCAACACCGTCACCGTGGCCCAGCGCCTGATCGAGACCCGGGCCCGGCTCACCGAGCCGGGCGGCGGCGCCGGGGCCGGCGACCGGCAGCCCGCGGGCGGCGCCGGCGGGCAGGGCTGAGCGGTGGACGAGCGCGTGTCGGCGGCGGCCTACGCCGCGGGGTGGCGGCTGGTCCGCGAGCTGCCCGAGCGGCCGGGGCGGGCCGCCTTCCGGGCGATGGCCGACCGCGCCTGGCGGGCCCGCGGCCCCGGGGTGGCGCGCCTGGAGGCCAACCTGCGCCGGGTGGCCGGCCCCGCGGCCACCGCGCCCCAGCTGCGCGCCCTGTCCCGCGCCGGGATGCGCTCCTACATGCGCTACTACTACGAGATGTTCCGGCTGCCGGCCATGGACGCCGGCACGGTGCTGGGCCGCACCCGCGCCGAGGGCATCGAGGCGCTGGAGGCGCGGCTGGCCCAGGGGCGGGGCGTGGTCGCCGCGCTGCCGCACATGGGCAACTGGGACCACGCCGGGGCCTGGATGGCGCTCCGCGGCACCCCGCTGACCACCGTCGCCGAGCGGCTGCGCCCGCAGAGCGTCTTCGACCGGTTCACCGCCGTGCGCACCGGCCTGGGCATGGAGGTGCTGCCGCTGGAGCCGGGCCGCGGCAACGGCGCGGTGACCGGGACCCTGGCGCGGCGGCTGCGCGAAGGGCGCCTGGTGTGCCTGCTGGCCGACCGCGACCTGACCGAGGGCGGCATCGGCGTGGAGTTCTTCGGCGAGGCCGCCCGCATGCCGGCCGGCCCCGCCGCCCTGGCCGAGCGCACCGGCGCCGCCCTCATGCCGGTCTCGCTGTGGTACGAGGGCGCCGAGTGGCGCATCCGGGTGCACGGGGAGGTCCCCGTGCCCGACCTGGCCGACCGGCGCGCCCGGGTGGCGGCCATGACCCGGTGCACGGCGCGGGTCTTCGAGGAGGCCATCGCCGCCCACCCCGAGGACTGGCACATGCTGCAGCGGGTGTTCACCGCCGACCTGCACGGCCCGCCGCCCGGCGCGGCCGTCCTCCCGGACGCGGGCCGGGCGGTCCGGTAAGGTGCGCGTGACCGGCGCCCGAGGGTCCGCGGCGCCGGAACGGGACGAAGTCCCCTGGTCGCGGCCGGGGGAGCGCGCCAAGGTGGAACCCCCGTGGTCGGCGGAGACGGCCGGAGGCGGTGATCGGCGATGAGGGTGGGCCTGGTCTGCCCCTACACCTGGGAGGTGCCCGGAGGCGTCCAGCAGCACGTGGGCGACCTGGCCGAGGCGCTCATCGGCCTGGGCCACCGGGTCTCGGTGCTGGCGCCGTGCGACGAGGGCGCCGGGGAGGCGCTGCCCCCGCACGTGGTCTCCGCCGGACGCGCCGTGCCGGTGCCCTACAACGGCTCGGTGGCGCGGCTGGCGTTCGGCGTGCGCGCCGCCGCCCGGGTGCGCCGCTGGCTGCGCGAGGGCGCCTTCGACGTGCTGCACGTGCACGAGCCGGCCGCGCCCAGCCTGTCCCTGCTGGCCTGCTGGGCCGCCGAGGGCCCGATCGTGGCCACCTTCCACACCTCCAACCCGCGCTCGCGCGCCATGGCCGCCTCGGCTCCGGCGCTGCGCACCGCCCTGGAGAAGATCAGCGGGCGCATCGCCGTGTCCGAGGCCGCCCGCCGCACCCTGGTCGAGCACCTGGGCGGGGACGCGGTGCTCATCCCCAACGGGGTGGCGGTGCACCGGTTCGCCGCGGCCGAGCCGCTGCCGGGCTGGCCCGGGCCGGGCGGTGCGATCGGCTTCCTGGGCCGCCTGGACGAGCCGCGCAAGGGCCTGCGGGTGCTGCTGGAGGCCTTCGCCCGGCTGGGGCGCGAGCGCCCCGGGCTGCGGCTGCTGGTGGCCGGGCCCGGCGACGCCGAGCAGGCCCGCGCGGCGCTCCCGGCCGGCCTGCGCGCGAACCTGGTGGCCCTGGGCCGGGTGAGCGAGGCCGACAAGGCCCGCGCCTACCGCTCGGTCGACCTGTTCTGCGCGCCCAACCTGGGCGGGGAGAGCTTCGGGATCGTGCTCACCGAGGCCATGTCGGCCGGGGCGCCGGTGCTGGCGAGCGACATCCCGGCGTTCCGCAGCGTGCTGGGCGGGGGCCGGGCCGGGGAGCTGTTCGGCACCGGCGACCCCGCCGACCTGGCCGCGCGCGCCGCCGCGCTGCTCGACGCGCCGGAGCGCCGGAGCGGGCTGTCCCGCGCCGCGCAGGAGGCCGTGCGCGCCTACGACTGGCGCACGGTCGCCGCGGACGTGGTCCGGGTCTATGAGACGGTGCAGCCGGCCGGGGCCTCCGCGGTGGCCGCCGACGGCGGGACGGGGGGATAGGCCATGGCCGTGTGGGCGGCCTGGGCGGCGCTGGGCCTGCTGGCCGTGGTCCTGGTCTCGTTCTACGTCTCCTGGCGGGCCGGTCGGCTGGACCGGCTGCACACCCGGCTCGAGACCGCCTGGGCGGCGCTGGACGCGGCGCTGAGCCGGCGGGCCGCGGTGGTGCAGGAGTTCTCCGCCGGCCCCTGGGTGGAGCCGGCCTCGGCGGTGCTGCTGGCCGATGCGGCCGGGGCGGCCCGCCGCGCCGGGGACGCGGGGGCCTCGGGGGCCGAGCGCGAGCTGGCCGAGAGCGACCTGTCGCGGACCCTGCGCGCGGTGCTGGAGGAGCCCGGGCTGGCCGCCGACTGCCCGGGCGGGCAGGCGGCGCTGCGCGAGGTGGAGGCGGCCGCCAAGCGGGTGCTGCTGGCGCGGCGCTTCCACAACGATGCGGTGGCCCACACCCGCCAGGCCCGCTCCCGGCGGCTGGTGCGGGTGCTGCGCTTGGCCGGCGGGGCGCCCCTGCCGGAGTTCTTCGAGATCGACGACGAGCCCCCGCGCATCCCGGGCTCCTTCGGAGCGCTGTGAGGCGGCCCGCTAGGGTGACAGACTGTCGAAAGCGCGGGAGAGAACGTGCCGTTATGTCCCGAAGCGGGCGTCTTGGGTGAACTACCATGGACCCCGGGGTCCTCGGCGGCGCCCCTCGCGCCCCGAGACCCGACAGACGCATCCTCCGCGCCCCCGCGCAGAACGCGGGCGCCCGCAGAACATGGAGTCCGCCACCGTGGCCAACACCGCTGAGAACGACAAGACGGTCGGTACCACCCGCGTGAAGCGCGGCATGGCAGAGCAGCTCAAGAACGGCGTGATCATGGACGTGGTCACGCCCGAGCAGGCCAGGATCGCCGAGGACGCCGGCGCCGTCGCGGTCATGGCCCTGGAGCGCGTCCCGGCCGACATCCGCAAGCACGGCGGCGTCGCCCGCATGTCCGACCCGGACATGATCGACGGCATCGTCGAGACCGTCTCCATCCCCGTCATGGCCAAGGCCCGCATCGGCCACTTCGTCGAGGCCCAGGTCCTCCAGGCGCTCGGGGTGGACTTCATCGACGAGTCCGAGGTGCTCACGCCCGCCGACGAGGCCCACCACATCGACAAGTGGGCCTTCACCGTGCCCTTCGTCTGCGGCGCCACCGGCATCGGCGAGGCCCTGCGCCGCATCGCCGAGGGCGCGGCCATGATCCGCTCCAAGGGCGAGGCCGGCACCGGCAACGTCGTCGAGGCCACCCGCCACATGCGCTCCATCCGCGGCGAGATCAAGCGCCTGGGCACCCTGGACGAGGCCGAGCTGTTCGGCGCGGCCAAGGAGATGCGCGCCCCTTACGACGTCGTCAAGGAGGTCGCCGAGCTGGGCAGGCTCCCGGTGCCGCTGTTCTCCGCCGGCGGCGTGGCCACCCCCGCCGACGCCGCCCTGATGCGCCAGCTGGGCGCCGAGAGCGTCTTCGTCGGCTCGGGCATCTTCACCTCCGGCGACCCGGCCAAGCGGGCCGACGCCATCGTCCAGGCCACCCTGCACTACGATGACCCCTCCGTGGTCGCCAAGGTCTCCCGGGGCCTGGGCGAGGCCATGGTCGGCATCAACCTGGATGATCTGGAGGACTCCCAGCGTTACGCCGGCCGCGGCTGGTAGCGCGCCCCCGCACCGCCGCACCCGTGAAATGCCAGCCGTCTGCGAGGTCGTCCCCGTGTCCGCACCGCCGTCCGCCGCCATCGGCGTGCTCGCCCTGCAGGGCGACACCGCCGAGCACCTGCGCGTGCTCCGCGGGATCGGCGCCACCGCCGTCCCCGTCACCCGCCCCGGCGAGCTCGACCAGGTCCAGGGCCTGGTCCTGCCCGGCGGCGAGTCGACCGCCATGGCCAAGCTCGCCGAGCGCTACGAGCTCCTGGAGCCGCTGCGCAAGCGGGTGCGGGCGGGCATGCCGGCCTACGGCACCTGCGCCGGGATGATCCTGCTGGCCGACCGCATCGTCGACGGTGCGCGGGACCAGCGGACCGTCGGCGGCATCGACATGACCGTGCGGCGCAACGCCTTCGGACGGCAGAGCGAGTCGTTCGAGACCGGCGTCGAGATCGAAGGGCTGGAGGGAGGGCCGGTCGACGCGGTGTTCATCCGCGCCCCCTGGGTGGAGTCGACCGGCCCCGGAGTGCAGGTGCTCGGCCAGACCGCCGAGGGCGGAGCGGCCGGTAGGATCGTCGCGGTACGACAGGGGAGCCTGCTGGCCACCTCATTCCATCCCGAGCTGACCGGGGACGCGCGTATCCACCGACTCTTCGTCGACATCGTGAAAGGAACGGCATGAGCGGCCACTCCAAGTGGGCCACCACCAAGCACAAGAAGGCCGCGATCGACGCCAAGCGCGGCAAGCTCTTCGCCAAGCTGGTCAAGAACGTCGAGGTGGCGGCGCGTACCGGCGGGGGCGACCCCGACGGCAACCCCACGCTCTACGACGCCATCCAGAAGGCGAAGAAGAACTCGGTCCCGCTGGACAACATCGAGCGCGCCCGCAAGCGCGGCTCCGGTGAGGAGGCCGGCGGCGCCGAGTGGCACACCGTCTGGTACGAGGGCTACGCCGGAGGCGGCGTCGCCCTGCTGGTGGAGTGCCTGACCGACAACCGCAACCGCGCCGCCTCCGAGGTGCGCGTGGCGGTCACCCGCAACGGCGGCTCCATGGGCGACGCCGGGTCGGTCTCCTACCTGTTCACCCGCAAGGGCGTGGTGCTCGTGTCCAAGCAGTCCGCGTCCGAGGACGACGTCACCCTGGCCGCGGTCGAGGCCGGCGCCGAGGACGTCAACGACCTCGGCGAGAACTGGGAGGTGGTCTGCGAGCCCACCGACCTGGTCTCCGTGCGCACCGCCCTGCAGGAGGCCGGCGTGGACTACGAGTCCGCCGAGACCTCCTTCCTGCCCAGCATGGAGGTCCCGGTGGGCGAGGACGACGCCAGGAAGGTGATGCGGGTCGTCGACGCCCTCGAGGACTCCGACGACGTGCAGAACGTCTACACCAACGCCGACATCCCCGACGAGGTCCTGGCGAAGATCGGCTGACGCGGCGCCGGCGCGCCGAGGCGCCGAACGACCGGCACGGCCCCGTCGCCCGCGAGGCGGCGGGGCCGCCGCGCGGTGTCGGACCGCCGCCGGCGCCCCGGTGGTCGTATAGGGTCGGTACCCTGCGAACGGGCGTTCGAGAAGGGGGAGCGGGTGCGGGTACTGGGGATCGACCCCGGACTGACCAGGTGCGGGGTCGGCGTGGTGGACGGGGCGCCCGGGCGCCCGCCCGCACTGGCCGCGGCCGGGGTGATCCGCACCCCCGCCGCCGACGACCTGCCCGCCCGCCTGCTGGCCGTGGAGCGCGGCGTGGAGGAGTGGCTGGACGCCCACGCCCCCGACGCCGTGGCCGTCGAGCGGGTCTTCGCCCAGCACAACCTGAGCACCGTGATGGGCACCGCCCAGGCCTCGGCCGTGGCCATGACCTGCGCCGCCCGCCGCGGACTCCCGGTGGCCCTGCACACCCCCAGCGAGGTCAAGGCCGCCGTCACCGGGAGCGGCCGCGCCGACAAGGCGCAGATCGGCGCCATGGTCGCCCGCATCCTGCGGCTGTCCTCGCCGCCCCGCCCGGCCGACGCCGCCGACGCGGTGGCGCTGTGCCTGTGCCACATCTGGCGCGGCGGCGCCCAGGACCGGCTGGCCCGCGCCCGGGCCCGCATTCCCGCACCCGCTCCCAGGAAGGGGACCGCCCCGTGATCGCGTTCCTGACCGGCCGCGTCGCCGCCCGCCAGGCCGGGTCGGCCGTCATCGAGGTCGGCGGGGCCGGCCTGCAGCTGCAGTGCACCCCCGCCACCCTGTCCCGGCTGCGGGTGGGGGAGGAGGCCACCGTGGCCACCGCCCTGGTGGTGCGGGAGGACTCGCTCACCCTCTACGGCTTCGCCGACGCCGACGAGCGCGACGTCTTCGAGCGGCTGCAGACCGCCTCGGGGGTGGGGCCCCGCCTGGCCCTGGCGATGCTCGCCGTGCACACCCCCGAGACCCTGCGCAAGGCCGTGGCCACCGAGGACACCGCCGCGCTGACCGCGGTCCCGGGCATCGGGAAGAAGGGCGCCCAGCGCATCGTGCTGGAGCTGCGCGACAAGCTCGGCGAGCCCTTCGCCGGCGACCCCGCCGGGCCCGCCTCCGCGGCCACCGCCCACTGGCGCCCCCAGGTGGTGGCCGGCCTGGTCAACCTGGGCTGGTCGGCCAAGGACGCCGAGGCCGCCGCCGACGCCGTGGCCCCCGAGGCCGAAGACGCCGCCCCCGACGTGGCCGAGCTGCTGCGCGCCGCCCTGCGCCGGCTGAGCCGCGCCTGAGACCGGGAGCCGGACAGCGATGAGCGAGAACGAGCCCCACCTCTACGAGCGCGACGTCGTCTCCCCCGAGGCCGGCGCCGACGACCGCGCCCTGGACGGCGCGCTGCGCCCCCGCATGCTGGAGGACTTCGTCGGCCAGGACCGCGTCCGCGAGCAGCTCTCCCTGGTGCTGCGCGGCGCGCAGAGCCGCGGCCGCGCCCCCGACCACATCCTGATGTCCGGCGGCCCCGGCCTGGGCAAGACCACCCTGGCCATGATCATCGCCAACGAGCTGGGCGCCCCGCTGCGCATCTCCTCGGGCCCGGCCATCGAGCGCTCGGGCGACCTGGCCGCGGTGCTGAGCACGCTGCAGGAGGGCGAGGTGCTCTTCCTGGACGAGATCCACCGCATGGCCCGCCCCGCCGAGGAGATGCTCTACGTGGCCATGGAGGACTACCGGGTGGACGTGGTCGTGGGCAAGGGGCCCGGCGCCACCGCCATCCCGCTGGACATCGCGCCGTTCACCCTGGTCGGCGCCACCACCCGGGCCGGGCTGCTGCCCGCCCCGCTGCGCGACCGCTTCGGCTTCACCGCGCACGTGGACTTCTACCGGCCCGAGGACCTGGAGAGCATCGTGCGCCGCTCGGCCGGGCTGCTCGGCGTCGGGCTGGAGCCCGACGCCGCCTGGGAGATCGCCCGCCGCTCGCGCGGCACCCCGCGGATCGCCAACCGGCTGCTGCGCCGGGTGCGCGACTACGCCGAGGTGCGCGGCGACGGCACCCTGGACCGGGACACCGCGCGCGCCGCGCTGAGCCTGTACGAGGTCGACGACCTGGGACTCGACCGGCTGGACCGGGCGGTGCTGGACGCGCTGCTGCGCCGCTTCCGCGGCGGGCCGGTGGGGCTGTCCACGCTGGCCGTCTCGGTCGGCGAGGAGCCCGAGACCGTGGAGGTCGTCGCCGAGCCGTTCCTGGTCCGGGCCGGGTTCATCGCCCGCACCCCGCGCGGCCGGGTGGCCACGCCCGAGGCGTGGGAGCACCTGGGCGTGACGCCCCCGCAGGCGGCCGGCGGATAGGGTTGCAGGGAACACGGGGACCGGCCCGATCGTTCCCCTTCCGCGGCTGAGCGCCGCGGTGACCGTTCGTCAGGAAAGGACGCCCCGTGCAGGGCACAACGATTCTCGCGCAGCCGGCCGAAGCAGGCCTCGGCGGCGGCAGCCTGCAGTCGATCCTCATGATCGCGCTGCTGGTGCTCGTCTTCTACCTGCTCATCATCCGCCCGCAGCAGCGGCGCCGCAAGCAGCAGATGGAGATGCAGAGCCGTCTGGGCCCCGGCCAGGAGGTGCTCACCCAGGCCGGCTTCTACGGCACCGTCGTCGAGGTGCGCGACAGCGAGGTCGAGCTGGAGATCTCCCCGGGCTCGCGCATCCGCATCCTCAAGGCCGGCATCGCCGACGTCGTTCCCGAGCCGGGCGCCGCCGATGACGACACGCCGGTCGAGGACCGCCCCGACTTCCCGGGCAAGGACCCCGGGAGCGGGGACGACAAGGACGACAAGTAGCACCATCCCCGTCCGCCGGGGTGCGGACCCGCCGCCGCGGGCCCGCACCCCGGCCGACGCGCGCCGGAAGGAACCCCGATGCCCCATTCCCCCGCCGACCTGCAGCGCCTCCTCGATGCCGGGATCCGCGACGTCCCCGACTTCCCCGAGCCCGGCGTGGTGTTCAAGGACATCACCCCGCTGCTGGCCGACCCCGCCTCGCTGCGGGCCGTCGCCGAGGCGATGGCCGCGCCCTTCGCCGGGCGGGTGGACGCCGTGGTCGGACTGGAGGCGCGCGGCTTCATCCTGGCCGCCCCCGTCGCCCTGGAGTTGGGCGCGGGCTTCGTCCCGGTGCGCAAAGCCGGGAAACTGCCCGCCAAGACCTACCGCGAGTCCTATGATCTGGAGTACGGCAGCGCGACCGTCGAGATGCACGTCGACGCGTTCGCCCCGGGAAGCCGCGTGCTCGTCGTGGACGACGTGCTGGCCACCGGGGGCACCGGGCGGGCCGCGGTGGAGCTGGTCCAGCGGGCGGGTGGTACCGTCGTGGGATTCTCGGTCCTGATGGAGCTGGGCTTCCTCAAGGGCCGCGAGAGGCTGACCGGGGTAGGCGTGCACGCGCTCACCGAGGCCTGACCCGCCTGGCCTGACCTGCGAGGGCATCGCAGGGGGCGGGCATTACACTTGCGGGCATACTTCGACTGCGACGGCGCGTTGGTACCGGTGAGCCGACCGTTCACGACCAAGACGTCCCGGTGGCCGTCGCAGGGGCGGAGCGACCCCGCCCCCGCGGCCCCACCGGTGGAGCCGCGGGAGGGATGCCCATGCCAGGCGAGGCCACCACGCCGACCGAGGCCGTGCCGGAGCGCACCGCGGCAGCCGCCCCCGTCCTGGAGCCGGCGCCCGAGCGGGCACCGGAGGCCGACCGTGCCCACCCGTCCTCAGGCGTGCGGGTCCGCCGCAGACTCGCACGCCTCGGCGCACAACGGGGTGTGACCATGAACCCGGTACTCGAACCGCTGATCAAGACCGTCCGCGCGACCCATCCCAAGGTCGACGTACGGCTGATCGAGCGCGCCTACGACGTGGCCGCGCACTACCACCGGGAACAGAAGCGCAAGAGCGGCGACCCCTACATCACCCACCCGCTGGCCGTGGCCACCATCCTGGCCGAGCTGGGCATGCAGGAGCCGACCCTGGCCGCGGCGCTGCTGCACGACACGGTCGAGGACACGCCCTACACCCTGGAGTCGCTGCGCGCCGACTTCGGCGACGAGATCGCCGAGCTGGTCGACGGCGTCACCAAGCTGGACAAGGTCAAGTACGGCGAGGCCACCGAGGCCGAGACCGTGCGCAAGATGGTCGTGGCCATGGCCCGCGACATCAAAGTGCTGGTCATCAAGTTGTGCGACCGGCTGCACAACATGCGCACCCTGCGCTACCTGCCGCAGCACAAACGGGAGAAGAAGGCCCGGGAGACGCTGGAGATCTACGCCCCGCTCGCCCACCGCCTGGGCATGAACACCATCAAGTGGGAGCTGGAGGACCTGGCCTTCGCGACCATGTACCCCAAGCGCTTCGACGAGATCGCCCGGCTGGTCTCCGAGCGCGCCCCCCGCCGCGACCTGTACCTGCAGGACGTCATCGAGGCCGTCTCGGCCGACCTGCGCGAGGCGCGGATCAAGGCGACCGTGCGCGGGCGCCCCAAGCACTACTACTCCATCTACCAGAAGATGATCGCCCGCAACTGCGGCTTCGACGAGATCTACGACCTGGTCGCGGTCCGGGTGCTCGTGGACAGCGTGCGCGACTGCTACGCCGCCCTGGGCACCATC
Source organism: Nocardiopsis halophila DSM 44494 (assembly GCF_000341245.1). GTDB lineage: Bacteria > Actinomycetota > Actinomycetes > Streptosporangiales > Streptosporangiaceae > Nocardiopsis_A > Nocardiopsis_A halophila. The sequence goes on from NZ_ANAD01000165.1 coordinate 46,670, forward strand.
CACGCGCGGTGGAACCCGGTCCCCGGCCGGTTCAAGGACTACATCGCGATGCCCAAGTTCAACATGTACCAGTCGCTGCACACCACGGTGATCGGTCCCTCGGGCAACCCCGTCGAGCTGCAGATCCGCACCCGGGCCATGCACCGCCGCGCCGAGTACGGCATCGCCGCGCACTGGAAGTACAAGGAGGACCGGGTCTCCGGCAAGGAGAGCCGCTCCAAGGGCACCGGCGACATGGCCTGGCTGCGCCAGCTCATCGACTGGCAGCAGGAGACCAAGGACCCCGGCGAGTTCCTGGAGTCGCTGCGCTTCGACCTCTCGGTGCAGGAGGTGTTCGTCTTCACGCCCCAGGGCGACGTCATCTCGCTGCCGCAGGGCGCCACGGCGGTCGACTTCGCCTACGCCGTGCACACCGAGGTCGGCCACCGCACCGTCGGCGCCCGCGTCAACGGCCGCCTGGTGTCGCTGGAGAGCGAGCTGCACAACGGCGAGACGGTGGAGATCCTCACCTCCAAGGCGCCCGACGCCGGGCCGAGCAGGGACTGGCTCAACTTCGTCAAGAGCGCCCGGGCCCGCAACAAGATCCGCCAGTGGTTCACCAAGGAGCGCCGCGAGGCCGCGATCGAGCAGGGCAAGGACGCCATCGCCAAGGTGATGCGCAAGCAGGAGCTGCCGATCAAGCGGCTCTTCAGCGGCGAGGCGCTGATCGCCCTGGCGCGGGACCTGCGCTACACCGACGTGGACGCCCTGTACGCGGCGGTGGGCGAGGGGCACATCGGCGCCCAGAACGTGGTGCAGAAGCTGGTGGCCTCCCTGGGCGGCATCGAGAGCGCCGAGGAGGACATCGCCGAGTCCTCGCTGCCCACCCGGGCCGCCCGGGAGCGGCGCCGCCGCCCCTCGGGCGGCTCCGGCGTGGTGGTCGAGGGCGACGCGGACGTGTGGGTGCGGCTCTCGCGCTGTTGCACCCCGGTCCCCGGCGACGCCATCGTCGGCTTCGTGACCCGCGGCAACGGGGTTTCGGTGCACCGCAGCGACTGCGTGAACACCCGCGCGCTGGACCCCGAGCGGATGGTGCAGGTGGAGTGGCAGCCCGGCGAGGACGCCATGTTCCTGGTCGCCCTGCAGGTCGAGGCGCTGGACCGGTCGCGGCTGCTGTCCGACATCACCCGGGTCCTGTCCGACCAGCACGTGAACATCCTGTCGGCGACCGTGCAGACCGGCCGGGACCGGGTCGCGCTGAGCCGCTTCACCTTCGAGATGGCCGACCCGACCCACCTGGGCCACGTCCTCAAGGCGGTCCGCGGCGTGGACGGGGTCTACGACGTCTACCGGCTCAAGAACTGATCCGGGGCGCGCCGCCCTTGATCCCTCCCCGCGGCTTGCCAGACTGCGGGCATGAACAAGATCTCACTCGACGCCCTGGCCTCGCGCCTCCAGGAGCGCGCGGCGGGCTCGTCGGCCGGACGCAGCGCCGAGACGGTGGTCGGCGGCCACGAGCGCACGCTGCGCCAGACCCTGATCGCGCTGACGGCGGGCGCCTCCCTCTCCGACCACCCCAACCCGGGTGAGGCCACCGTGCTGGTCCTGCGCGGCCGGGTCCGGATGACCGCCGGCGGCGACCACTGGGACGCCCGCACCGGCGACGTGCTCATCGTCCCGGACGCGGTGCACGCCCTGGAGGCCGTCGAGGACGCGGCCGTGCTGCTGACGGTGGCCAAGACCTGAGGCCGGGCCCCGCGGCGGGGCCCGGCCCGCCTCAGCTCATCTCCTCCAGCGCCTTCTCGGCCTCCTCCAGCCAGGAGCGACGGGCCGAGATGGCCTCCTCGGCCTCCCGGACGCGGCGCTGGTCGCCGGCGGTGCGGGCCTTGTCCAGGCGGGCCTCGAGCTCCTGCAGCGAGCCCCGGATCCGGTCCACGGTCGCCTGCGCGCGGGCCCGGGCCTCGGGGTTGGTGCGCTCCCACTCCTTGTCCTCGGCGCGGCGCACCTCCTCCTCGATCCGGCGGAAGGCGCCCTCCAGCTTGTCCCGGGAGTCGCGCGGCAGCGGGCCGGCCTCCTCCCAGGCCTCCTGGTACTCGCGCAGCCGGGCGCGGGCCCGGCGCGGGTCGGCGATCCCCGGCAGCTCCTGCCGGGCCTCCTCCAGCAGCTTCTCCTTGGCCTCGGCGTTGACCCGCAGCTCGGCGTCGCGCTCGGCGAAGACCGCGTTGCGCGCCTGGAAGAAGGTGTCCTGGGCGGCCTTGAACCGGGCCCACAGCCGGTCCTCGCTGGCGCGGTCGGCGCGGCCGCTGGCCTTCCACCGCTGCATCAGCTCGCGGTAGCGCCCCGAGGTGGGGCCCCACTCGGTGGAGCCGGCCAGCGCCTCGGCCTCGGCGACGATCTGCTCCTTGACCTCGCGCACCTGCTCGCGCTGCTGGTCGAGCCCGGCGAAGTAGGCCTTGCGCCGCTTGGAGAAGGCGTTGCGCGCCGCCGACATGCGCTTCCACAGGGCCTGCTCGGTGGGCCGGTCGGCGCGGGGCGCCGCCTTCCACTCGTCGATGAGCTGGCGCATCCGCTCGCCGCCGGACTTCCAGTGCGTGGTCTCCTCGGCCACCCGCTCGGCCTCGGCGACGATGCGCTCCTTGGTGTCGCGGGCCTCGGTGCGCGCCTGCTCCTGGGCCTGCTTCTGCTCCACCCTGCGCTGCTCGGCGCGCTCGGTGAGCGCGTCCAGCCGGCGCATCAGCGCCTCCAGGTCGCCCACGGCGGCGGCGTCGCGCACCGCGGAGCGCAGCTTGTCGATGCTGGACAGGGCCTGGCCCGCGGACAGGTCGGTGGTGCTCAGCCGCTTCTCCAGCAGCTCGACCTCGGTCACCAGGGCGTCGTACTTGCGCCGGAAGAAGGCCAGGGCCTCCTCGGGCGCGCCGGCCTGCCACGACCCGACGACACGCTCGCCCTCGCTCGTGCGCACGTAGACCGTGCCGTCGTCGTCTACGCGGCCCCAGGGGTCCGTGGTCACCGTGTCCTCCAGCTGTAATGGGCCCGGCCGCCGGGCCGGGCGGGCTCGTCGCGGCGGTCGCCGACCGCTGTGACTCTGCACGATATCCCTACACTGTGCCGGTTACCGACGTGGTGGGGGCGGCCTCCGCGGCGGGGCCCGCGGCACCCGGCACGACGTGGACCAATATGGCACCCGCGCGCCGATCGGCAAAGAGCCGAGGAGGCGGGGGTGACCGAATGGTGATGAAGCGGTTCGCCCGCGGCCGGTGCCCTCGGTAGGCTTCCTTCCAGCCCGACGCCTGCCCCACGGACCAAGGAAACGAGGTCGCCGACCGCCGTGCTCATCGACGCCTTCCCCGCCGGACCGCTCGCCGCGAACTGCTACGTGGCCGCCCCGGGCCCGGACGCGGGGTGCGTGGTCGTCGATCCCGGGCAGGACGCCGCGGCCGACCTCGACCGCGTGCTGGCCGAGCACCGCCTGCGGCCCGAGGCCGTGCTGCTGACCCACGGCCACTTCGACCACGTGTGGTCGGCCGCCGAGGTCGCCGACCGCCACGGCGTCCCCGCCTACGTGCACCCCGCCGACCGCGGCCTGCTCACCGACCCCGTCCGCGGGCTCGACCCGGCCCTGGCCTCGCAGCTGTCCGCGCTGCTCGGCGGCGCCGAGCCCCGGGAGCCGCGCGAGCTGCGCGAACTGGAGGCCGGCCCGCTGCGCCTGGCCGGCATGGAGATCGGCGTCGAGCACGCCCCCGGCCACACCCCGGGCTCGGTGGTCTTCGCCCTGCCGGGCGGCGACGCGGGGCCCGAGACCCTGTTCACCGGCGACCTGCTGTTCGCCGGTTCCATCGGCCGCACCGACTTCCCCGGCGGCGACCACGCCGAGATCCTGCGCAGCCTGGAGCGGGTGTGCCTGCGCCGCCCCGACACCGCCGAGGTGCTGCCCGGCCACGGGCCGGGCACCACGGTGGGCCGTGAGCGCGCGGCCAATCCGTTCCTGCGCGACATCGCGGCGCGCTGAGCAGCGCACGTCGGGCATCATGGGAGGGATCCGCTCCCGCCCGGCGCCCTTCCCCGGGGGAACCGTGCCCCGGCGGGCCGCCACCCACAAGCACGAGTCCAAGGAGAGCCCCGTTGATCCGCACGCATGACGCCGGCGCCCTGCGCGCGTCGGACGCCGGTACGACCGTCGTCCTCGCCGGCTGGGTGGCCCGCCGCCGCGACCACGGCGGCGTCGTCTTCCTCGACCTGCGCGAGGCCTCCGGCGTCGTGCAGGTCGTGGTCCGCGAGGACGACCTCGCCCACGACCTGCGCGCGGAGTACTGCGTGAAGGTCACCGGCGCGGTCCGGGTGCGCCCCGAGGGCAACGAGAACCCGGAGATCCCCACCGGCGGCGTCGAGGTGGTCGCCGAGACCATCGAGGTGCTCAGCGCCTCGGCCCCGCTGCCGTTCCCGCTGGACGGCTCGCAGGAGGTCTCCGAGGAGGCGCGCCTGCGCTACCGCTACCTGGACATGCGCCGCCCCGAGCCGGCCGCCGCGCTGCGGGCCCGCTCCCGGGCCTCCTACGTCGTGCACGACGTCATGCGCGAGCTGGACTTCGTCAACGCCGAGACGCCCTACCTGACCCGCTCCACCCCGGAGGGCGCCCGCGACTTCCTGGTGCCGGTGCGGCTCCNGCAGCTGTTCAAGCAGCTGCTGATGGTCGGCGGGATGGAGCGCTACTACCAGATCGCGCGCTGCTTCCGGGACGAGGACTTCCGCGCCGACCGGCAGCCGGAGTTCACCCAGATCGACATCGAGATGAGCTTCGTCGACCAGGAGGACGTCATCGCGGTCGGCGAGAGGCTCGTCGCCCGCCTGTGGAGCGAGGTCCTGGGCTACGAGGTCCCGCTGCCGCTGCCGCGCATGCCCTACGCCGAGGCGATGGCCCGCTACGGCTCCGACAAGCCCGACCTGCGCTTCGGCCTGGAGCTGACCGAGCTGACCGACCACTTCGCCCAGACCTCCTTCCGGGTGTTCCAGGCGCCCTACGTCGGCGCGGTGGTCATGCCCGGCGGCGCGGCCCAGACCCGCAAGGAGCTGGACGGCTGGCAGGACTGGGCCAAGGCGCGCGGCGCCAAGGGGCTGGCCTACGTGCTGGTCCAGCAGGACGGCACGCTGGGCGGCCCGGTGGCCAAGAACCTCTCCGAGGCCGAGTCCGCGGGGCTGGCCGCGAAGGTGGGCGCGGCCCCCGGCGACGCGGTGTTCTTCGCCGCGGGCGAGCGCCGCTCCTCCCAGGAGCTGCTGGGCGCGGCCCGGCTTGAGATCGGCCGCCGCAAGGACCTCGTCGACACCTCGGCCTGGTCGTTCCTGTGGGTGGTGGACGCCCCCATGTTCGAGGAGGACGGCGAGGGCGGCTGGACCTCGGTGCACCACCCCTTCACCGGCCCCAAGCCCGAGTGGGCCGAGGAGTTCGACAAGGACCCGGCCAACGCGCTGGCCTACGCCTACGACATGGTCTGCAACGGCTCGGAGATCGGCGGCGGCTCCATCCGCATCCACCGCACCGACGTGCAGGAGCGGGTGTTCTCGGTGCTGGGCATCGGTGCACAGGAGGCCGAGTCGAAGTTCGGGTTCCTGCTGGAGGCGCTGAAGTACGGCGCGCCGCCGCACGGCGGCATCGCCTTCGGCTGGGACCGCATCCTGACCCTGCTGACGGGCCAGGACACCATCCGCGAGGTGATCGCCTTCCCGAAGACGGCCTCGGGCGGCGACCCCCTGACCGGGGCGCCCACGCCGATCACCCCCGCCCAGCGCGCGGAGGCCGGCATCGACGCCGTCCCCGGCGCCGAGGACGGGGAGCAGGCCTGACCGGATTCCGGCGGACCTTTCGGGGCCCGCGGGTGCGCACCGCACCCGTGGGCCCCTTCCTGTATGCAGGGGGCCGGAACGCACGTGAAAACGCGACCTTTCCGTGACCTTCCATTGAACTCCTGAATTGTCCGGAAACGGACGTTCGGTCGGGCGTTTTCTCCTCCCGATTCCGGTTCCGCCGGGCCGGTCGGGCCCCGCACGTGCGGCGATGCGCCCCGCCCGGCGCGGGAAAGGCGCGAAAACACCGCCGATTGGCATAACGTGGGGCGTGCCGCGGAACCGCGGGGCGGCGTCCGCCCCGCCCGGCCGGAGAACGGCCCATCCCGCCTCCCGCGGCCGCGAATTCCGGCGCCGACGCCGAACGCCCGACCACCGCCCGGAGCAGCGGCGGCGCGAACGCGGTCCGGATGGCTAAACTGATCCGAATCGGACGTCACGATGCACCTCCGAGCGCCGCGGCCCGGAGGCGTCCGCACCGACACCAGGGATTGAAACAGCACGTGAACCGCACAACCGGCGCAGCGGAGGGGACGGCCCAAGGGCAGCCGGCCCGCGGTGAGGGCGGGGCCCAGGCGGCCTTCGCCGGCGCGCCCGCGGCCCTGGCCGCGGTCGAGCGCACCGGCGCGATCGTCCAGGCCAACCGGGCCTTCACCGAGGCGGTCGGCGCCACCGCCGAGGAGCTGGCCGGCCGCCCCTGGCCCGAGCTGCTCAGCGGCGCCGACGCCGGGCGCGCCTGGGACCTGCACCGCGACGCCTTCGAGCGGCACGAGCCCCGGCCCCGCGCGTTGGGGCTGCGGCGCCCCGACGGCGAGTACCGCCGGATGACGGTGCGGGTGCGCGCCCTGCCCGGCGCCGACGGCGCCCGCGGGACCGCCGCGGCGGTGGTCATGCTCCAGGAGACGGCGCGCGACGAGGAGGCCGTGCGCGCCCTGACCGAGCTGCGCACCGCCGGCTCCGACACCGCCCTGTGGAGCCTGGACCTGCGCACCGGGCGGATGCGCGAGCTGTTCGGCCCCTCCCCGCTGGGGCGGGTGCTCGCCGGGGAGGCCCGCGACCTGGACACCCTGCTGGCCCGGGTGCACCCCGACGACATCGCCCGGGTCCGCGACGCCGTGGAGGCCTCGCACCTGGGCCGCGACTACGAGCAGCGGTTCCGGATGACCGACCTGGTCGGCGACGAGCGGGTGCTGCACGCCAAGGCCCGCTACGTCGAGGGCCCGGGCGGCCCCCGCCTGGTCGGCGTCGTCGACGACGTCACCGAGCACGTGCAGCTGATCCGCCGGCTGGCCGACCGCCGCCGGATCGAGGCCGCCCAGGGCCGCCAGGTCACCGAGCTGGCCGCCAAGCTCGTCTCGGCCACCACCGTGGACGAGGTCACCGGCCTGCTCGCCGAGGAGTTCGTGCCGATCTTCGGCGGCAGCGCCGCCGGGGTGATGCTGGTCGAGGACGGCGTGCTGCGCCCCTACCCCGCCGGGCGGGAGCACACCGGCACCGCCCCGCTCATCGACGGGCGCGACGCCGCTGACGCCGCCTACCCGATGGGCGCGGTGGTCCAGGACCGCCAGCCCCGCTTCTTCGAGAGCCGCGCCGAGATGCTGGAGCGCTTCCCGGCCGTGGAGCCGCTGATGGCCCGCTCGGCCGCCCAGTCCTGGGCCACCGTCCCGGTCTTCGGCGACCGCCGGGTCGCCCTGGGCGTGTGGCAGGTGGCCTGGGACCGGCCGCACCACGCCACCCCCGACGAGCGCGCCCTCATGCTCACCCTGGCCGGGCTGGCCGGGCAGGCCCTGCAGCGGGTCTACCGGCAGCTGGAGGAGCTGGAGCTGGCCGACGAGGTGCAGCGGCGCATGCTGCCCCCGCAGATCCCGCACTTCGGCGACCTGGACATCGCCGTGCGCTACCTGCCCGCCCGGGCCGGCTGGCGGGTCTGCGGCGACTTCTACGACGTGATCCGGCTGACCGGCCGCCGCGTGGGCCTGGTCGTGGGCGACGTCCAGGGCCACGGGGTGGAGGCGGCCGCCGCCATGGGGCAGATCCGGGTGGCCTTCCGGGCCTACGCCACCACCGAGGCCGACCCCGGCGCGGTGCTCGCCGAGACCAACCGGCTGCTCACCGAGACCGGCGAGATCGTCTTCGCCACCTGCGGCTACCTCGTGCTGGACCTGGACACCGGCCGGATGCGCGCCGCCTGGGCCGGGCAGCCGCCGGCCATCATCGCCACCGAGGACGCCTACGAGGCCTGGGAGGTGGAGACCGGCCCGCCGGTCGGCGTGGACGCCGAGAGCAAGTACGCCGTCACCGAGCGGGTGCTGCGCCCGGAGGAGACCCTGCTGATGTGCTCGGACGGCCTCGTGGAGAGCGCCGAGGTGGCCATGGACGACGGGCTGGCCGCCACCGGCGAGGCGCTGTGCAGCATGGGCGCCGACGTGCACGCGGCCGCCACCACCCTGGCCGCGCTGGCCCCGGCCGGGCGCGGCGACGACATCGCCATCCTCATCGCGCGGATGAACCCCGGATGAGCACCTGAGTCCACCCGATACCGTGGAGGCGTGTCCGAAACGCTGTTCGACGACGCCGGAGCCGAGGCCCAGCGCACCCAGGAGCCGCTGGCCGTGCGGATGCGCCCGCGCACCCTGGACGAGGTGGCCGGCCAGGGCCACCTGCTCGGCGACGGGAGCCCGCTGCGCCGCCTGGTCGAGGACGACGCCCCCATGTCGCTGTTCCTGTGGGGCCCGCCCGGCACCGGCAAGACCACCCTGGCCACCGTGGTCAGCCGCGCCACCGACCGCCGCTTCGTGGAGCTGTCCGCGGTCAGCGCCGGGGTCAAGGAGGTGCGCGCCGTCATCGACGAGGCGCGCCGGCTGATGGGCATGCGCGGCACCCGCACCCTGCTCTTCGTCGACGAGGTGCACCGGTTCAGCAAGACCCAGCAGGACGCCCTGCTGCCGGCGGTGGAGAACCGGTGGGTCAGCTTCATCGGCGCCACCACCGAGAACCCGTTCTTCTCGGTGGTCTCGCCGCTGCTGTCCCGCTCGCTGCTGCTCACCCTGGAGTCGCTGACCGACGACGACGTGCGCGGGGTGCTCGAACGGGCCCTGGCCGACGAGCGCGGCCTGGACGGCCGCCACACCCTCTCCGCCGGGGCCGAGGACCACCTGGTGCGCCTGGCCGGCGGGGACGCCCGGCGCTGCCTGACCTACCTGGAGGCCGCCTCCCTGGTCGCGGGTGAGCGCGCCGAGATTACCCTGGCCGACCTGGAGCGGGCCGCGGACCGGCACGCGGTGCGCTACGACCGCTCCGGGGACCAGCACTACGACGTGGTCAGCGCCTTCATCAAGAGCATGCGCGGCAGCGACCCCGACGCCGCGCTGCACTACCTGGCCCGGATGATCGAGGCGGGCGAGGACCCCCGGTTCATCGCCCGCCGCCTGGTGGTGCACGCCAGCGAGGACGTGGGCATGGCGGACCCGGCCGCCCTGCAGACGGCGGTGGCCGCCGCCCAGGCGGTGGAGCTGATCGGGCTCCCCGAGGCGCGCATCAACCTGGCCCAGGCGGTGGTGCACATCAGCCTGGCGCCCAAGTCCAACGCGGTGATCCGGGCGGTCGACGCGGCCGCGGCCGACGTGCGGGCGGGCCGGGCCGGTCCGGTCCCGGCGCACCTGCGCGACGGCCACTACAAGGGCGCCGAGCAGCTCGGCCACGGCGAGGGCTACAAGTACGCCCACGACTACCCGGGCGGCGTGGTGGCCCAGCAGTACGCGCCGGACGCGCTGAAGGACGCCGAGTACTACCGCCCGACCTCCCACGGCGCCGAGCGGCGCTACGCCGAGGTGCTGGAGCGGATCAAGGGGGTCCGCCGCCCCGACGGGCGGCCCGAGGGGTGAGCCGGGCTCAGCCCTCCAGCGGCTGGGGGTAGAGCTCGGTGATGCGCACGATCTCCGGCTCCCCCTCGCCGGTGCCCTCGGCGAACTCGACCTCGGCGATCACCACTCGGCCCCAGCTCAGGTAGTCGGTGAAGTGCGCCCCGTCGGTCTCGTAGGTGCCGCGCCCGTCCTCGATCCACCCGTCCCCGGGCTGGCAGTAGTGCGCGCAGTACACCTCGGCGTCGTCGGGGATCACCGCGGTCTGCGGCTCCGCCCCCTCCGCCCGCCTCCAGTAGGAGCTCCAGTCGTCGGGCGCCAGCATCTGGCCCTCGGGCGGCGGGGCGTCGGCGTCGGCCTCCTCCACCGGGGTGAACACCCAGGGCCCGTCCTGCGGGTCCTCCTGCAGCGTGGGATCGAAGCGCACCGTGGCGGTGCGCGGCCCCTCCCCGGTCTCCACCGGCTCCGACGGCTCGGGGGAGGGCTCGGGCGGCGGCTCGGCCCCGCCGCCGGCCACCTCGGCGGCCACCCACGCGCCCCCGCCCACCAGGGCCAGGGCCACGGCGGCGCCGCCGATCAGCAGCGGAACCCGGCCCGGCCGCCGCACCGCCCCGTCGTCCAGCCGGATCACCCGCGGCAGCCGGGCCGGCTCCACCACGCCCTGCCACTCGCGGGAGAGCACCTTGGTGACCGCGGTGCCGCGCACCCCCGCGGCGGCGGAGGCCGCCGCCTGCTCCTCGGCGGCGCCCTGCTCCCATGCGGCGATGGCCGACCCGATCAGCTCCCGGATCGAGGGCCGCTCGGCGGGGTCCTTGGCCAGCGCCCGCTCCACCAGCGGCAGCAGCTCCCGCGGCACCCCCTCCAGCTCGGGCTCCTCGGTCAGCACCCGGCGGGCCAGCACATCGGGCTCGCCGTGCCCGAAGGGCAGCCGGCCGGTCGCGGCGAAGGCCAGCACCATGCCCCAGGAGTAGACGTCGGCGGCCGGCGAGGGCGGCGCCCCCTGGTGCCGCTCCGGGGCGATCCAGGCCCCGGCGGTGCGCCTGAGCACCTCGTCGTCGCCGGGCAGCGCGCAGTCCAGGATCCGCGGGCCCCGGCTGCCGATGAGCACGTTGCCGGGCTTGATGTCGCCGTGCGGCACCCCGTTCCGGTGCAGCGCCATCAGCCCCTCGGCCAGGCCGGCGGCCAGCGCCAGCAGCCGCCCGGGCCCCATCGGCCCGCGGCGGCGGATGTAGGCGGCCATCGGGATACCCGAGACGTAGGGCATCGCCAGCCACGGAGGAGCGGCCTCGGTGTCGAAGCGCACCGGCGGCACGTACACCCGCCCGTCCACCGCCGCCAGCGCCTCCAGCCGGGAGCGCAGGTGCGCGCGGGCGCGCGGGTCGTCCAGCCCGGGGGAGTGCAGCACCTTGACCGCGGCCAGCGGGTCGTCGCCGCCCATGGGGTCGACCGCGGCGAACACGGTCCCGGTGCCGCCCGAGCCGATCCGCCCGATCACCAGGTAGGGGCCCAGGCGGCGGGGGTCGGAAGGGGAGGCGGGGCCGAGGTTCGGAGGGACCAGAACGGACATCTCGTTCGGGGAGCGTCGGCTCATGCGGGGGTCCTGTCCAGCCTGTCTCGTGAGGGGGGCGAATGGGGTGCCGCCTCTGATTCTCATGCATAGCGGTCGATCCGTCGACGCGCAGGGGCGGCGCCACGCCCCCGGAGGGGGAGGGCGGGCCGTTCCCGAACGCGATAGGGTCGTCCGTATCCGGCTCCCGGCCCGGCCGCAGGCGGCGCCCGCCCCCGGCCGCGCGGCCCCGTCCCCCCGGAGAGCCCCCGACATCCCGAACGCCAACGGAGCCCGCATGCTGACCGGAGGAGAGCTCGCCGCCCTCATCGCCGCGGTGGTCTGGACCGTCCTGGTCGCGTTCCTGTGCGTGACCCTCGTGAAGCTGACCCGCCTGCTCACCGAGGCCACCAAGGTGGTGGCCGACTTCGGCGAGCGGACCCGTCCGCTGCTGGACGACGTCGCGGCCACCGTGGAGCGCACCGACGCCTCGCTGGAGCGCGTGGAGGAGATCACCTCCAACGTCGCCGCGACCACCGAGGACCTGTCCACCATGACCGCGCTCACCCGGTCGGTGGTGAGCGGGCCGCTTGTGAAGATCGCATCGCTGTCCTACGGTGTGCGCCGCGTGATGGGCCAGCGCCGGGCCCTTGCGCTGGTGCGCACCCGCCGCAGGAGGGAGCGCCGGTGACCGGCCGCCTGACCTGTCTCGTCGCGGGCGCCGTCCTCGGCGGGTATGTTGTGCACAGGCTCAACCGCACGGCACGTGCGTGGAGTCCGGGAGGCATCGCCGACCGCGTCGAGGACCGCGTCGCCGACTACCGGGCCGCCCTCCGCGAGTTCAACGAGGACGTCCACGCCGCCACAGAGCAGCGGGAGGCCGAGCTCCTGCGCCTGTACTCCGCCGAGCGGGCGGCCCCCGGCGGCGCGCTCCCCCGCACCGCCCGGGCACAGATCCACACGCACGGCGCGAACGGCGCCCCCGAGACGAAGGACGGCCGCTGATGGAGACGGCAGAAATCGCCCGCCGCTTCCTCGCATTCTTCGAGAAGAACGGACACACCGTCGTCCCCTCCGCGAGCCTGGTCGCCGAGGACCCCACCCTGCTGCTGGTCCCGGCCGGCATGGTGCCGTTCAAGCCCTACTTCCTGGGCCAGCGCACGCCCCCGCACGCCACGGCCACCAGCGTGCAGAAGTGCATCCGGACCAAGGACATCGAGGAGGTCGGCAAGACCTCCCGGCACGCCACCTTCTTCCAGATGCTCGGCAACTTCTCCTTCGGCGACTACTTCAAGGAGCGGGCGATCCCGCTGGCCTGGGAGCTGGTGACCGCCCCCGTGGAGGAGGGCGGCTTCGGCATCGACCCCGAGCGGCTCTGGGTCACCGTCTACCTCGACGACGACGAGGCCGCCGGGATCTGGCGGGACGTGGTCGGCGTGCGCCCCGAGCGCATCCAGCGCATGGGGATGGACGAGAACTACTGGGACATGGGCGTGCCCGGCCCCTGCGGCCCCTGCTCGGAGATCTTCTACGACCGCGGCCCGGAGTACGGCGCCGACGGCGGGCCCGCGGCCGACGAGGACCGCTACATCGAGATCTGGAACCTCGTCTTCATGCAGTACGAGCGGGGCGAGGGGTCCGGCAAGGACTACCCGATCCTGGGGGACCTGCCCAAGAAGAACATCGACACCGGCCTGGGCCTGGAGCGCCTGGCCGCGGTGCTGCAGGGCGTCGACAACATCTACGAGACCGACATCATCGGCCGCGTGCTGGCCAAGGCCGCCGAGCTCACCGGCACCCGCTACGGCGACGACGCCGAGCAGGACGTGATGCTGCGGGTCGTCGCCGACCACGTGCGCAGCGCCGTCATGCTGGTCGGCGACGGGGTCCGGCCCGGCAACGAGAAGGCCGGCTACGTGCTCCGCCGCATCCTGCGCCGCTCGATCCGCAACCTGCGGCTGCTCTCGGGCGCCGACGCCTTCCACATGCACGAGCTGACCGCGGTCAGCATCGACGCGATGAAGGACATCTACCCCGACCTGCTCGACAAGGCGCAGATGGTCCACAGTGTCATCGACGCCGAGGAGAAGAACTTCGCCGACACCCTGCGCTCGGGCACCGCCCTGTTCAACCGGGCGGCCGAGCGCACCCGCGCCGCGGGCGGCGCCACCTTTTCCGGCGCCGACGCCTTCCAGCTGCACGACACCTACGGCTTTCCCCTCCACCTC
>NZ_ANAD01000166.1 GCF_000341245.1 Nocardiopsis halophila DSM 44494
CCCGGGCGGCCGAGCGCACCCGCGCCGCGGGCGGCGCCACCTTTTCCGGCGCCGACGCCTTCCAGCTGCACGACACCTACGGCTTCCCCATCGACCTCACCCTGGAGATGGCCGCCGAGCAGGGCCTGCGGGTGGACGAGGAGTCCTTCTCCTCGCTCATGGAGCGCCAGCGCGAGACCGCCAAGCGCGACGCCAAGGCCAAGAAGCTCGGCAACGCCGACGTCAGCGTCTACGCGCGGCTGCTGGACACCTCCGGCGCCACCGACTTCCTCGGCTACACCGACCAGGAGGGCGAGGCCCGCATCCTCGGCCTGATCGTCGGCGGACAGGCGGCCGACGTCGCCCGCGCCGGCGAGAAGGTGGAGATCGTGCTGGACCGCACGCCCTTCTACGCCGAGTCCGGCGGCCAGCTCGCCGACAAGGGCACCATCACCGTGGACGGCCGCGGCGCGGCCGACGTGGAGGACGTGCAGAAGCCGCTGCCCGGCCTGTTCGTGCACCGCGGCACCGTGCGCTCGGGCGAGCTGGTGGTGGACGACCCCGTGCACGCCGCCATCGACACCGGCCGGCGCGCCTCGGTCTCCCGCTCGCACTCGGCCACCCACCTCATCCACTCGGCGCTGCGCAACGCGCTGGGCGCCTCGACCGGCCAGGCGGGCTCGGAGAACCAGCCCGGCCGGCTGCGGTTCGACTTCACCGCCGACCGGCCGCTGCGCACCGAGGAGCTGGCCGAGGTCGAGGAGGAGGTCAACACCGTCCTGGCCGACGACATCCAGGTCCGCGACTTCCAGACCAGCCTGGACGAGGCGCTCAAGATGGGCGCCCTGGCCATGTTCGGCGAGAAGTACGGGGACCGGGTCCGCGTGGTCGAGATGAGCGACTACTCGCGCGAGCTGTGCGGCGGCACCCACGTGCCCGCCACCGGCCGCCTCGGCGTGGTCAAGGTGCTGGGCGAGTCCTCGGTGGGCTCGGGCGTGCGCCGCATCGAGGCCGCCGTGGGCATCGACGCCTTCCGCCGCCTGTCCAAGGAGTCCATGCTGGTGGGCCAGCTCTCCGAGCAGCTCAAGGCCCCGCGCGAGGAGCTGCCCGAGCGCATCGACTCCCTGGTCTCCCGGGTGCGCACCGCCGAGAAGGAGATCGAGCGGCTGCGCGCCGCCCAGGTGCTGCAGGCCGCCGCAGGGCTGGCCGAGGGCGCCCGCGAGCGCGCCGGCGTGCTGCTGGCCACCCACCGCGCCGAGGACGGCGCCTCCGGCGACGACCTGCGCAAGCTGGCCCTGGACGTGCGCGGGCGCCTGGGCGAGGAGCGGCCGGCCGTGGTCGCCGTCGCCGGGGTGCCCAAGGACCGCCCGGTGGTCGTGGTGGCCGCCAACAAGGCGGCCCAGAAGCGCGGCCTCAAGGCCGGGGACCTGGTGGGCACCGCCGCCCGCGAGCTCGGCGGCGGCGGTGGCGGCAAGCCGGACGTCGCCCAGGGCGGCGGCACCGACCCGGCCGCGGTCGATCGCGCGCTCGGTGCCATCGAAGCGCGCGTCGGAGAGTCCGCCTGACCCTTTTCCAAGGCAGAGTCTCCGTGTAAGGCTTCTCGTCCACCGGAGCCTGCCCGAGCCCCGCCGCGGCGCCCCGGGCGCCGCGGCGGTCCGCTGCCGCGCCCGCCCGACCGGCGGCGCGGTGCCCGCCAGAAAGGAACGAGACGTGACCCCTGCCGCCGCCCCCTGGACCCGCACGGGGGAGCCCGGTCGTTGAGGAACGGCGTACGCCTGGCCGTGGACCCCGGCGACGCCCGCATCGGCGTCGCCGCAAGTGACCCCGGAGGTGTCCTGGCCTCCCCCGTGGAGACCGTCCGCCGCGGCACCGGCGACCTCGCGCGGATCGCCGCCCTGGTGGTCGAGCGCGAGGCGCGCGAAGTGGTGGTCGGCCTGCCCGCATCGCTCTCCGGAACCGAGGGCGCCGCGGCGCGCTCGGCCCGCGCCTTCGCCGTGTCGCTGGCCCGCATGCTGGCCCCGGTCCCGGTCCGGATGGTCGACGAGCGGCTGACCACCGTCACCGCACAGCAGCAGCTGGTCGCGGGCCCCGGGCACGCCAAGCGCGGCGCCCGCGCCGGCCGGGCCCGCCGCGCGGTGATCGACCAGGCGGCCGCGGTGGTGCTGCTGCAGTCCGCACTGGACAGCGAGCGCACGACCGGCCGCCCCCCCGGGGAGATCGTCGAGGTGAGCGGATGAACGGCTACGGACCGGACGGCGACCGGCGGCCCTACGGCGGTCGGCGCGCACGCCCGGAGGGGCCGCGCGACCCCGACCCCCTCACCGACCCCTGGCCCTCGGCGCCGGCCGCCTCCGGCGGCGGCGAACGCCCGCGCCGGGGCCGCCGCCGCAAACCCGAGACCGACCCCGACCTCGTCGGCGGCGCGGTCGCCCCGCCGCCGCGGGAACCCGCGGCCGACTCCGGGCCGCTGCCGGTCGACCCGGGCCCGCAGCGCCCGCGCGGCCGCCGCCGGCGGCGCGAGCCGGAGGAGGAGCGGGACCCCCTGGGACTGGGAGCGGAGCCGCCGGACGACGGCGAGGCCCCGTTCGACCGGCCGCTGCCGCAGCGCACGCTGGACTTCGACGCGGTCCCGGTGACGCGCAAGGGCGGGCGCCGCAGGGCGCACCCTCAGGCCGGCCCCGTGTCCGACCCCGGGCCGGAGCCGAGCGAGGAGACAGCGGAACCGGCGGCCGGGGACGGGCCCGACGACGACCGCCCCGAGGCCGCCCCGCGCGGGCGCCGGGCCCGCGGGAAGGGGCGGCGCGCGGCCCCGCGCCGCGCCCGGCGCAAGGGCGGCGGCAGGGGCGGCAAGGGCAAGGCCGTCGTGGTCGGCGCCGCGCTCGCGGTCGTCGTGGCCGGCGGCGGCTTCGCCGCCCGCACCTTCCTCTTCCCCGCCGACTACGAGGGCGCGGGCAGCGGGCAGGTGGAGGTCGTCGTCCCCGAGGGCGCCTCGGGGTCCCGGATCGGCGGGATCCTGGAGGACGCCGGCGTGGTGGCCAGCTCCCGCGCCTTCACCAACGCGCTGGACGAGGCCGGAGCGGAGCTGACGCCCGGCACCTACCTGCTGCGCTCGCAGATGGGCGCGGGGGAGGCCGTCGAACTCATGCTCGACCCCGCCTCGCGCTCCGAGGTCAAGGTCACCGTCCCCGAGGGCAAGCGGGCCTCGGAGGTCCTCGCCCAGGTGTCGGAGGAGTCGGGCATCCCGCTGGAGGACCTGCAGGCCGCCTACGACGACCCGGCCTCGCTGGGGCTGCCCGACTACGCCGAGCAGGGGCCCGAGGGCTACCTGTTCCCCGCCACCTACACCCTCTCCCCGGACATGGACGCCCAGGAGGTGCTCTCCCGGATGGTGCGCCGGTTCACCCAGGTCGCCGAGGACCCCGGGGTCGACCTGGAGGGCCGCGCCGAGGAGGTGGGCATGGACCCCAACGAGGTCATGGCGGTGGCGGCCATCGTGCAGGCCGAGACCGGCTCGGTGGAGGACATGCCCGACATCTCGGCGGTCGTCCACAACCGTCTGGAGGAGGGCATGGAGCTGGGCATGGACAGCACCTGCTTCTACGTCATCGGCGAGCACGGCATCGCCCTGACCGGCGAACAGCTCGCCGAGTGCAAGGCCGCCGGCAGCGATTACGCCACCTACGGCCGCAAGGGCCTGCCCGCCGGGCCGTTCGTCAGCCCCGGGGAGGACGCCATCAAGGCGGCCCTGGCCCCCTCCGACGAGGACTACCTGTACTTCGTCGCCACCGACCCGGAGAACGGTGTGACCGAGTTCGCCGAGACCCACGACGAGTTCCTGGTGCTCAAGGAGCGGTTCCAGCAGAGCCAGCAAGGAGGGGCCTGATGCGCGCCGCGGTGCTGGGCTCGCCGGTGGCCCACTCGCTCTCGCCGGTGCTGCACCGGGCCGCCTACGCGGCGCTGGGCATCGCGGGGGAGTGGAGCTACGGGCTGCACGAGTGCGGTGAGGACGGCCTGGAGCCGTTCCTGCGCTCCTGCGGGCCCGAATGGGCGGGGCTGTCGCTGACCATGCCGCTCAAGAAGGCGGCCCTGGAGGCGGCCGACCGGTCCGACGAGGCCTCCCGGCAGGTCGGCGCCGCCAACACCCTGGTGCTGTCCGGCGGCGGCCGCACGGCCCACAACACCGATGTGCACGGGATCGCCGCGGCGCTGTCCGAGGCCGGGGCGGGCGCCCCGCGCACCGCGGCGGTGCTCGGGGGCGGGGCGACCGCCGCCTCCGCGGTGGCCGCCCTGCACCGGCTGGGCGCCGCCTCGGTCACGGTCCTGGCCCGCGACCCCGCCCGCGCCCGGGGGGTGCTGGAGGCGGCCGGGCGCACCGGCATCGCCGCCGAGGCGGCGCCGCTGGCCGAACTCGAGCGCCACCTGGAGGTGGACCTGGTGGCCAGCACGCTGCCGTCCGGGGCCGCCGACGCCTGGGCCGACCGCGTCGCGCAGAGCGGGGCGGCCGTCTTCGACGTGGTCTACAGCCCCTGGCCCACCGCGCTGGCCCGCGCGGCCGCCGCGGCCGGGCGCACCGTGGTCGGCGGCTTCCCGATGCTGCTGCACCAGGCGGCGGCCCAGGTGGAGCTGATGACCGGGGCCGGGCCGGCCCCGGTGGAGGCGATGCGCGCGGCGGGCGAGGCCGAACTCGCCCGGCGGGCGGCCCCCGCGGCGGGGGAATAGCCCCGCCGCGCAGGGCGTTCGCCAGCGTGAGGGGACTCCCCCCGGCAGCGGCCCGGCGGGTCCGGCGGCCCTGGTAGAGTAGGGTCCTGACCTGATCCGGGCGCCCCTGCGGCGCCCGGAGACGCAAGCGGAGGCCGATCCTCCCACCCGTCGGGCACCACTCGTACGGGTTCCGGTCGGCGGGACGGTGCGCCCGCGGGGTCCACGGATCCCGCGCGACGAGCGGTCCGCCGCCCGGTGGATCACCCCGCTTGCCACGGCTGGCGGGGTTTTTCGCTTTCCGCCCCCATCACGGGGCCGCGGGTGGGAACCCCTTCACTACGGAGCACCACGACAAGGCTAGGGAGGGGTCTCATCAGCGCCGAGCCCCGCATCAACGACCGCATCCGGGTTCCCGAGGTCCGACTCGTCGGACCCAACGGCGAGCAGGTCGGCATCGTCTCCGTGCAGGACGCCCTGCGTCTGGCACAGGAGGCCGACCTCGACTTGGTCGAGGTCGCCCCGACCGCGCGGCCGCCGGTCGCCAAGCTGATGGACTACGGCAAGTTCAAGTACGAGTCCGCGGTCAAGGCGCGCGAGTCGCGCAAGAACCAGTCGAACACGATCATCAAGGAGATCAAGCTCCGCCCCAAGATCGACGGGCACGACTACGACACCAAGAAGGGTCACGTCGAGCGCTTCCTCAGGGGCGGGGACAAGGTCAAGGTGACGATCATGTTCCGCGGCCGCGAGCAGTCCCGCCCCGAGCTGGGGCGCCGCCTGCTGGCCAAGCTGGCCGAGGACGTCCAGGAACTGGGATCGGTGGAGTCGCAGCCCAAGCAGGACGGCCGCAACATGGTCATGGTCCTGGGGCCGCACAAGCGCCGCTCCGAGCACAAGGCCGAGGCCCGCGCGGCCAGTGGCGGGAAGAACCGCC
>NZ_ANAD01000167.1 GCF_000341245.1 Nocardiopsis halophila DSM 44494
TGCCGGGCCGTCCCCCGGACGGCCCGGCACCCGGCGTGCGCACACCGGTACAACGAGTAGGAGACGACGGCGAGATGCCGAAGAACAAGTCGCACAGCGGTGCCAACAAGCGCTTTCGCGTGACCGGGACCGGCAAGATCATGCGCCGCCGCCCCAACAAGAACCACCTCATGGAGCACAAGGCCTCCAAGCGCACCCGCCGCCTGGACGGCGTGGTGGAGATGGCGCCCGCCGACGCCAAGAAGATCAGGAAGCTGCTGGGCTGAGCCCGGTCGCGTTCGGACGTAGACGAAGCGGTGGCGCGGTGAGCGTCACCGGATACCCTGAGGAGTCACAGTGGCACGCGTGAAGCGGGCACTCAACGCCAAGAAGAAGCGCCGGGTCATTCTCGAGCGGGCCAGCGGCTACCGCGGCCAGCGGTCGCGCCTGTACCGCAAGGCCAAGGAGCAGATGCTCCACTCGATGACCTACTCCTACCGGGACCGCAAGGACCGCAAGGGCCAGTTCCGCCGCCTGTGGATCCAGCGGATCAACGCCGGTGCCCGCGCGAACGGCCTCACCTACAACCGGTTCATGCAGGGCCTGAAGGCCGCCGGCATCGAGGTCGACCGCCGCATGCTCGCCGAGCTCGCGGTCAACGACCCGGCCGTGTTCGGCACGCTGGTCGAGACGGCGAAGAAGCACCTGCCCGCCCCCGCCTCCAAGGCCGCGGCCTGACCCCGGAGCACGGGACCGTGATGGCGAGCCACGAGTACACGAGCGTCCGCTCCCCCCGGATCAAGGGGGCTCGTCGGCTCGCCAAGCGCGCCTTCCGCCAGCGCGAGCGGCGCTTCCTGGCGGAGGGCCCGCAGGCGGTGCGCGAAGCCCTGGCCCGCCCCGGCGGGGTGGCCGAGCTGTTCGCCACCGCCGAGGCCGCCCGCCGCCACGACGACCTGGTCACCGCCGCCTACGCCGCCGAGGTGCCGGTGCACCGGGTCAGCGCGGAGGTGATGGCCGAACTGGCGCAGACGGTCACCCCCCAGGGGCTGGTGGCCGTCTGCCCGTTCGTCGACGTGCCGCTGGAGCGCGTGCGCGGCGCCCGCCTGGTGGCCGTGCTCTCGCACGTGCGCGACCCCGGCAACGCCGGCACCGTGCTGCGCACCGCCGACGCGGCCGGAGCCGACGCGGTGGTCTTCACCGACGCCTCGGTCGACCCCTACAACGGCAAGTGCGTGCGGGCCTCGGCCGGGAGCCTGTTCCACCTGCCCGTGGTGGTGGGCGCCCCGGCCGCCGAGGCGGTGGCGCTGCTGCGCGAGGAGGGCGCCGCGGTCTGGGCCGCCGACGGCGAGGGCGGGGCCGACCTGCACACCACCGCCGACGCCGG
Source organism: Nocardiopsis halophila DSM 44494 (assembly GCF_000341245.1). GTDB lineage: Bacteria > Actinomycetota > Actinomycetes > Streptosporangiales > Streptosporangiaceae > Nocardiopsis_A > Nocardiopsis_A halophila. Next base: position 1,364 of record NZ_ANAD01000167.1, read on the forward strand.
GGGCCTGAGCGGCCCGGTGGCCTGGGTCTTCGGCAACGAGGCCTGGGGGCTGCCCGCGCAGACCGTGGCCCTGACCGACGGGGCGGTGAGCGTGCCGATCTACGGCGGGGCCGAGAGCCTCAACCTGGCCACCGCCGCGGCCGTGTGCCTGTACACCACCGCCCGTGAGCAGCGCCGCCCCGGCCGGGGCGATGCGCAGAGCGCGTAAACCCCTGCGCGACCCGTGATCCGGGTAGCGCCACGACTTGCCCGCGCCCCTGCCCCAGCCGCTACGCTCGGTCCATCACGGCAGATGACCCTCGGTGACACCGGGGGAGGGCGGCGCCGCCGCCAGGTCGTTGCGAGGGTGCGGGAGGCGGTCGTGGACGGCGACCAGAGGGCGGGGACCGCGGCACCGGCCGCCGTGGCCGCCGACGACCTGCCGGACGGCCTGCTCGTCGCCGACGGCGCCGGGCGCGTGGTGGTCTTCAACCGGATGGCCGCCCGGCTCTGCCGCACCGACCCCGACGCCGCGCTCGGCCGTGACCTGCGCGACGTGCTCCCGCTCGCCGACGCCGACGGCCGCGACTGGTGGAAGTGCTCCGACCCCTACGGCGGCCTGCGCACCCGCACCCGCCAGCCCGAGCGCCGGCTGCACCTGGGCGACGGGCGCGAGGTCTTGATGAGCGCCCGCTACGTGCGCGCCCGCCCGGCCGGACCGCTGGCCCGGCTGGTGGTCACGCTGCGCGACGCCTCCCCGCGCGAGCGCGCCGACCGCGGCCGCGCCGACCTGGTCTCCACCGTCGCCCACGAGCTGCGCTCCCCGCTGACCAGCGTCAAGGGGTTCACCGCCACCGTGCTGGCCAAGTGGGACCGGCTCACCGAGCGGCAGAAGATCTTCATGCTGGAGACGGTCAACGCCGACGCCGACCGGGTCACCCGGCTGATCACCGAGCTGCTCAGCGTCTCGCGCATCGAGTCCGGCCGGCTGGAGGTCCGCCGCGCCGTGGTCGACCTGCCCGAGCGGGTGCGCAAGGTGGTCGCCGGGCGGATCGCCGGCGGCGAGGCCGCCGACCGGTTCCGGCTGCACGTGGCCGGCGCCCTTCCCGAGCTGTGGCTGGACGCCGACAAGATCGAGCAGATCCTGTCCAACCTGGTGGAGAACGCGGTACGGCACGGCGCTGGTACTGTCACCATAGTGATCGAGCCGCATGAGGAGGGAGCAGCCGTGTCGGTGCGCGACGAGGGCACGGGCATTCCGCCCGAGGCCGTGCCGCGCGTGTTCCGCCAGTTCTGGCGCTCCCGGCGCCGCGGCGGCACCGGCCTGGGGCTGTTCATCGTCAAGGGCCTGATCGAGGCCCACGGCGGCGCGATCACCGTCGGCCGCGCCCCCACCGGCGGCGCGGAGTTCCGATTTACCGTGCCCGCCGGCGCCCCCGAGTTCGCCTGAGCGGACCGGCGCCAGCAGCGGGCCCCGTCCCAGCAGTGACTGCTCCTTGTCGGCCAGAGCCCGCCGCCGCGGCGGGCTGCGAGGCGAAAGAACCATGTCTGCACCCAACAACTCCTATGACCCGGTCGAGGTGACGCCCCTCCACCCCGACGAGGTCGCCCAGATGCTCGACGCGGCCCTGGCCGCGATCGCGGCGGCCGACTCCCTGGAGGCCCTGAAGGAGGCCAAGGCCGCGCACGCCGGGGACCGCTCCCCGCTGGCGCTGGCCAACCGCGAGATCGGCGCGCTCCCCCCGGCCGCCCGGGCCGAGGCCGGAAAGCGGGTGGGCGGCGCGCGCAAGCGGGTCGGCCAGGCGCTCAAGGACCGCCAGGCCGAGCTGGAGGAGGAGCGCGACCGCCGCGCCCTCACCGAGGAGGCCGTCGACGTCACCCTGCCCACCGGCCGTGCGCCGCGCGGGGCCCGCCACCCCATCACCACCGTCGCCGAGCGCATGACCGACATCTTCGTGGCCATGGGCTTCGAGGTGGCCGAGGGGCCCGAGGTCGAGGCCGAGTGGTACAACTTCGACGCCCTCAACTTCCTGCCCGACCACCCCGCGCGCACCATGCAGGACACCTTCTTCGTGCAGGCGCCCTCGGGCGGGGAGTCCGGGCAGGTGCTGCGCACCCACACCTCCCCGGTACAGGTGCGCGCCCTGCTCGCACGCGAGCTGCCGGTGTACGTGGTCGCCCCCGGCACCACCTTCCGCACCGACGAGCTGGACGCCACCCACACCCCCGTCTTCCACCAGCTCGAAGGGCTGGTCGTGGACGAGGGCATCACCATGGCCCACCTGCGCGGCGCGATCGACGCCTTCGTGGAGTCGATGTTCGGCGGCGGCCTGAAGACCCGCTTCCGGGCCTCCTACTTCCCCTTCACCGAGCCCTCGGCCGAGGTCGACATGGAGTGCTTCGTGTGCCGGGGCGCCTCGGTCGGCGACCCCGACCGCCCCTGCCGCACCTGCTCCTCGGAGGGCTGGATCGAGATCGGCGGGTGCGGCGTGGTCAACCCGCGGGTGCTCACCGCCGCCGGCGTGGACACCGACCGCTACAGCGGCTGGGCCTTCGGGCTGGGCATCGAGCGCACCCTGATGTTCGCCCACGGCGTCGAGGACATGCACGACATGGTCGAGGGCGACATCCGGTTCACCTCGGCCTTCGGGATGGAGATCTGATGCGCGTCCCCCTTTCCTGGCTGCGCGAGTACACCGACCTGCCCGAGGGCACCTCCGCCCGCTCCCTGGCCGCCCGGCTCATCGAGGCCGGCCTGGAGGTGGAGACGGTCGAGTCCGTCGGCGCCGGCATCACCGGCCCCCTGGTCGCCGGGCGGGTCCTGGAGATCGAGGAGCTCACCGGGTTCAAGAAGCCCATCCGGTTCTGCCGGGTGGACGTGGGCGCGGCCAACGGCACCGGCGAGCCCCAGGGCATCGTCTGCGGCGCCCGCAACTTCGCCGAGGGCGACCTGGTCGTGGTGGCGCTGCCCGGCGCCGAGCTGCCCGGCGGCTTCGCCATCGGCGCCCGCACGACCTACGGCCGCATGTCCGAGGGCATGATCTGCTCGGCCTCGGAGCTGGAACTGTGGGAGGACCACGCCGGCATCATCGTGCTGGATCCGGGCACCGCCGAGCCCGGCGCGGACGCCTTCGGCTTCCTGCCGCTGCGCGAGGACGTGCTCGACATCGCCGTCACCCCGGACCGCGGCTACGCGCTGTCGGTGCGGGGCGTGGCCCGCGACGCCGCGGCGCTCTACGGCACCGCCTTCCGCGACCCGGCCGAGGCCGTCGACGTCACCGCCGCCGCGGGCGGGGGCCACCCCGTCGAGCTCGACCCCGAGCTGTGCCCCAGGTTCGTCCTGCGCACCGCCCGCGGGTTCGACCCGGCCGCGCCCACTCCGGTGTGGATGAAGCGGCGCCTGGCCCTGTGCGGGGTGCGCCCCGTCTCGCTGGCGGTCGACATCACCAACTACGTGATGATGGAGCTCGGCCAGCCCCTGCACGCCTGGGACGGGGAGCGCCTCCAGGGCGCCCTGCGGGTGCGCGCCGGCCGCAAGGGCGAGTCGCTGGAGACGATCGACCACGTCAAGCGGAACCTCGACCCCGACGACATCGTCATCGCCGACGACCGCGGACCGGTCGGCATCGGCGGGGTGATGGGCGGCGCCGATACCGAGGTCGGCGAGGACACGCGGCACGTCGTCATCGAGGCCGGGCACTTCGACGAGGCCCGCATCGCCCGCACCTCCCGCCGCCACCAGCTCTCCTCGGAGGCCTCCCGCCGCTTCGAGCGCGGCGTCGACGCGGCCCTGCAGCTCCGGGCCGCCACCCGCGCCGCCGGCCTGCTGGCCGAACTCGGCGGCGCGCACGTGGAGCCCGGCTACACCGAGGCCGGGCCCGGCACCGAGCCGGGCCCCGTCGCCCTGGACGCCGCCCACCCCGGGCGGGTCGCCGGGGTGGACTACCCGCGCGCGGCCGTGGTGCACCGGCTGGAGCAGGTGGGCTGCGCCGTGCGGGCCGACGGGGACGCGCTCACCGTCACCCCGCCGTCCTGGCGGCCCGACCTGACCGACCCCAACGACCTGGCCGAAGAGGTCGTCCGCCTGGAGGGGTATGCGAACATCCCCTCGGTGACCCCGCGCGCCCCCGCCGGGCGCGGGCTCACCCCGTCCCAGCGCACGCGACGCGCCGTGGGGCGGGCCCTGGCCGCCTCCGGGCACGACGAGGTGCTGTGCTACCCGTTCGTCGGCGAGCGCGACCTGGAGGGGCTCCAGATCGAGGCCGGCGACCCGCGCCGCACCTGCGTCCGGCTGGCCAACCCGCTCAACGAGGACGAGCCGCTGCTGCGCACCACCCTGCTGCCGGGGCTGCTCAAGACCCTGGTGCGCAACGTGGGGCGGGGCATGCCCGACGTCGCCCTGTACGAGACCGGGCCGGTGTACCTGCCCCGGGAGGGCGCGCCCGAGCGCGCGCCGCTGCCGGGGGTGGACCGCGCCCCCACGGCCGAGGAGCGGGAGGCCCTGGACGCTGCCCTGCCCGACCAGCCGCTGCGCGCGGCGACCGTGCTGGCCGGGCGGCGCGAGCCCGCCGGGTGGTGGGGCCAGGGCCGCGAGGCGTCCTGGGCCGACGCCGTGGAGTCGGCCCGGGAGGTCGCCCGCGCCGCCCGCGTGGAGCTGGTGGTGCGCGCGGCCCGGTACGCGCCCTGGCACCCGGGGCGGTGCGCCGCCCTGTACGCGGTCACCGGCGGCGGCGAGGTGCTCGTGGGGTACGCCGGTGAGCTGCACCCGCGGGTGGTGAAGGCCTACGGGCTGCCGCCGCGCACGGTCGCCATGGAGATCGGCCTGGACCCGCTGCTGGAGGCCTCCGCGCCGCCGGCGGCGCCGCGCGTGTCGTCCTACCCGGTCGCCATCCAGGACGTGGCCCTGGTGGTGGGGCAGGACGTCCCGGCCGGACAGGTGGAGTCCGCGCTGCGCTCCGGCGCCGGTGAGCTGCTGGAGGACGTGCGGCTGTTCGACGTGTTCACCGGGGAGCAGGTGGGCGAGGGGCGCAAGTCCCTGGCCTACACCCTGCGGCTGCGCGCCGGCGACCGCACGCTGACCGCCGAGGAGGCCGCGGCCGTGCGCGACGCGGCGGTGGCGGCCGCCGCCGAGCGGACCGGCGCGGTGCTGCGCGGCTAGCGCGACACGCCCGTCTCCCGCACCTGGCCTACGGTCCGGTGCGGGATTTTTTTGGTCCCGTATGCCCTGGTAGGAAGGGGTTTTATGAAACAGGTCGGAGGGTAGCGTGAATGCCTGGCGTAAATCCGGGGAGTATTCCTTGTTTCGTCTCTTGAACCGGGGGCGCGCCCGGCCTTAACCTGCAGGCACCTGCCGCGACCCGGGCTCGCCGGACCCTCGCGGAACAGCTGTTTCACTCGGCGTTCTCGCGTGCTCGCCGCACGCACGACGTGGTTCGGAGGTCGGTTTATGACCGAAACAGTGGTTTCGTTTGCCCGCGACCAGCACACGCTGCGCGAACCCGGGCGCTTCTGGCACACCTTCAGCGATATGCACCGGGTCAGTCAGGGCCCGAAGTTCATGGTCGCCCGCGCCGAGGGCGTGTGGCTCTGGGACGAGTCCGGGGACCGCTACCTCGACGGAACCGCGAGCCTGTGGTACTGCAACGTCGGCCACGGCCGGGCGGAGATCGCCGAGGCGGTGCACCGCCAGATGACGGTGCTGGACGCCTACACCGTCTACAACGACTTCGCCAACGCCCCGGCGATCGAGCTCAGCGAGCGGCTCGCCGCGCACGCCCCGGTGGCCGACCCCCGGGTGATCCTCACCTGCGGGGGCGGGGAGTCCATCGAGACCGCCGCCAAGCTGGCGCGGCGCTACTTCGCGGCGCTGGGCGAGCCCGGGCGCACCCACCTGATCTCGCGCACGGGCGGTTACCACGGCCTGCACGGCTTCGGCACCGGGCTGATCGGCATGGACCGCTTCCGCGAGGGGTTCGGGCCGACGGTGGAGGACGCCTCGGTGGTGCCGCACGACTCGGCCGCCGCCCTGGAGCAGGAGATCCTGCGGGTGGGGCCCGATCGGGTGGCCGCCTTCTTCGCCGAGCCGGTGATCGGCGCCGGCGGGGTGTACGCGCCGCCGCCGGGGTACTTCGAGGAGGTCTCCCGGATCTGCCGCCGGTACGGGGTGCTGTTCATCGCCGACAGCGTGATCTGCGGCTTCGCCCGGATGGGGGACTGGTTCGGGATCGAGCGCTTCGGCGTGCGCCCGGACATGATCGTCTTCGCCAAGGGGGTGACCAGCGGGTACCTGCCGCTGGGCGGGGTGATCGTGGACGGCCGGATCGCCGAGCCGTTCTGGAGCAACCCGGGCAACCCGTTCCACCACGGCACCACCTACGCCGGCCACCCCTCCTGCTGTGCCGCGGCCCAGGCCAACCTGGACATCCTGGAGCGGGAGGACCTGTTCACCGTGGCCCGGGAGATCGAGGTGCAGCTGGAGTCGGCGGTGCGCACCCTGGAGGACCACCCGCTGGTGGCCGAGGTGCGGGCGGGCACCGGCGTGATGGCGGCGGTCAAGCTCACCGAGGAGGCCGCCGAGCGCGGGGTGACCACCCCCGAGGTGTTCGCCGAGGCCCGCGCGCGGGGGGTGGTGGTACGCGCCATCCCCGACGCGCTGCTCATCTCGCCGCCCCTGGTGATCACCTGGGAGCAGATCGAGCACCTGGTGGCCACCGTGCGCGGGGCCCTGGACGCGGTCGCCGCGCGGTAGCCGGCGGCAGGTATGCTTTCCACAGAGATATTTCTTAGGAAGAAGTTCATCTGTGGAAAGTGACACACGGGGGACGGACGCGCCCGGCGACGACGAGCTGATCACCGCCTGGGGACTGGTCCACGAGGCGCTCAGGGACATCGACCCGCTCCTGCTCAAGGGCATCGACCCGAGCGGCGGCGACATGGCCGGGCCCTGGTTCGAGGTCCTCGTCCGGTTGCAGCGCTCGCCGGGGCAGCGTCTACCGATGAGCAGGCTCGCCCGCGAGGTGAGCCTGAGCAGCGGCGGATTCACCAAGCTCGCCGACCGGCTGGCGCACAAGGGCTACCTGGCCCGCGAGGCCTGCCCCACCGACCGGCGGGTGGTCTACGCCGTGCTGACCCCGCAGGGCCGGGCCCTGGCCGACGAGGCCAAGGCCCGCCACGCGGCCCTGCTGCGCGAGCACGTGCTGGCGGTGCTGGGCGCCGACGGGGTCCGGCGGCTGTCCGCCCTGGCCCGCGCCCTGCGGGACGCCGCCCGATAGCCTGGCCCGGCACGGCACCACCCAGGGCTCGGAGGGGCGGCCCGATGAGATTGTTCGCGAGCGCGGCCGAGATGCGCCGCGTCCCCCGGTCGGAGGGGTTCCGCAACGGGGGAGTGGCCTACTGGTACCGCGAGGAGGGGCCCCCGGAGCGGCGCGCACCGCTGCCCGGGGACGCCGAGTACGACGTGTGCGTGGTCGGCGGCGGGCTGACCGGCCTGTGGACCGCCTACTACCTCGCCGAGGCCGACCCGGGCACGCGGGTGGCGGTCCTGGAGCGCGAGTTCGCCGGGTTCGGCGCCGCCGGGCGCGGGGCCGGGCTGGTCACCGCCGGCTTCCCCGGGCCGCGCGAGGAGCTGGCGCGGCGCCGCGGCAAGGGCGCGGTGATCGCCCTGCAGCGCGCGCTCATGGCCGCCGTCGACGAGGTGGTCGCGGTCGCCGAGAAGGAGGACCTGGACGCCGGCGCGGTCAAGGGCGGCATGCGCACCCTGGCGGCCGACGCCGCCCAGCGCGAGCGCCTGGACGCCGACGTGGCCCGCCTGCAGGAGTGGGGGTTCTGGCCCGAGGACCTGCACGTGGACGAGCAGGGGCGCGCCTACACCCCGCACGCCGCCCTGGTGGACCCGGCCCGCCTGGCCCGCGGCCTGGCCGAGGCCGCCGAGCGGCGCGGCGTGGACGTGTTCGAGCGGACCCCGGTCACCGGCGTGGTCCCCGGCGGGCCCGGAGGCCCGTCGGTGACCACCCCCTTCGGCACCGTCCGTGCGCGCAGGGTCGTCCTGGCCACCGAGGGCTTCGGCGGCCCGGGGGCCCCGGCCTGGCCCGCCGAGTCCTGCGCGGCGATCGCCACCGAGCCGCTGGAGGAGCGGCTGTGGGAGGAGATCGGCTGGGACGGCGGCGAGGCCCGGGCGGACGCCGCGCAGCGGCCGGTGTTCGCCCGCCGCACCCCGGACGGGCGCATCGCCCTGGGCGGGCGCGGGACGCTGCCGCGCGGCGGCGCGCACGGGCAGGCGGGCACGGCGCCGCCGCAGGCCATCGCCGAGCTGTGGCGGGCGCTGGCCGGGATGTTCCCGGCGGCCGCGGAGGTCCCCGTCGCCCATGCCTGGAGCGGGCCGGTGGGCGCCCCGGCCGACCGGGCCCCGGTGCTGTGGCTGGACGAGGCGACCGGGGTGGCGGTGGCCGGCGGGTACGGCCGCTCCGGCATGGCCCTGGCCAACGTGGCCGGGCGGGCCCTGCGCGACGCGGTGCTGGAGCGGCGCGGCTGGATGGCGCGGCTGCCCTGGTCCGGGCCGGACGAGGCGCGGGTGCCGCGGCTGCACCGGCTGGGTCGGCGGCTGTCCCGCGGCCTGGGGCGGTGAGACGCGCGCCACACCGATATTTTATGCAGCCAGTTGCATAAGATTTCAATCATCCGGCATGATGGACCCCGTCGGCGAGGAAGACGCGGATCGGGGGAAGCGCCATGGGGTACACGGCGGCCGTGGCCGGAGCCAGCGGCTACGCCGGGGGAGAGGTCCTGCGGCTGCTGCTGGGCCACCCCTCCATCGAGATCGGCGCCCTGACCGCCGGCGGCAGCGCCGGCACACGGCTCGGCGAGCACCACCCCCACCTGGCCCCGCTGGCCGACCGGGTCCTGGCCGACACCGACGCCGCCGCCCTGGCCGGACACGACGTGGTCTTCCTGGCCCTGCCGCACGGCAGGTCCGCCGAGATCGCCCGCGCGCTGGGCCCCGACGTGCTCATCGTCGACTGCGGCGCCGACTTCCGGCTCACCGACGCCGGCGCCTGGGAGCGGTACTACGGCACCGAGCACGCCGGCGCCTGGCCCTACGGCCTGCCCGAGCTGCCCGGCGGCCGCCGGGCCCTGGCCGGCGCCCACCGCATCGCCGTGCCCGGCTGCCACGTCACCGCCGTCACCCTGGCCCTGCTGCCCGCCCTCGCCGAGGGCCTGGCCCGGCCCGAGGACCTCACCGCGGTCTCGGTCACCGGCGTCTCCGGCGCCGGCAAGGCCCCCAAACCGCACCTGACCGGCAGCGAGACCATGGGCTCGGCCGCCCCCTACGGCACCGCCGGAACCCACCGGCACAACCCCGAGATCGTGCAGAACCTGACCGCGGCCGCCGGCGCCCCGGTCACCCTGTCCTTCACCCCGGTGCTGGCCCCCATGCCCCGCGGCATCCTCGCCACCTGCACCGCCCGCCTGGCCCCCGGCGCCGACACCGCCGCCCTGCGCGCCGCCTACGGGCGACGATACGGGGCCGAGCCCTTCGTGCACCTGCTCCCCGAAGGGCAGTGGCCCGCCACCGCCATGACCCTGGGCGCCAACACCGCGGCCGTGCAGGTCGCCGCCGACCCCGACGCCGGACGGCTGGTCGCCTGCACCGCCCTGGACAACCTGGCCAAGGGCACCGCCGGCGGCGCCGTGCAGAGCGCCAACATCGCCCTGGGCCTGCCCGAGACCGCCGGACTCACCACCGCGGGCGTCGCACCCTAGCGGCCGCCCCGGCACCGCGCCCCATCCACCTGAAAGGTCCCGCCGTGAGCGTCACCGCACCCCGCGGCTTCCGCGCCGCCGGCGTCGCCGCCGGACTCAAGCCCGACGGCGCCCGGGACGTGGCCGTCGTCGTCAACGACGGCCCCTCCCGCGCCGCCGCCGCCGTGTTCACCGCCAACCGGGTCAAGGCCGCACCCGTGCTCTGGTCGCAGCAGGTCGCCAAGGGCGGCCGGGCCCGCGCCGTGGTCGTCAACTCCGGCGGCGCCAACGCCTGCACCGGCCCGCCCGGGTTCCAGGACACCCACGCCACCGCCGAGCGCGCCGCCCACGCCCTGGGCGACTCGGCCGCCGAGGTCCTGGTCTGCTCCACCGGCCTGATCGGCGAGCGCCTGCCCATGCCCGAGCTGCTCGGCGGCGTCGACCTGGCCGTGGCCGAGGCCGCCCGGGACGGCGGGCTGGCCGCCGCCGACGCCATCCGCACCACCGACACCGTCGCCAAGATCGCCTTCCGCCGCGGCTCCGGTTACACCGTCGGCGGCATGGCCAAGGGCGCCGGGATGCTCGCCCCCGCCCTGGCCACCATGATCTGCGTGCTCACCACCGACGCCGAGCTCACCTCCGAGCAGTGCGACCGGCTGCTGCGCGCCGCCACCGCCCGCACCTTCGACCGCGTCGACGCCGACGGGTGCATGTCCACCAACGACACCGTGGTGCTCATGGCCGGCGGCGCCGCGGGCACCGCCCCCGACGAGGAGGAGTTCGCCGCGCTGCTCACCCAGGTCTGCGACGACCTGGCCGGCCAGCTCATCGCCGACGCCGAGGGCGCCACCAAGGCCATCGCCGTCGAGGTGGTCGGCGCCGCCGACGAGGAGGACGCACTGCTGGCCGCCCGCGCCGTGGCCGGCAACGCCCTGTTCAAGTGCGCCGTGTTCGGCGAGGACCCCAACTGGGGGCGGGTGCTGGCCGCCGTGGGCACCACCGCCGCCGCCTTCGACCCCGACGAGCTCAACGTCGCCATCAACGGGGTGTGGGTCTGCCGCAAGGGCGCGGTCGGCGACGACCGCTCCAAGGTCGACCTGAGCGGACGCGACGTGTCCGTCACCGTCGACCTGTCGGCCGGGGGCGCCGCCGCCACCGTGCGCACCACCGACCTGACCACCGCCTACGTGCACGAGAACTCGGCCTACAGCTCATGAACTCCCGCAAGCAGGCCCTGGACAAGGCCACCACCCTCATCGAGGCGCTGCCCTGGATGAGCCGCTTCCACGGACGCACCGTCGTGGTCAAGTACGGCGGCAACGCCATGACCGACCCCGAGCTGCAGGACCGGTTCGCCGAGAACATCGTCTTCCTGCGCTACGCCGGCCTGCGCCCGGTCGTAGTGCACGGCGGCGGCCCGCAGATCAAGGCCCACCTGGAGCGGGTCGGCCTGGAGAGCACCTTCGCCGGCGGGCTGCGGGTGACCACCCCCGAGACCATGGACATCGTCCGCATGGTGCTGGTGGGCCAGGTGAACCGGGACATCGTCGGCCGCATCAACCGGCACGGCCCCTTCGCCGTCGGACTGTCCGGCGAGGACGCCCGCCTGATGACCGCCGAGCGCAAACCCGCCGTGGTCGACGGCGAACCGGTCGACATCGGCATGGTCGGCGAGGTCACCGGCGTCGACGCCGGCGTGCTGCACACCCTGCTCGACGACGGCCGCATCCCGGTGGTCTCCAGCGTCGCCCGCTCCGGCGAGGGCGTCTACAACGTCAACGCCGACACCGCGGCCGCCGCCCTGGCCGCCGGGCTCGACGCCAGCAAGCTCATCATGCTCACCGACATCGAGGGCCTGTACGCCGACTACCCGGCCTGCGAGGAGCTGATCAGCCGGCTCACCGCCGCCGAGCTGGAGCGGCTGCTGCCCGGGCTGTCCACCGGCATGGTGCCCAAGATGGAGGCCTGCCTGCGCGCCGTGCGCGGCGGCGTCCCCCAGGCCCACGTCCTCGACGGGCGCACCCCCAACTCCCTGCTGCTCGAGGTCTTCACCAACGACGGCATCGGCACCATGGTCGTCCCCGACGACGCCCCCCACGACGTGTTCGGAGGCCCCGCATGACCGCAGAGCGCACCCGCGCCCTCCAGGAGCGGTTCGCCAACGCCCTCATGCCCACCTACGGCGTACCGCCCGTGGCCATCGCCCGCGGCGAGGGCGCCCGCGTGTGGGACGTCGACGGCCGCCCCTACCTCGACCTCATCGGCGGCATCGCGGTCAGCGCCCTGGGCCACGGCCACCCCGCCCTGGTCAAGGCCGTCGCCGACCAGACCGCAGCGCTCGCCCACACCTCCAACCTGTTCCTGCACGAGCGCGAGGTCGAACTGGCCGAGCGCCTCATCGCCCTGCTCGGCGACCCCGGCGCCCGCGTCTTCCTCGCCAACTCCGGCACCGAGGCCAATGAGGCGGCGCTCAAACTCGCCCGCAAGGCCGCCGGCCCCGCCCGCCCCGTCCTGGTCGCCACCGAGAACGGCTTCCACGGGCGCAGCCTGGGCGCCCTGGCCGTCACCGGCAAGGAGTCCATGCGCGCCCCCTTCGGCCCCTACGGCACCGAGGTGCGGTTCGTGCCGCACGGCGACGCCGAGGCGCTGCGCGCCGCCGTGGACGACACGGTCGCCGCGGTCATCGTCGAACCGGTCCAGGGCGAGGCCGGCGTCGTGCCAGCCCCCGACGGCTACCTGGCCGCCGTCCGCGAGACCTGCGACGCCGCCGGCGCCGCCTTCGTCCTCGACGAGATCCAGAGCGGCATCGGCCGCACCGGCCACTGGTTCGCCCACCAGGCCCAGGGCGTGCGCCCCGACGTGCTCACCCTGGCCAAGGGCCTGGGCGGCGGGCTGCCCATCGGCGCCTGCGTCGGCTTCGGCCGCTACGCCACCGCCTTCGCCAAGGGCGACCACGGCTCCACCTTCGGCGGCAACCCGGTCGCCGCGGCCGCCGCCCTGGCCGTGCTCGACACCGTCGAGAACGAGGACCTGCTCGGCAGCGCCGCCCGCACCGGCGCCGCCCTGGCCGAGGGGATGCGCGCCACCGGCCACCCCCTGGTGGCCGGGGTGCGCGGGACCGGGCTGTGGCTGGCCCTGGTCCTGACCGCCGAGCGCGCCGCCGAGGTCCAGGCCCGCGCCGCCGACCACGGCTTCCTCATCAACGCCGTGGCCCCCGACGCCCTGCGGCTCCCCCCCCCCCCGACCCCCNCCCGGAGCAGGCCGCCTCCTTCACCGGCGCCCTGCCCGCGATCCTCGACGAGGTGACCCCGTGATGCGCCACTTCCTCCGCGACGACGACCTGACCCCCGACGAGCAGGCCGCCGTCCTCGACCTGGCCGACGCCCTGAAGAAGGACCGGTTCTCCCGGCGCCCCCTGGAGGGCCCCGAGACCGTCGCGCTCATCTTCGACAAGCCCTCCACCCGCACCCGCGTCTCCTTCGCCGTGGGCGTGGCCGACCTGGGCGGCGCGCCCCTGGTGATCGACGCCCAGGGCAGCCAGATGGGCCGGGGCGAGCCCATCGCCGATACCGCCCGGGTGCTGGAGCGCCAAGTCGCCGCCATCGTCTGGCGCACCTTCGCCCAGGAGGGCCTGGAGGGCATGGCCGCCGCCTCCTCGGTGCCGGTCGTCAACGCCCTGTCCGACCGCTTCCACCCCTGCCAGATCCTCGCCGACCTGCAGACCGTCCGCGAGCGCAAGGGCCGCCTGGCCGGGCTCACCCTCGCCTACTTCGGCGACGGCGCCAACAACATGGCCCACTCCTACCTGCTCGGCGGCGCCGTGGCCGGCATGCACGTGCGCATCGCCGCCCCCGAGGGGTACCGGCCCGACGCCGACGTGCTGGAGCGCGCCCGGCGGACCGCCGCGCGGACCGGCGGGTCGGCCGAGGTCCTCACCGACGCCCGCGCCGCCGCCGACGGCGCCGACGTGCTGGCCACCGACGCCTGGACCTCCATGGGACAGGAGGGCGAGGCCGCCGACCGCGTCGCCCCCTTCCTGGACTTCACCGTCGACGACGCCCTGCTGGAGGCCGCCGCCGACGGCGCCGTGGTGCTGCACTGCCTGCCCGCCTACCGCGGCCAGGAGATCACCGCCCCGGTCCTCGACGGCCCCGCCTCGGCGGTGTGGGACGAGGCCGAGAACCGCCGCCACGCCCAGAAGGCCCTGCTGTGCTTCCTGCTGGAGGCCGCGGGGGGCCAGGGGCGGCGACGATGACCGCCGACGGCGGCGCCGCGCCCATGACCAAGGCCGCCCGGCACGCCCGCATCACCGAGGTGCTCACCCGCAACGACGTGCGCTCCCAGGGCGAACTGGCCCGGCTGCTCTCCGACGCCGGCGTGCAGGTCGCCCAGGCCACCCTCTCGCGCGACCTGGACGAGCTGGGGGCGGTCAAACTGCGCACCGCCGGGGGCGACCTCATCTACCGGCTGCCGGGGGAGGGCGGCGAGCGCCTGCAGCGCGCCGGCGCCGAAGGCCTGGACCTGGCCGCCGCCGCGGGCTCGCGCGTCACCCGGCTCGCCGAGGAGCTGCTGGTGTCGGCCGAGGCCTCGGCCAACATGGTCGTGGTCCGCACCCCGCCGGGTGCGGCCCAGTTCCTCGCCTCGGCGATCGACCACACCGACTTCCAGGCCATCCTCGGCACCATCGCCGGCGACGACACCATCCTGGTCGTCTCCCGCGACCCCGCGGGCGGCGAGGACCTCGCCTCGGCCCTGCTCCGGCTGGCCGACCGCAAGACCGCACCGAACTGAACCGCACTGGCCCGCACTGAGCAAAGGACCCGACCGTGTCCGTCACCCGCCTGTGGGGAGGCCGCTTCGCCGGAGGCCCCTCCGAGGCCCTGGCCCGCCTCTCCGACAGCACCCACTTCGACTGGCGCCTGGCCCGCCACGACATCGCCGGATCGCGCGCCCACGCCCGCGTGCTGCACGCGGCCGGGCTGCTCACCGACGCCGAGCTGGAGGGCACACTGGCCGGGCTGGACCGCCTGGAGGCCGACGTGGACTCCGGCGCCTTCACCCCGGTGCCCGAGGACGAGGACGTGCACACCGCGCTGGAGCGCGGCTTCATCGAGCGCGTCGGCCCCGAGCTCGGCGGGCGGCTGCGCGCCGGGCGGTCCCGCAACGACCAGATCGCCACCCTGGTGCGGATGTACCTGCGCGAGCAGGCCCGCGCCGTCGCCGGCGAACTCCTGGACCTGGTCACCGCCCTGACCGACCAGGCCGAGGCCAACCTGGGCGTGCCGATGCCGGGCCGCACCCACCTGCAGCACGCCCAGCCGGTGCTGCTCTCCCACCACCTGCTCGCGCACGCCTGGCCGCTGCTGCGGGACGTGGAGCGGCTGGCCGACTGGGACCGCCGCGCCGCCGTCTCGCCCTACGGCTCCGGTGCGCTGGCCGGCTCCTCGCTGGGCCTGGACCCCGAGGCCGTCGCCGCCGACCTGGGCTTCCCCGCCTCGGCGGAGAACTCCATCGACGCCACCGCCGCCCGCGACGTGGTCGCCGAGTTCGCCTTCGCCGCGGCCATGACCGGGGTGGACCTCTCGCGCATCTCCGAGGAGGTCATCCTCTGGGCCACCAAGGAGTTCTCCTTCGCGATCCTGGACGACGCCTTCTCCACCGGGTCGTCGATCATGCCGCAGAAGAAGAACCCCGACGTCGCCGAGCTCGCGCGCGGCAAGTCCGGCCGTCTCATCGGCGACCTGGCCGGCCTGCTCAGCACCCTCAAGGGCCTGCCGCTGGCCTACAACCGCGACCTGCAGGAGGACAAGGAGCCGGTGTTCGACGCCGCCGACACCCTCCTGCTGCTGCTGCCGGCCTTCACCGGGATGGTCGCCACCCTGCGCTTCGACGGCGCGCGCATGGCCGAACTGGCCCCGCAGGGCTTCTCCCTGGCCACCGACGTCGCCGAGTGGCTGGTGCGCCGCCGGGTCCCCTTCCGCGAGGCGCACGAGATCGCCGGGGCGTGCGTGCGCCTGTGCGAGGAGCGCGGCGTGGACCTGCCCGACCTGACCGACGAGGACTTCGCCTCGGTGTCGGAGCACCTCACCCCGCAGGTGCGCGAGGTGCTCACGGTGGAGGGCGCGATGGCCTCCCGCTCCGGCAAGGGCGGCACCGCCCCCGCCCGGGTCCGCGAGCAGCTGGACCGGGTCCGCGCGTCGGTGCGGGAGCTGCGTGCCTTCGCCGAGACCGGCTGAATTCGCCGAACGCCCCTCCCCGGCGGCCCCCATGCGGTAGCGTCCTGAGTCCGTGGGCACCACGGGTGGCCTCCCCTGTGCGGATCGTGAAGGCGCCGATCCCGCAGGGGGGCCGACGCGCAGCCCGCACGGGGGAGGAGACCGATGGGGCAGTCGGGGGGCGCCGATCGCGGCATCAGGGCGCAGCTGAACAGGATCGTGCTGATCCCCAGCGTGACGTTCCTGGCGCTGTTCGCGGTGCTCAGCGCGGTGACCCTGACCCAGGCGGTCTCGCTGCGGCTCGCCTCCCGCGATGCCCGCGAGGCCGTCCACCTGCAGCAGGTCCTGACCGAGCTGCAGCGCGAGCGGCGCCTGGCCGCCGAGCACCTGGCCGACCCCGGCCCGGGCGCGCTGGAGGCCTTCCGCCGCCAGACCGAGACCACCGACGCGGCCGTGGAGCGGATGGAGGAGTCCGGGGCCCGGTTCACCGGCTCCCGGCACGCCTCGGTCGCCGAGCGCGCCTCCTCCTTCCAGGCCGCCCTGGGCGGCCGCGGCGAACTGCGCGACGGCGTCACCGCCGGCGACCTCGGCGCCTCGGCGGGCG
>NZ_ANAD01000168.1 GCF_000341245.1 Nocardiopsis halophila DSM 44494
CTCATGCGCGCCCAGGAGCGGTTCTCCCGCGCCGACGCCGCGGTCAGCGGCGGCGGGGACCCGGAGCGGGCCGCCGCCCTGGTCGACGGCGCCGCCGCCCGCCTTGAGGAGACCGGCCCCGCGCTCACCGGGGAGGCCGCCCGCTCCTATGCCGCCCTGGACGCCCTCCCGGCCTGGGAGCGGATCCGCGGCGCCGCGCAGGCCTCCCGCACCGCCGACGACTGGCGCGCCGCCGCCGACGAGGTCGAGGAGGCCATGACCGGTCTGACGGCGGCCCAGAGCGCCTCGGTCGTGGCCCGCACCCGCGACGCCTCCACCCTGATGTTCAGCCTCGCGCTGGGCGGCGGGACCATGGCGCTGTTCGCCGGCACCCTGGCCTACGGGGTCGCCTCCCGCTCGGCGGGGCGGCTCATCGGACGGCTGGCCCGGCTGCGCGCCGAGACCCTGGAGCTGGCCCGCACCCGGCTGCCGCGCATCGTCGCCCGGCTGGAGCGCGGCGAGGCCGTCGACCTCGACCGCGAGGTGCGCCGCCTGGACCACGGCGACGACGAGGTCGGCCAGGTCGCCGAGGCCTTCACCATCGCCCAGCGCACCGCGGTGCGTGCCGCGGTGCGCCAGGCCGACCTGCGCGCCGGGGTCAACCGGGTCTTCCTGGGCATCGCGCACCGCAACCAGTCGCTGGTCCAGCGCCAGCTGCAGCTGCTGGACCGCATCGAGCGCGAGGAGGAGGACCCCGACCTGCTCGAGGACCTCTTCCACCTGGACCACCTGGCCACCCGGGGCCGCCGCAACGCCGAGAACCTCATCATCCTCGGCGGCGGGCGGCCCGGCCGCCGGTGGCGCAGCCCCATCCCGCTGGTGGACATCCTGCGCGGCGCCATCTCCGAGACCGAGGAGTACGCCCGGGTCGAGCTGCGGGTGGTGCCCGACGTGGCGCTGTCGGGCGCCGTGGTGGCCGACGTCATCCACCTGGTGGCCGAGCTGGTGGAGAACGCCACCGCCTTCTCCCCGCCGCACACCTCGGTGCACATCCACAGCGAGCTGGTGCCCAAGGGCGTGGCCGTGGAGATCGAGGACCGCGGACTGGGCATGGGCGAGGAGGCGCTGGCCCGGGCCAACGCCACCCTGCGCGAGGCGCCCGAGTTCGACGTCATGGCGCTCAACCAGGACCTGCGGCTGGGCCTGTTCGTCGTGGCCCGGCTCGCCGCCAAGCACGACGTCCACGTCCAGCTGTGCCCCTCGCCCTACGGGGGCACCCGCGCCGTGGTGCTCGTCCCCGCGGCGCTCATCGCCGAGCGCCCGGCCCCCGAACGGCGCCCGGCCCCGACCCGCCCCGCCCCCGACCTCCTGGCCGGCGCCCCCGCGCCGGCGCCCGCGGCACCCGCACCCGCTCCCCCCGCAGCCGAGAACGGCCGCCCGGCGCTGCCCAAGCGGCGCCGCCAGGCCGGCCTCGCCCCGCAACTGCGCGAGGACCCGGCGGAGCCCCCCGCCGGGCAGGCCGCGCCCGCCCTGCTCGGGTCCTCGCCCGAGCGGGCCCGCGCGGTGATGAGCGCGTTCCAGAAGGGGACCCGGCTCGGCCGGGAGGACGACCACACGGGAGAGAGCACGCAATGACGGTGTACGACCACAACGCGGCCGGGGACCTCAACTGGCTCCTGGACGACCTGGTGGACCGCACGGTGGGCGCCGAACACGCCATCGTGCTCTCCGCCGACGGCCTGCTCATCGGACGCTCCCGCGGCCTGGGGGCCGAACAGGGCGAGCACCTGTCCGCGGTCGCCTCCGCCTTCCAGAGCCTGGCCCGGGGGACCGGGAGGCGGTTCGGCGGCGGCGCGGTCCGGCAGACCGTGGTGGAGATGGAGCACGCCTACCTGTTCGTGACCGCCGCGGGCGAGGGCGCCTGCCTGGCGGTGCTGGCGGCCGAGGACGCCGATGTGGGCCTGGTCGCCTACGAGATGAACATGCGGATCAAGCGGGTGGGCCAGTTCCTGACCTCGGCCCCGCGCTTCCCCGAGTCGGTGCCCGCGGGCGGCGGCTCGTGACCCCGGCGGCCGGGCGCCTGGACGGGGGCGCCGGGCCGCTGGTGCGGCCCTACACCATGACCGGGGGGCGGACCCGCCCCGCGAGCGGCACCGGGCTGGACATGATCACCATCGTGGTCGCCGCCCGCCGGCGCGTGGACTGGTCCCGGCTGCAGCCCGAGCACGCCCGGATCCTGCGCCGCTGCCGCACCCCCGTCTCGGTGGCCGAGCTCTCGGCCCAGCTGGACATCCCCATCACCGTGGCCAAGGTGCTGGTGGGCGACCTGGTCGCCGCGGGCGACGTCGCCGCCCGCGCGCCCGCGCCCGCGGCCGACCACCCCGAAGCCCACGTTCTCCAGGCGGTACTCGATGGCATCCGACGGTTGTGACACCGACCCCGGCGACCTGCCGGTCGCGGTCAAGATCCTGGTGGCCGGGGGGTTCGGCGCCGGCAAGACCACCCTGGTCGGGTCGGTCAGCGAGATCGCCCCGCTGAGCACCGAGGAGGTGATGACCGAGGCCGGAATGGGCGTGGACGACACCGACGGGGTGGAGCAGAAGACCACCACCACCGTGGCCCTGGACTTCGGGCGCATCACCATGAGCGGGAGCGTGGTGCTCTACCTGTTCGGCACCCCCGGCCAGGGCCGGTTCTGGTTCATGTGGGACGAGCTGGCCGCCGGGGCCCTGGGCGCGGTCGTGGTCGCCGACACCCGCCGCCTGGAGACCTGCTTCCCCGCGGTGGACTTCTTCGAGCGGCGCGGCGTGCCCTTCGCCGTCGCGGTCAACCAGTTCGACGGGGCGCACCGCTACACCGCCGAGGAGGTGCGCGAGGCCGTGGACGTCGAGGCGCACGTGCCGGTGGTGCTGGGCGACGCCCGTCTGCGCGAGTCCGGCAAGGAGGTGCTGCTCTCCCTCGTCGAACACGTGATCCGGCGCCGCAGCCCGGCGTTGAGCGGGTGAGCTGTAGCATAGGGCTCCCCGACCGCACACGACTCGTTAGCATCTCTCGCGTGAATCCTGACAGTATGCAGAATCCGGATAGACTCCCCCCGCGTGATCTGCCCCGGCGCCGCTCCGGCCGGCACCGCGATCCGCTCTCCTTCGACAGCTGGGTCGGCACCCCCCGGCTGGTGCTCGCCGTGCCCGGCGGCACCGACGAGGCCGCCGAGATCGGCGCCCAGATCGCCGACCTGCTGCGCTCCTACCGCCCCGAGGTCGAGATCCGGTTCGGCTGCGCCGACGGCGGCCCCTCGCTGCACGAGGCCATGGAGGGCCTCACCCCGCGCGAGGAGACCCCGCTGGCCGGCATCGTCGTGCCCCTGGTGACCGGCCCGCACGAGCCGACCGCCCGGGCCGTGGCCGAGGCGGCCCGCGACACCGGCGCCGACGTGCGGGTGACCGAGGCCCTGGGCCCGCACCCGATGCTCGCCGAGGTGCTGCACCTGCGCCTGGCCGAGGCCGGGTTCGTGCGCGCCGACCGGATGCGCCTGATCAGCGTGGTGGCGCCGAGCACCAGCATGACCGACGGCGTGGTGGTGGGCTCCACCGGCGGTGCCGAGGCGGCCGGTGCCGCCGGGGTGACCGCGGTGCTGCTCGCCGCCCGGCTGGGCATCACCGTGCTGCCCGCCGACATGGACGACGACGCCGCGATCGCCGACGCCTTCGGGCAGCTGGCCGACGCCGGCTGCGCCCGCCCGGTCCTGGCCCCCGGCGTGATCGGCCCCGAGCTGCCCGAGGGACGCGTGGCCGAGCTGGCCGAGCGGAACGGGGCCCGGTCCAGCGCTCCGCTGGGCGCCGGCTCCACCCTGGCCAAGATCGCCGCGCTGCGCTACGCCGAGGTCCTCAACAGCGTCGGCGTGCAGACGCCGCCGAGCGTGGACGACCTGCCCGCCCCGGTGGGCTCCCGGCACCGCCCGGAGAGCTGACCCCTCGCTCACGCAATGTGAGTGAACGACAACACAGGGCATCGCCGTTTCGGTACCCTCCTCCCACGGGCGCGCCGTCGGAGGAGGGGGACCCATGGCCGCGACGCCGCAGCGGCGGACCATCCGCGGGCAGCTGGCCCGCATCGTGCTCATCCCCAGCGTCTGCTTCCTGGTGCTGTGGACCGCCATGACCGCGGCCGGGGCCGTCCAGGCCGGCTCCATGGCCGCCGCCGTCGGCGACGGCCGCGCCGGCACCGCCGCCTTCACCCGGCTCGCCGAGGACCTGCGCGAGGAGCGCCGGCTGACCATGGTCCGCCTCGGCGAGCAGGACCGGGAGGACCAGGAGGACGCCGCCTCCTCCGGCGAACCGCTGGCCCGCGCCCGCACCGCCGTCGACCGGGCGCTGGAGGCCGCCGAACCGCACGCCGAACGGCTCCGCTCGGGCGCCGACCGGGACGTGCTGCGCGGAGCCGCCCGCTTCGACGGCCGCGGCGAGGGCGCCCCCGAGGACCTG
This sequence comes from Nocardiopsis halophila DSM 44494, assembly GCF_000341245.1. Lineage (GTDB taxonomy): Bacteria > Actinomycetota > Actinomycetes > Streptosporangiales > Streptosporangiaceae > Nocardiopsis_A > Nocardiopsis_A halophila. The sequence goes on from NZ_ANAD01000168.1 coordinate 4,464, forward strand.
GCCGCCCTGCGCTCGCGGGTGGACGACGGCGCCGCCACCCGGGCCGGGGCCCTGGAGGCCTACGACGGCCTGCTGTCGGCCCTGCGCACCCTCGACGCGGCGCTGCTCGGCGCCGCCTCCGAGGACGCCGACGGCACCGCCGCCGGCCTGGCCCGCACCCTGGCCGGGGTGCGCGAGGAGTACTCCCGGGCCGAGGCGCTGCTCGCCGGGGCGATCGCCGCCGGGGGGATGGACTACCAGGAGACCGCGCACTTCACCTACCTCACCGCCTCCTACCGGGACGCACTGGAGCAGGCCGAGCCCGACCTGCGCGGCGCCGCCCTGGACGCCTACACCGACCTGACCTCCGGGCAGGACTGGGTCCGCACAGAGCGGCTCAGCCGCGGCGTGGTCACCCGCCCGCCCATCTCCGCCGACGACGCCGCGCTCGGCCGCGCCGCCTGGAACACCGGCCTGGAGGTGGGCGCCGACGAATGGGAGCGGGCCGCGGGCGGCGCCGGGCAGAGGCTGAGCGGCCTGGTCCGGACCCAGCGCGCCGCCGTCTACGACGCCGCCGAGACCGCCGCCCACACCCGGATCGGCCTCAGCATCGCCGGGGCCGTGCTCACCCTGGCCGCCGGCGCCGCCGCGATCATCGTCGCCGGCCGCTCCTCGCGCCGCCTCACCGAGCGGCTGTGCCGGCTGCGCACCGAGACCCTGGCCGTGGCCGACACCCGCCTGCCGCGCATCGTCTCCCGGGTCCAGGAGGGGGCCCGCATCGACCTGGGGGAGGAGCTGCCGCAGCTGTCCTACGGCGGCGACGAGATCGGCGAGGTCGCCGACGCCTTCAACACCGCCCAGCGCACCGCCGTGGGCGCCGCCGTCAAACAGGCCGAGATCCGCGCCGGGGCCAACCGCGTCTTCCTCGGCATCGCCTACCGCAACCAGGCCCTGGTCCAGCGCCAGCTGCGCCTGCTCGACGAGATCGAGTACGCCGAGGAGGACCCGCGCACCCTGGACAAGCTGTTCCGCCTGGACCACCTGGCCACCCGGGCCCGGCGCTACGCCGACAACCTCATCATCCTCGGCGGCGCCCCCTCGGCCCGCCGCTGGCGCGAGCCCATGGCCCTCGTCGACGCCCTGCGCGCCGCCATCTCCGAGACCGAGGACTACCAGCGGGTCCGCCTGAGCTGCGCGCCCGGCCCGCCGCTGCGCGGCACCGCCGTCGCCGACGTGGTCCACCTGGTGGCCGAGCTGGTGGAGAACGCCACCCAGTTCTCCCCGGCCGGGGCGCCGGTCGACGTCACCTGCGGCCCCGCGCCCGGCGGGCTGGCCGTGGAGGTGGAGGACCGCGGGCTGGGACTGACCCCCGAGGGGTACGCCGTCGCCGAGCGCACCCTGGTCCAGGCCCCCGAGTACGACGTCATGGCGCTGCAGGACGAGCCGCGGCTGGGGCTGTTCGTCGTCGCCCGCCTCGCTGCCCGGCACGGCATCGCGGTGCGCCTGGCCCCCTCGGCCTACGGCGGTGCCCGCGCCACCGTGCTGGTGCCCTCGGCGCTGCTGGAGGAGGCGGTCCCGGCCGGAGGGCACGGCGGTGGACGGTGACCCCGGCCCCCTGGTCGACCCGGGCCCGCTGCTGCGCCCCTTCGCCCTGCGCGCGGGGCGCCCGCCCGAGCCCGCCTCGCCGCGCCCCAGCGGCCGCGCCCCGGCCGGGCCGCTCACCGCGGTGCGCGCCGCCGACCCCGCCGACGCCGGCACCGAGCCCTACCCGGAGCCGGCGGCGGTGCTGCGCGCCTGCGCCCGCCCGCGCCGCGTCCTCGACCTCGCCGCCGACCTGGGCCTGCCACTGGGCGTCGTGCGCCACCTGGTGCGGGACCTGACCCGGGAGGGCCGCCTGGTAGAGTGCCCGCCCCCGGCCGCCGACGACCGCGCGGTCCTCGAACGGCTCCGTGAGGGACTACGGGCGCTGTGAGGCCGCCAGGAGCCCCCTCATGCCCGACCCCGCCCCGCCGATCCGCCCCGTGCACGCGGCCGCCGCGGTCCTCGCCGGCGCCGCCCTGACCGCGGCGGCCGGCCTCGCGGTGCCGGACCCGCTCCCCTTCACCGCGACGGTGCTGCAGCGCGAGACCTCGCCCGCCGTCTACCGCCCCTTCGGCGAGGCGGGCGACCCCGAGCCAGTCGAGGTACTGCTCGTGCGGACCCTGTCGCTCTCCGGCGCCGACCACCGCCTGCGCCTCGGCCACGACGCCGACGCCTACTTCCACGAGGTGACCGTTCCCGAGGCCACCGGATCCGACGGGCCTCCCGGGATCGCCTCCGTGGACTGGGGCGAGGAGGAGATCACCGTCCGCCTGGAATCCGGCCACGCGGTCGGGGTACCGGCCTCCTCGGCCGTCGGACACCGCTGATTGCTAGCGTGGCGCGGATGAGCGGCGGACACATCGGCATCATCGGCGCGGGGGTCGTCGGCCTGGCCCTGGCGGAGTGGATCGTGCGGGAGCGCCCCGGCGCCCGGGTCACCGTCCTGGAGAAGGAGGACCGGGTCGCGGCCCACCAGACCGGGCACAACAGCGGCGTGGTGCACGCGGGGCTGTACTACCGGCCCGGCTCGCTCAAGGCGGCGCTGTGCCGCCGGGGCGCCGGGCTGCTGCGCGACTACTGCGCCGAGAAGGAGCTGCCCTACGAGGAGGCCGGAAAGGTCCTGGTCGCCCGCGGCGCCGAGGAGGAGGCGCGGCTCGACCGCATCGAGCGCACCGCCCGCGAGAACGGCGTTCCCGGGGTGCGCAGGCTCGGCCCCGACGGGCTGCGCGCGATCGAGCCGCACGTGCGCGGCGCGGGCGGGCTGCACTCCCCGCACACCGCCGTCACCGACTTCGTCGCGGTCGCCGAGTCCCTGGCCGACGACGTGCGCCGTGCCGGAGGGCGGGTGCTGCTCGGGCGGCCGGTGATCGCGCTGCGCCAGGGCGCCTCCGGGGCCGAGGTGCTCACCGGCGACCCGCACGGCGAGCGCCTCCGGCACCGCTTCGACACCCTGGTGGTCTGCGCGGGGCTGTGGACCGACCGGCTGGCCCGGATGGCCGGGGCCGGGGACGACCCGCGCATCGTGCCGTTCCGCGGCACCTACCACGAGCTGGTCCCCGAGCGCCGGTACCTGGTGCGCGGCCTGGTCTACCCGGTGCCCGACCCGCGCTACCCCTTCCTCGGCGTGCACCTGACCCGGCACGTCCACGGGGAGGTGACCGCCGGGCCGAACGCGCTGCTGGACCGCGCCCGGCTGGGCGAGACGCTGCGCTGGCCCGGCTTCTGGCGCCTGGCCCGGCGGCACTGGGCGATGGGCGCCGCCGAGACGGCGGTGTCGGCCTCGCCGGCGGTCTTCGCCCGGCAGGCCCGCCGGCTGGTCCCCGGGATCACCGCGGCCGACCTGCGCCCCGCCCCGCCGGGCGTGCGCGCCCAGGCGCTGGGCCGGGACGGCGCGCTCGTGGACGACTTCGTGCTGGAGACCCACGACCGGATCGTGTGCGTGCGCAACGCCCCCTCGCCGGCGGCCACCTCCTCGCTGGCGATCGCCGAGTACCTGGGGGAGACGGTGGTCCCCGGATCCAGACCTGATCGGCGACGTGTTGCGGACTGACCGAAACCCGGCTCGAAACGCGAAAAAGCCGTAGCCGTAGGCAATTCCGACCTATGCCCCCGATCACCCCAGAGCGACCGGAACCGGTGTTGCGGACGGCGCCGCACGTTGCTCGGCGCCGCCCTGAACCGCTCTGACCAGCACTGATCCGAGGCGGTCGCGGTTTCGGGCGTCCGCAGGGGGCCCACCCGCCGACGGCCCGGCCGGGCCCCGCAGACGGGTGCGTGGCGCGCATCACACCCTCACGCGCGATCGCACGGTGCGTAGTCAGTGATCATGGTCCGTGGCCCCCGGGTGGTCACCGTGCCGACGACCCCCGGGGCCGCCGCGCCCGGATCCGGTTCCCCCTATCGCGACCGGCGCGCGGCGGTCCCGGGCCTTCAGCAGTGCGGGCCCGGGGGCCCCTGCTTCCGCGCAGGCGCTCACTCACGCCCTCACGTCGGGTAGCCGCCGGTACCGGCGGGGAATCCNNNCGATTCGAGCGACGGAAGTAGACAGTGACCGACATCATCGACGAACTCGAATGGCGCGGCCTGCTCGCGCAGACCACCGACCTTGACGAACTTCGCAAGGCGCTCGCCGATGGCCCGGTCACCCTCTATTGCGGCTTCGACCCCACCGCCGGGAGCCTGCACGTCGGACACCTCACCCAGATCCTGACGCTGGCCCGCTTCCAGCGCGCGGGGCACTGCCCGATCGCCCTCGTCGGCGGCGGCACCGGCCTCATCGGCGACCCCAAGCCCAGCGCCGAGCGGAGCCTGAACTCCGAGGAGACCATCGCCGGCTGGGTGGACACCATCGGCCGCCAGCTGTCCGCCTTCCTGCGCTTCACCCCCGAGGGGTGCAGCCCGGAGCCCACCGACGCGATCCTCGCCGACAACGGCGAGTGGCTGCGCTCGATGACCGCCATCGAGATGCTGCGGGACGTCGGCAAGCACTTCAGCGTCAACCAGATGCTGCAGCGCGAGACCGTCAAGGCCCGCCTCGACGGCGACGGCATGAGCTACACCGAGTTCAGCTACGTGCTGCTCCAGTCCTACGACTACGTGCAGTTCTACCGGCGCCACGGGTGCACCCTGCAGATCGGCGGCAGCGACCAGTGGGGGAACATCACGGCGGGCCTGGAGCTCATCCGCCGCATGGACGGCAACGAGCCGCACGGCCCGGCGCACGCGCTCACCACCAACCTGCTCACCAAGGCCGACGGCACCAAGTTCGGCAAGACCGAGGGGGGCAGCGTCTGGCTGGACCCCGAGCTCACCACGCCGTACGCCTTCTACCAGTTCTGGTTCAACACCGACGACCGGGACGTGGCCCGGTACCTGAGGGTGTTCAGCTTCCGCTCCCGTGAGGAGATCGAGGAGTTGGAGCGCCAGACCGAGGAGCGCCCCGCGGCGCGCGCGGCCCAGCGCGCGCTGGCCGAGGAGCTCACCACGCTGGTGCACGGCGAGGAGGAGTGCCGGAAGGTCGTCGAGGCGAGCCAGGCCCTGTTCGGCCGCGCCGAGCTGTCGGCCCTGGACGCCAGGACGCTGGACGCGGCGCTCGCCGAGGTGCCCCGGGCGGCGCTCGCCGAGGTCGGCGACGGGATCGCGCTGGTGGACCTGCTGGCCGAGAGCGGGCTGGTCCCGAGCAAGTCGGCGGCCCGACGCGCGGTCCAGGACGGCGGGGCCTACCTCAACAACGAGAAGGTGACCGACGTCGACGCGGTGCTCGGCGCCGGGGACCTGCTGCACGGCCGGTACGCGGTGCTGCGCCGCGGCAAGCGCAACATCGGCGGCGTGGTCGTGGGCTGAGTCGTGGGCCGGCCCGGGCCGCTGCACGAGAGGCGTCCTCCCGAAGGGGAGGGCGCCTCTCGTGCTCTCGGGGGTCTCCGGGCGGGGGCCAGGGACGGGAAGGTTCTCGGCCCGCCCGGTGTTTAGACGTGACGGAGGCAGGGGAGGAAGACCCCTGCAACCAACGACGACCTACCGCGCGGCCCGCAGTAGCGGTGTTGCGCGAGCTCGGAGGCGGAGGCCCGCCGGACCCGGCAGGGCCGATTTGACGTCTCTGTGCGCGGAACCTATCGTGATCTAGCCGAGCGGGACGGCGGCCCTCTACAGGGACCGGAACCGGACCGCTTCCCTTCCAAGACGACGTGGCTCGGGCATCGATCCGGGGCTGCTAGTCTGTTTCACCGGTTCTCCGGCCGGGTGAAATCCGGGAAGGAACCACGCGAATGTGTCGGAAACGGCACGCGGGAACGCCGGTTCGGCGCCACCGGAAAGCGTGGTAAATTCGGAGAAAGCGGAAAGCCGCCTCTAGCGGAAAAGCGGT
>NZ_ANAD01000169.1 GCF_000341245.1 Nocardiopsis halophila DSM 44494
CCGTCCGCGCCGCCGCACCGCCCGCCGTCGTGCTCACGTCCAACCGCACCCGCGAGGTGCACGACGCCCTGAAGCGCCGGTGCCTCTACCACTGGATGCCGCACCCCTCCTTCGAGCGCGAGGCCGCCATCATCACCCGGCGCCGCCCCGAGGCCGCCGACCGCCTGGTGCGCGCGGTGGCCGCGGCCGCCCAGCGCCTGCGCGACCCGGCCTCCTCCGGCATCGACCTGGTCAAACCGCCCGGGGTGGCCGAGACCATCGACTGGACCGCCGCCCTGACCGCGCTGGGCGCCACCGCGCTCGACGCGGACGCCGCCGCACGCACCCTCGGCGCGCTGGTCAAGCACCGCGACGACGTCGAGGCCGTCCGCGAGCGCCTGTCCGCCCTGCTCAACGGCGCCGCAGCGGCCCCGGGCCCCGCGGCGCGGGCGCGGCCGTGACCGGGCAGGCGGGAGCGGCGGCGGACGGCCCGCGCCGCCCGGACGCGCTCCCGGGACCGCCCCCGACCCCGTTCCGGGACCCGCGTCCGGACGCGGTCCCGCACGCTGTGCTCACCCTCGTCCGGGCCCTGCGAGCGGCGGGGGTGCGCGCCGACACCACCCGCGCGCTCGCCTTCACCGACGCCCTCGCCGCGACGGAGGCCCCCGCACGCACCGACCGCCTCTACTGGGCCGGGCGCCTCACCCTCTGCTCGACCCGCACCGAGCTCGACCTCTACGACGCCTGCTTCACCGCCTGCTTCGGCGGACCCCTCCCCGCCCCGCGCCCGCCCCTGCCGCTCCCCGCCCGCCGGCGCCGCGTCGCGCTGCTGACGCCGGAGGGCGGCGGGCCCGGCGGCGACGGCGGGCAGGCGGTGCACCGGCCCGCCGCCGCCAGCGGCGCCGAGGTGCTGCGCACCGCCGACCTCGGGCTGCTGTCGGAGGAGGAGCGCGCCGAAGCGGCCCGCCTGGTGTCGCTGATCGGCACCGAGCGGCCGCGCCGCCCCTCCCGCCGCGCCGCGCCCGCCCGGCGCGGGCGCATCGACCCCCGCCGCACGCTCGCCGCCGCCGCGCGCACCGGCGGCGAACCCCTCCGGCTGTCCTACCGGGCCCGCACCCGGCGCCCCCGCAAGGCGGTGGCGCTGGTCGACGTCAGCGGCTCCATGGCGCCCTACGCCGAGCCGATGCTGCGCTTCGCCCACCTCCTGCTGCGCGGCCACCCCGCATCGACCGAGGTGTTCAGCGTCGGGACCCGGCTGACCCGCCTGACCCGCGAACTGTCCGCCCCCGACCCGGCGCGCGCCCTGCGGGCCGCGGGCGAGGCCGTCCCCGACTGGCAGGGCGGGACCCGCCTGGGCGAGGAGCTCCGCACGTTCCTCGACCTCCACGGCCGCCGGGGCGCGGCCCGCGGCGCCGTCGTGCTCATCGCCTCCGACGGGTGGGAGCGCGGCGACGCCTCCCTGCTGGCGGAGCAGATGTCGCGCCTGGCCCGCCTGGCGCACCGCATCGTGTGGGCCAACCCGCACAAGGCCCAGCAGGGCTACCGCCCGCGGGCCGCCGGGATGGCGGCGGCGCTGCCGCACATCGACGACTTCGTCCCCGGGCACAGCCTGGAGGCGCTGGAACGACTGGCGCGCACCGTGGCACGCGGCCGCGCCGAAGAAGGAGGAGCACGTGCGTGACATCCGCTCGGCCGTCGCGGAGCTGTACTCCGCCGGCGAGACGTTCGCGCTGGCGACCGTGATCGACACCTACCGCAGCTCGCCGCGCGAGGCCGGGGCGGCCATGGCGGTCGGCCCCACCGGGGAGGTGGTCGGCAGCGTCTCCGGCGGGTGCGTGGAGGGCGCCGTCTACGAGCTGGCCCAGCAGGTGATGGCGACCGGCGAGCCGGTGCGCGAGACCTACGGGGTCAGCGACGACGACGCCTTCGCGGTCGGCCTGACCTGCGGAGGGACCCTGCACGTCCTGGTGGAGCCGGTGGACCGGGCCCGCTACCCGCAGCTGCCCGGGGTGGTCGCGGAGGTGGACGCCCACCGGCCGGTCGCGGTGGCCACCGTGGTCGGCGGCCCGGGCCGCCTGGGGGCGCGCAGAGTGGTGCGGCCCGACGGCGCCGAGGGGTCGCTGGGCGGCGCCCGGCTCGACGCGGCGGCCGACGACGACGTGCGCGGGATGCTCGCCCAGGGCAGCACCGGGATGCTCCACTACGGAGCGGACGGCCAGCGGCGCGGCGACGAGCTGGAGGTGTTCGTGCAGAGCTTCGCCCCGGCGCCGCGGATGCTGGTGTTCGGCGCGATCGACTTCGCCGCCGCGGTCGCCGACATCGGCGCCTACCTGGGCTACCGGGTGACGGTGTGCGACGCGCGCCCGGTGTTCGCCACCGCCAAGCGCTTCCCGCGCGCCGACGAGGTGGTGGTGAAGTGGCCGCACGCCTACCTGACCGAGATCGCCGACGAGATCGACGAGCGCACCGCGATCTGCGTGCTCACCCACGACCCCAAGTTCGACGTGCCGGTGCTGGAGGCGGCCCTGGACACGCGGGCGGGCTACATCGGGGCGATGGGCAGCCGCCGCACCCACCAGGACCGGATGGCGCGGCTGCGCGAGGCGGGGGTGCCCGAGGAGCGCCTGGCCCGGCTGCACTCGCCGATCGGCCTGGACCTGGGGGCGCGCACCCCCGAGGAGACGGCGGTCTCGATCGCGGCCGAGCTGATCCAGACCCGGTGGGGCGGCACCGGGCGGCCGCTGAGCTCGACCAGCGGCCGGATCCACACCGAACCGCTGGCCCGGCAGGCCCAGGCGGCCGGTACCGGTCAGGCGGGGGTGTGAACCCCGCCCGCCGAGAGGGGCGAACCCGCCTGGCAAAGGCGGTTTCGGGCGTCCGGTCCGGGCCGGACTCGGCGATCGGGGCACCCTGCGCCGACGGGCATGGCATCATCGCGGCATGACCACACGCGAGCACGGCGCCGTCCGCCTCCCGATCGCCGGCCTGTTGCTGGCCGCGGGGCGCGGCAGCAGGCTCGGGCGCCCCAAGGCCACCGTGGAGGTGGCCGGGGAGCGCTTGGCCGACCGGGGCGTCAGGGTGCTGCGCGAGGGCGGGTGCCTGCCGGTCTATGTGGTCCTGGGTGCGGAGACGATCGTGGTCGAGGGGGCCGCCGAGGTGAACAACCCCCGCTGGGAGAGCGGCATGGGCTCGTCCCTGCGGTCGGGGCTGGAGGCGCTGCCCGACGAGGTGGACGCGGTGGTGATCGCCCTCGCCGACCAGCCGCTGGTGACCTCGGCGGCGGTGGCGCGGCTGACCGCGGCCTACGCCGACGGCGCCCGCGCGGCGGCGGCCACCTACGCCGGCAACCCCCGCAACCCGGTCCTGCTGGGGCGCGAGCACTGGCAGACGGTGCACGCCCTGGCCGAGGGCGACGTGGGCGCGCGGCCCTTCCTGCGTGCCTACTCCCACCTGGTGACCACGGTGGCCTGCGACGACGTCGCGAGCCCCGACGACATCGACACCCCTGAGGACCTGGAGCGCATGCAGTCCCTGCTGACCCTGGGCGGCGACGGCCTGGCCGGAGCCCACTGACTCCGACGGATCGGCGCCCCGAAGAACGGAACCAGCCACCCGATTTCGACCGACCGAAAACCCCGGCGTCGGCCCGCCCCGAGGGCGGGCCGACGCCGTGCTGTGCGGGGGCACGACGGCCCCCTTGAGGCCGGAGCACGTCCGGTGGGCCCGCTCTTCTGCGCAGGCGGACGTGAGCGCGGAGGAGGAACGGCCCACGGCGGCGCGCCGCCGCCCTGCCCCGGACCGGGGCTCGTGAGGACGGGTCCTCTCATCAGCGAGGCGGGGCGAGGGGCCGGCGCCGTTCAGCCGGGGCCGGGGGCACCGTCGCGGTGACCGGGGACGTCGGGCCCCGCCCCCCGTTCCGCCCGGACGCGGTCGTGCGGCTCGGCGGCGGGCGCCCCTGGAGCCTGCCCGTGGACGCGAAGTACAAGGACTACGGGCGCAAGAGCGTGTCATCGCCCGACGTGCACCAGCTGCTGACCTACAGCGCGTCCTATTCGCCGGCGGCGGCACCGCGGTCGGTGGTCGTGTACCCGAGTCCTGCGGGCCCCTTCCGCCGTACCCTCCATGTCGGCGATGGGCGGAGCGGGCCCGGCACGATCACGGTGGTCGGAGCCGATACCGGCGCTGCGCCGTCGGCGGCCGAAGCCCAGGTCGCCTCCGTATTCGCGGACCTCGACCGCGAACTGCGGATGCACACATAGCCGACCGAGACGGCATTCTCCGGCTCAGATGACTCGCGGTCGGCACGGCGGCCCCCGACACGGGGCCGACGACGCTGGGACGGCTTCAAGGGCGGCCGCGGAGATGTACACAGGGGCCGACATCCCGGGCGGAGGGTACTGGAACAACGGCCGGGCCCTGCCCCGGAGGCGCGGTCGGGCGGAGCGCGACCGGACCGTGCTCCCGCGTGGTTCTTCCGCGCTTCGTCCCGGGGACGGGTGGCCTCAGCCGCCCAGGAGGGTGTCCAAGGGGATCAGGATGCCTGCGCCCACGGTCAGGAGGCCTCCGGCGGTGATCAGGACGAGCATGGCCACCGACCCCGCCACCGCCAGGCGGTATGCGGCCAGTTGGGTGCGGGCCCTGCGCTTCTTCGAGGCGGCCGTCCTTCCCAGCACGAGCAGCGCCACCGCCAGCGCCAGGGGCGACCACCACTGCACCGCGGCCCCGCCCGGGACCAGGCCCGCAAGGGAGGACGCCCCGTCGGCGACCGCCGACACCGGCGCGCTGTGCCGGAACCCCAGCAGCCCCTCGTACAGCCCCAGCACCAGGTCGCTGCCGGGGAAGAACCCCTCCGGCGGGAGCACCGCCCGGCCCAGGGCGTCCACCGCCCCCACCAGCGCCGCCGGGTAGGCGAACCGTCGGCACCGGCCCGCCCGCATCGCGCGCTCGATCTGGCGCATGCCCTTGTCCGCCCGGCGCCGGTCCGCGTCGCCCCTGGGGTCCTGCGCCGGCCGGTACCGCGCCAGCGGGTCGGAGGGGGCGTAGGGCTGCGGCCCCCACGCCTGCTCCCGGCCCTGTCCCGCCTGCCCGGCCGGCCCGTTGCGCTGCTGCCGGGACGCCAGGCCCGACAGGCGTCCCCGGGCCGCCGCGACCGCCGCACCGCCCCGGCGGCGGGCGCTCTCCCAGCGCTCCCGGCGGCGCATCCGCCCCTCGGCCTGCTCGCGCCGCCGCGCCTCGGCGCCGACCGCGGTCGCCACCGGCGTCACCAGGTCCAGCGCGACCAGCGCCGCGGTGGTGCCGATGTCCCCGGCCTGCCCGGACAGCGCCGAGCGGCGCAGCCCGGACCACCAGTCGGCGTGCCGCTCCGGGCCCCGCTGCGCCGGGTTCCACGCCTGCGCGCGCAGCCACCGCCGCTCGCGCGCCGCCGCCTCGGGGTCCAGAACCAGCTCGGCGGCGTGCGCCCAGGCGGCGTCCCACCCGTGCCGGTCGACCCCGGAGAAGTCGCCCGCGCCCTGCTCGGACAGGCGCCGCACCGACTCCTGGGCCTGGTGCATCACCCGCGGCACCTCGTGCTGGACCCGCTCCAGCAGGGCGCACCGGTGCGCCCCCTCGTCGCGGCAGCCCGGGTGCGGGCACCAGTGCCGGGCGGCCAGGCCCACCGCGCCGGTCTCCAACGCCTCGCGCAGCACCGCGTTCCGGGCCGGCTCCCCGGTGGCCAGCGCCAGCACCCCGTCGGCGCTGACGTCCAGCCCCCGGTAGCGGGGCGTCATGCCGGGCACGTAGTGCGCGGCCAGGGCGCTGATCGCCAGGTGCGCCAGCTCGGGCCGGTCCTGCAGCACCGTCAGGCGGTCCCGGTCGAAGGTGTAGTCGTTGACCTCCCGGTCCAGCCAGGTGCGCAGCGACGACCAGTGGGTGCGCAGCCACACCGCGCCCTTGTCGGACCGGTCGAGCAGGTCGAAGGCGAGGCTGGGCGGGTCGGCGTGGGAGGTGTCGGCGAACACGATGGGGGCGTTGCGCCGCCCCCGGGCCACCTGCGGCGTCTGCCCGTCCAGCCAGCGCCGCACCTCCTCGGCGCCCCACCGGTCGGCCGGAACCGGCGCCAGCAGGCCGCGCACCAGCAGCCGCCACCGCTCGTCGGCCACCGCCGAGACGTCGATCTCGGCGG
>NZ_ANAD01000170.1 GCF_000341245.1 Nocardiopsis halophila DSM 44494
CCCCCAGCGACCACCAGGCGGCGGGCGCCTCCCGGCGCCCCTCCACCACCTCCGGGGCGGCGTACTCCTCGGTGACGGCCAGGGTGCCGTAGACGCGGCTCATGGTGGCGCGCACCGCGCCGCCGAAGTCGGTCAGCGCGAACACCGGCGGGTCGGCCGACCGGATCAGCAGGTTCTCCGGCTTGACGTCGGTGTGGTTGTGCTGCAGCTCCTCCTGCCAGTGCCGCAGGCACTCGGCGACCGCCCCGACCAGCTCCTTTGCCCGGTCGTCGTCCAGCGGCGCCTGCCCCAGCAGGGTGCGCAGCGAACCGTCGGGGAAGTACTCCTGGGCCTCCCAGGCGACCTGGTCGCCCCAGGCGCTGCCGGCGTGGCCGTAGCCGTGGATGGAGGGCGTGTGCGGGTCGGCCGAGCCCCGCGCCTGCAGCCGCTCCAGCAGCTCGCGGTTGATGTCGTGGCCCGGCCGGTACACCTTCAGCGCCAGCCGGGTGCCGGTGCCCTCCCCGGCGGGGGCGGCGGGCTCGGCCAGGTAGACGACGGCCTCGCCGCCGGCGCCGATCCGGCCCAGCACGGTGTAGCGGCGCCGCAGCTCGGCGGGGACCGCGTAGTCGAGCTCGCCGGCCGGGCCGACCACGACCCGCGCCATGATCCGGGCGAACCAGGAGGCGACGGCGGCCGCGGCCCTGCGCCACCAGGACGGCCGGCCGGAGGTGTGCACGGCGGTGGCCCCGGCCGAGGGGCCGCCGCGCGGGGCCGCGGTGGTGCGCGCGGTGGGCCGCGGGCGGGGCGTCGTGGTCCGCGCGCGGTCGACGCGGACGGTGGGCCCGGCGTCACTGCCGGGGCGCAGCACACGGGTGACCCACCGCGTCTTGCCGTCCGCGGCCGGGTCGAGCCGGGTGGTCGGCGCGGCCGGGTCGGAGGGGGTGTCGGGTTCGCTGTGCTGCGGATCGGCCATCGTGCGCGCGGCGTCCTTCGTCTGCGGTCGGGGCCCGGGCCGGACGACCCGGGGAGGGGGCGGACGGGGCGCTTCCCAGACTAGGCGAGCCGAAGCGGCGGGACGGGGGCCGAATACCCCATTCTTCCCCTACTGGGGTGCTCGGACCCGTGAGTGGGCCGAGCACAAGGAGGCGGGCACCAGGAACGGTCGAAAGGGCCGGTGGGTCCAGAGGGGAGGCGAGCGTCGAGCGGGTCGCGCCCGTCCCTTCCGCGTACAGGCGCCGGATGCGCGCGGCTCCAGCGGGCGGACGGCGGTCGGTCGGTCTCACCGCTCGAACCCGGGGGGGGAGGCCGTGAGGGGCCGCTCTGGAGGGCGGTCGGCGTCCCTGCGTGCATCGAGGGTGGTGAATCCACCGCCCTCGGTCGCCGGTCCCTGCCATGGGGACCGCGGGGCGGTGGCCGCCCCACGGAACCGGCGGAACCGAAGGACGCGTCACCTAGGGGGCGCAGGGGGTCGGGAGAGGGGCCTGGGGCAGGGGAGGGGCGCGGTCGCCCTCAGTGCTCCGCCCGGGGCCGCACGCCCAGCTTCTCGCAGGCCTCCCCGTACATGCGCACGACCTCGCGGCGGATCTCGCCGCGTTCGGTGAGGCGGTGCGCCCAGGGGATGCGCACCCGGACCTCCTCGCCGTCCACGGTGGCGGCGTACTCTCCCGCGACGTCGTCCAGCCCGGTCATGCGGGCCGCCGACGCCTCGGGGACGCCGCCCAGAGCCCGGCAGATCAGCAGGGTGTCCTCGGCGTGGTCGTCGTTCATGTGCGCGGTCACGGCCCGGACCACCTCGGGCGCGAACGGAGAGCCTTCGGACGGCACGGCTGTCCTCCCAGGGCGTCGGCGGGGACGGGCAGGGGCGNGCACGGCCCCCGCCCGCGCAGGCCCGCTCGGCCGGGTGAGCCGGGCCGGTCCTCTTCCGGCCCCCGGCTCAGCCCTCGTCCAGGGTGAACTCGGCGTCGATCTCGATGCCGATGCGGTCGCCCACCACGACGCCGCCGCCCTCCATCGGCATCTCGATGTCCACACCGAACTGCTTACGGCTGATCTGCGCCTCGGCGTGGAACCCCGCGCGCTGCATCCCGAAGGCGTCCTTGAGCGCCCCGTTGAACTCCAGCGACAGCTCCACCGGCTGCGTCGTGCCCTTGATCGTCAGCTCGCCCCCGAGCAGGAACTCCTCGCCCGAGGGCCGCACCCCCGTGGACACGAACGTCCACTCCGGATAGGCCTCGACCTCGAAGAAGTCCGCCGAGCGCATGTGGTTGTCGCGCTGCTCGTTGTCGGTGTCGATGGAGGCCGGGTCGATGGTCGCCCGCACGCTGGAGGCCAGCGGGTCCTCCGGCACCGTCAGGACCGCGTCGAACCGCTCGAAGCGCCCCCGCACCTTGCTCACCATCATGTGCCGCACGGTGAACCCGACCACCGAGTGCGCCGGGTCGATGCGCCACGTGCCCGGGTACAGCCCGTGCTCCGGCGTCTGCGTCATGGATCCCCCCGTCTGTCCGTGCCGGCGGCCGTCACCGGCACCGGAATTCCGATTGTGCAGGAGCGACCTCCAACGGCGAGTAATCCGAACGGCAACGGTCCCCTGACCGGCGCGGAGGTGACATCCGACTCGCCTGTGCACCGGAACCGCCGTTCCCCCTCCTCTGACCGCGCCCGGGTGGGTAGAGTCGCGAGTCGTGACAAGACCGACCATCATCGGCGCCGAGCGCTACCGAGACGACGACGGCTCCCCCGACCCTCAGGTGGCCGCCCGCCTGGAGGCCCATTCCCGCGGGGAGGTCGGCGACCGCCAGGTGCTGGCCGTGCTCGCCCCCTCCCGCCTGCTGGTCCCCGTGGTCGCCGTGGCCACCGACGTCGGCGAGGGCGCCGGCGGCCTCGCGGTGGACAAGGAGAGCGAGGTCGCCATGCCGGTGATGGTCGGCAAGGACGGCCGCCGCGGCGTGCTCGCCTTCACCGGCGTCGACGCGGTCAAGCAGTGGCGTGAGGACGCCCGGCCGGTGCCGGTGCCCGCCGCCGAGGCCTGCCGCGCCGCCGTCGACGAGGGCGCCGACGCCCTGGTCGTGGACGTGGCCGGCCCCTACCCCTACACCGTGCAGGGCCGCTTCCTGAGCGTGCTCGCCGAGCGCGGCGAGGTGCCCGCCCCCAAGGACGACCCGCAGGTGCTGGCGGTCATCTACCGCATCACCCACACCGAGTTCGGCATCGAGCGGGTGCGGGTGCACGCCTCCGAGCGCGCCGACATCGGTGTGCGCCTGGAGCTGGACCGCCGCGACGACGCCCAACTGCGCCGCGTCGCCGAGCGGCTGGCCGACGACCTGGCCCCGATGCTTCCCGGGGGCGTGGAGCTGAGCGCGGTGGTGCGCGCCCGCAAGGAGCGCTGAGGCGCCCGCCGGCCGGGCGCGGCGGCGCGCCGGGCCCCCGGTTCCGGTAGGTTTCCGGCATGCCCACCCCCCTCGACCTCGTCCTGGCCGCGGTGCTCGCGCTGGTCGGCGCCGCCGTCGGTGCGGCGTCCGGGCGGCTGGTCCGGCTGTTCGCCCCGCACGAGCCCGAACCCGGCGACGAGTCGGGCCCGCCGCCTCCCGCCTGCCCGCACTGCGCCGCCCCGGTGCCCTTCCTGCGCGCCCTTCCCGCCCCCGCGGTGCGCGGCTTCGCGCTGCGCGGGGCCTGCCCGGTGTGCGGCCGCGCCCTGCCCACCTCGGCCGCGGTGGCCGCGGCCACGGGCGTGCTGTTCGGGCTCGTCGGCCTGACCGCCGGGGCCTGGGAGGGGAACACCGCCCCGGTGGGCATCGCGGCCCTGCTGTTCCTGGCCGCCGTGGGCACGGTGCTGGCGGCCGTGGACGCCCGCGTCAAGCGCCTGCCCGACGTGCTGGTGCTGCGCTCCTACCCGCTCGCGGCCGCCCTGGTCGCCGCCGCCGCGCTGAGCTCCGGCCCCGACTGGGGCGCCCTGGCCGGCGCGCTGGGCGGCGGGGCCGGGCTGTTCGCCTTCTACTTCGTGCTCTGGTTCATCCACCCCGCCGGGATGGGATGGGGCGACGTGAAGCTGTCCGGGCTCCTGGGCCTCTACCTGGGCTGGCAGGCCGGGGCTGGCGGGGTGGTCTCGGGCACCCTGCTGGCCTTCGTCGGCTCGGCCGCCGTGGGGCTGTTCCTCATCCTGCTGGGCAAGGCCACCCGCAAGACCGAGATCCCGCTGGGGCCCTTCATGATCGGCGGCGCCCTGGCGGTCCTGGTCTTCGGCGACCCGCTGGCCGCCCTGACCGCCTGAAGGGCGCCGGTCGCGGCGCCGCGCGGCGCCGCCCCGCCCGAGGGCCGGCCCCGACCTGACGCAGGGGCCCCTCCGATGTGTGCCCCGCCCCCGCGCCGTGGGAAGATCGTGCCATGTTGCGCTGGCTGACCGCGGGTGAGTCCCACGGGCCGGCCCTGGTCGCGATCCTGGAGGGCCTCCCGGCCGGCGTGTCCGTCTCCTCGGACGACATCGCCGCCGCGCTGCGCCGCCGACGCGCCGGGTACGGCCGGGGAGCCCGGATGAAGTTCGAGCAGGACCAGGTACGCCTCATCGGGGGCGTCCGGCACGGCCTGACCCAGGGCGGGCCCATCGCCGTCGAGGTGGGCAACTCCGAGTGGCCCAAATGGGAGAAGGTGATGTCGCCGGACCCGGTGCCGCCCGAGGAGCTGGAGGGCGCGGCGCGCAATGCACCGCTCACCCGGCCCCGCCCCGGCCACGCCGACCTGGTCGGCATGCAGAAGTACGGGCACACCGAGTCGCGCCCGGTGCTGGAGCGCGCCAGCGCGCGGGAGACCGCCGCCCGGGTCGCCGTGGGCGAGGTCGCCCGCCGCTTCCTGGAGCAGGTCCTGGGCGTGCGCGTGCTCAGCCACGTCGTTGCCATGGGGCCGGTCGAGGTGCCCGAGGGGACGCTGCCCGGGCCCGACGACCTGGAGCGCGTCGACGCCGACCCGCTGCGCGTGTTCGACCCCGAGACGAGCGCGCGCATGGTCGAGGAGGTCGACGACACCAAGAAGTCGGGCGACACCCTCGGCGGGGTCGTGGAGGTCCTGGCCTACGGCCTGCCGCCCGGCCTGGGCAGCCACGTGCACTGGGACCGCCGCCTCGACGCCCGCCTGGCCGGCGCCCTCATGGGCGTCCAGGCCATCAAGGGCGTGGAGGTGGGCGACGGGTTCCGCACCGCGGCGCGGCGCGGGTCGGCCGCCCACGACGAGATCGAGCCCGGCCCCGACGGGGTGCGGCGGCGCACCAACCGCGCCGGCGGCGTCGAGGGCGGCATGACCACCGGGGAGCCGCTCCGGGTGCGCGCCGCCATGAAGCCCATCGCCACCGTCCCGCGCGCGCTCGACACCGTCGACGTGGTCACCGGCGAGCCCGCCCAGGCCCACCACCAGCGCAGCGACGTCACCGCGGTGCCCGCCGCCGGCGTCGTTGCCGAGGCGATGTGCGCCCTGGTCCTCGCCGAGGCCGCGCTGGAGAAGTTCGGCGGCGACTCCGCGGACGAGACCGCGCGCAACCTCAAGGCCTACACGGACGCGCTGGAGATCACCTGAGAGCCATGAGCACACCCATCACGGTCCTCATCGGATCGCCGGGGGCGGGCAAGACCACCGTCGGCGAGGCCCTGGCCCGGCGCCTGGGCGCCGAGCTGCGCGACACCGACGCCGAGATCGAGACGCGCGCCGGCAAGGCGGTCGCCGACATCTTCGTCGAGGACGGCGAGGAGGCCTTCCGCGAGCTGGAGCGCCGCGTCGTCGCCGAGACCCTGGCCGGGTGGGACGGGGTCGTGGCCGTGGGCGGCGGAGCCGTCCTGGACGCCGACACCCGCCGCGACCTGGCCGACCACCACGTCGTCTACCTCCAGGTGGGGTTCGAGGACGCCGCCAAGCGGGTCGGGCTGAACCAGGCCCGCCCGCTGCTGGCGGTCAACCCCCGCGCCCGGCTCAAGAAGCTGCTGGAGGAGCGGCTGCCGGTCTACGAGAGCCTGGCCACCGCCACCGTCCCCACCGGCGGCCGCCACCCCGAGGAGGTCGTCGACGCCATCGTGGAGCTGCTGCCCGAGCGCGACGGGGACGGGGACGGGGGCGGGCGGTGAGCGCCACCCGCATCCCCGTCAGGGACTCCTCGGCCCCCTACGACGTCGTCATCGGGAGCGGCGTGTTCGGCGAGCTGCCCGGCCTGGTCGGCGAGCGGGCCGAGCAGGTCGCCGTGGTCCACCCCCGAGGCCTGGGCGAGCTGGCCCGGCCCGCGGTCGGCGCCCTGAAGGCCGCCGGGTACCGCGCTCACCCCGTGCCCGTGCCCGACGGCGAGGCCGCCAAGGACGCCGCGGTTGCCGCCGACCTGTGGTCGCGCATGGGGCGGCTGGGCTTCACCCGCACCGACGCCGTGGTGGGCGTGGGCGGCGGTGCCACCACCGACCTGGCCGGCTTCGCCGCCGCCACCTGGCTGCGCGGGGTGCGCGCGGTGCTGGTGCCCACCACCCTGCTGGGCATGGTGGACGCGGCGGTCGGCGGTAAGACCGGCATCAACACCGCCGAGGGCAAGAACCTCGTCGGCGCCTTCCACCCGCCGGCCGGGGTGCTGTGCGACCTGGCCACCCTGCCCGGGGTGCCGCGGGCCGACTACATCGGCGGACTGGCCGAGGTGGTCAAGGCCGGGTTCATCGCCGACCCGGCCATCCTCGACCTGGTCGAGAACGACCCGGAGGGCGCCGGGCGCCCCGACGGCCGGCACACCCGCGAGCTCATCGAGCGGGCCGTGGCGGTCAAGGCCGACGTGGTCTCCTCGGACCTGAAGGAGAGCGGGCGCCGGGAGGTCCTCAACTACGGGCACACCCTGGGGCACGCCATCGAGCGCGCCGAGAACTACACCTTCCGGCACGGCTACGCGGTGGCGATCGGCATGGTCTTCGCCGCCGAGCTGGCCCGCCTGCACGGGCGCATCGGGTCCGACCTGGTGGACCGCCACCGCTCCATCCTGACCTCGGTCGGCCTGCCGACCGGCTACGCCTCCGAGGCCTGGCCGGAGCTGCGGGAGGCCATGCGGGTGGACAAGAAGACCCGCGGCGCGGTGCTGCGCTTCGTCGTGCTCGACGGCCTGGCCGCCCCCGGGACGCTCGAAGGCCCCTCCGAGGAGCTGCTCGACACCGCCTACGAGGCGGTCGCTGCCTCCTGAGGAGGGGCCCGACCGGGCCGGACTGCGCATCCGCACCCGGTGAAGCCACTAGACTGCCATGTACGAACCGGCGCACGGCGCCGCCTGAGCGCGCACCTCCCGCCTCCCGCGGGCGGCACGCCGTGCCGGAGCGGCCGGGCCGCGACCCGCGGCCAACGGAGGCCGGCGCCGGAGGACCGGGCCCCACCGACCCCTTGGAGAGACGACCGAAGTGGCCACGACGAACGACCTGAAGAACGGCATGACCCTGAAGCTCGACGGCGGCGAGCTCTGGAGCGTCCTGGAGTTCCAGCACGTCAAGCCCGGCAAGGGGGGTGCGTTCGTCCGCACCAAGCTCAAGAACGTCAACTCGGGCAAGGTCGTCGACAAGACGTTCAACGCCGGGATCAAGGTCGAGACCGCAAACGTCGACCGCCGTGACATGCAGTACCTGTACCACGACGGCGATTCCTTCGTCTTCATGGACAACCAGACCTACGACCAGCTCAACGTCCCGCAGGAGGTCGTCGGCGGCGCCGCCGACTACCTGCTGGAGAGCGCGGTCGTCACGGTCGCGACCCACGAGGGCAACCCGCTCTACGTCGAGCTGCCCGCCGCCGTCGAGCTGGTGATCTCCCAGACCGACCCGGGCGTGCAGGGCGACCGCTCCACCGGCGGCACCAAGCCCGCCACCCTGGAGACCGGCGCCGTCGTCCAGGTGCCCCTGTTCATCACCACCGGCGAGCGGATCAAGGTCGACACCCGCAGCGGCGACTACCTGGGCCGCGTCAACTGATGCGGAACTTCCACGGCGAACGGGGGGAACGGCAGTGAGCGGGGCGCGGCGCAAGGCCCGCAGACGCGCGATCGAGGTGCTCTACGAGGCCGAGCTGCGCGGCGCGACGGTGCCGGAGGTGATCGAGCGGCGCCGGGCCCAGCCCGAGCCGCCGATCAACGAGTTCACCGAGCAGTTGGCCGCCGCGGTCGACGAGCACCGCGGGCGGATCGACGCGCTGCTGGACGAGTACGCGATCGGCTGGACGCTGGAGCGCATGCCGGTCGTGGACCGCAACATCCTCAGGATGGGCGCCTACGAACTGCTGTGGGCCGGCGACATCCCGGACGGAGTGGCGATCGCCGAGGCGGTGGCCGTGGCCAAGGAGCTCTCCACCGAGGAGTCGCCGACCTTCATCAACGGGCTGCTCTCGCGGCTGATGGAGAACAAGGCCGGGCTGGCCCTGTAGGGCGCGGCGTCCGCGGGCGCCGCGCCGGCCGAGTACGAACCGAGGACCGCCTCCGAGGGGCCCGGGACCGGCCCCGGCGCCCGGCACGCCGGTGCGGCGGCGCCGGGCGGGACCGCGGGGACGCGGTCGGCAGGGAAGGGGACTGCGTGAGCGAGAAGGCGGTCGGCACCGCGGAGGGCGAGGCGGCGCGGGCCGCCGCCCGGTCGGCGCCGTGGACGGCGCGCAGCGCCGTGGTGTGGGAGGCCCTGCGGGAGCTGCTGGCCGAACTGGCCGAGCGGGGGAGCCGCGGGGGCGGCCCCCTGCGCATCGTGGACGCGGGCGGCGGGACCGGGGGAGCCGCGGTTCCGCTGGCCGCCCTGGGGCACGAGGTGACCGTGGTCGAGCCCAGCCCCGACTCCCTGGCGGCGCTGGAGCGCCGCGCCGCCGACGGCGGCGTGCGGGTGCGCGGCCTGCAGGGCGACACCCGCGACCTGGCCTCCCTGCTGCCCGCCGGGGACGCGGACCTGGTGCTGGTGCACAACGTGCTGGAGTACGTCGAGGACCCGCAGGCGGCGCTGGCCGACGTGGCGGCCGCGGTGGCGCCCGGGGGCGCGGTGAGCGTGCTGGCGGCCAACGCCTCGGCCGCGGCGCTGCACCGGGTGCTGCAGGGCGGGGTCGCCGAGGCCCACCGGATGCTCCGCGACCCGCAGGGCCGCTGGGGCGAGGCCGACCCGATGCCCCGCCGGTTCACCGCCGAGGGGCTGGCCGCCCTGGCCGCCGCCGTCGGCCTGGAGGGCCCGCGGGTGCGGGGGGTCGGGGTCTTCTCCGACCTGCTGCCCGGGCGGGCCTACGACGCGGGCACCGTCCAGGAGGAGGAGTTGACCGACCTGGAGCGCGAGGCGTCGTCGCGCCCGGAACTGGCCGGGATCGCCACCCAGCTCCACGTGGTCGCCCACCGCCCGGAGGCCTGAGCCGGAGTCCTCGGGAAGGACCCGGACCGAAGCGGCCGACGGCCGCCCCCGCGTGTGCGGGGGCGGCCGTTCGGCGGTCGAGGACCGACCACGGGGGCGAACACCGGGGGCACGGCGTGCACCTGCCGAAGCGTTCGGCCGGCGGCGTGTGCCGCCCGCACCGGTGGCGCCCCGACGGATCCGCGCGGCACGGGCACGAGGAATCCACTGCTCGGCGGAGGGGGCGGCCTCCTCCGCGCCGAGGGGACGCCGAGCGCGTGGCCCGGGGCCGCCGACCGCCTCTCCGGCCGCTCTGAGCCCGTCCGCGGCCGTGCCCACCAGGGGGCACACTGGACGCATGAGCCGACGGCAGCTGGAGCGGGGCGAACCCGTGCGGGGGATGGTCGGCGCCGGGGGCATCGAGCCGCTGAGCGCCGCCCGGCCCGAGGACGAGGCCGACTGCGGCATCCTCCACATCGACATGGACGCCTTCTTCGCCAGCGTCGAGGAGCTCGAGCACCCCGAGGCGCGCGGCAGGCCGGTGATCGTCGGCGGTACCGGCCCGCGCGGCGTCGTCTCCTCCGCCAACTACCTCGCCCGCACCTTCGGCGTGCACTCGGCGATGCCGATGGTGCGGGCCCTGCGCCTGTGCCCGGACGCGGTGGTCTTCCCGCCCGACGGCGCCGCCTACCGCACGGTGTCCGAGGCCGTCATGGACGTGTTCCGCTCGGTCACGCCCGAGGTGGAGCCGCTCTCCATGGACGAGGCCTTCCTGGACGTCTCCGGGGCGCGCAGGCGCCTGGGCGGTGCGGTGCGCATCGCCGAGCTGATCCGCGAGCGCGTCCGCGCCGAGCAGCGGCTCACCTGCTCCGTCGGGATCGCCTCCACCAAGTTCACCGCCAAGCTCGCCTCCACCCGCTGCAAGCCCGACGGGCTGCTGCTGGTGCCCACCCGCAACGTCACCGCCTTCCTCGAACCGATGCCGGTGGGGGCGCTGCCCGGGGTCGGGGAGAAGACCGAGCGCGCCCTGACCCGGCTGGGGCTGCGCACCGTGGGCGACGTGGCCCGGGTGCCGCGCGAGACGCTGCGCTCCGAACTGGGCCAGGCGCTGGGGGAGCAGCTGGCCGACCTGTCCCGGGGCCGTGACCCGCGCCGGGTGGTGCCCACCTCGCCGGACAAGAGCATCGGCGCCGAGGAGACCTTCCCGACCGACGTGGACGATCCGGCGGCGATCCGCCGCGAGCTGCTGCGGCTGTCCGAGAAGACCGCGCGCCGGCTGCGCGCCTCCGGCCAGGTCGGCCGGACCGTGCTGGTCAAGCTGCGCCGGGCCGACTTCACCACGGTGACGCGCTCGCGGACCCTGTCCGACCCCACGGACGTGGCCCGGGACATCAGCGCCGTGGCCCGGGACCTGTACGCCTCGGCGGGGATGGAGCGGGTGCGGCTGCGCCTGGTCGGGGTGCGGGTGGAGGGGATCATGGCCGCCTCCGAGGCGCACCACCAGCCCACCCTGGACGAGCCCGAGCGGGGGTGGCGCGAGGCCGAGCGGGTGATGGACGCGGTGGCGCGGCGCTTCGGCAGCGCGGCCCTGCGCCCGGCCAGCCTGGCCGAGCGCGAGGGGGACGACGAATGACCCGGGAAAGGGAACGGAACACGGCACTTTCGCGTCGGACCGTACGTTCAGCCGACACCGGGCGTTCGTCCGTGCGACGGCGTCCGATCGGCCCCGGGTTGCCGGACGGCGCCTCGGGAACAATGGAGGGACACCCGGCGGTCGGTCCGGGACCGGATCGCCCGCAGGGCGGGAGGAACAGCGGAAGCGGGGTGGCCGTACCGGTGTGGAGTTCTAACGGTGAGGGTAATGTGACCGATGTGGGACGGCTACAGGCTCGGCGCTTCTTTCCAGTAGGCGCTAGGGCACCGTATTCTGGGCATATCACTGACCAACAGACCGTCGTTCAGTACCCGTCGCCCCAACCGGGGACTGTCTTTGGGAGGCGCCGTGCCGCTCTCTGAACACGAGCAGCGAATGCTCGACCAGATCGAGCAGGCGCTGTATGCCGAGGACCCGAAGTTCGCGAACACCGTTCGGCACACGAACCCCGCGGTCCACTACAAGCGCTGGATCATCAAGGCCTCCATCGGCTTCGTCCTGGGGATCGCCGTCCTGATGGGCGGTATGGTCCTCCAGCAGCCGGTGGTCGGCGCCCTGGGGTTCCTCATCATGCTCGCCTGCGCCCTGTGGGGGCTCTCGGGCTGGCGCAAAGGCTCCGGGGGAAGCGAAGGCGGGGCCGCGAGCGCCCCTAAGGCCAAGCAGCCCCGGCAGCAGAAGCCGGGGATGATGCACCGCTTCGAGGAGCGCTGGCGCCGCCGCCAGGAGGGCGACGGTTGACCGCGCCCGCCGGCGCCACCGCCCGGCTCTAGCCGGACCCACCACGACGGGCCAGCCTGCGCCGCCGCAGGCGGGGACGACGACGAGGTGAAGGCGCGCCCGACCGTGCGATCGGTCGGGCGCGTTTTCTTGCTTCCCCGGTGAGGTCCGGGCAGGGGAGGGCCCCTGGCGCCCTTGTCGGCTGCCGGGGCGGCGGTGGCCGGGGAGATGGCGGCGACGGGACGGCCGGTGCCCCTGCGAGGCGGTGTTTGGGCATCGAGAGTGGTGATATCGCCCCCCAATTGCACATTGGGTGGCGATATCACCACTCTCGATGAAGAACGGGCCCTCCCGGGGCGGCCTGCTGCGCACGATCGTGCTGGCCCGCCTGGCCGAGGAGTGGTCCCCGGCTCCCGAGTTCGAGGCCTAGTTGCACTCACCGCTTGACATCGCCGCCTCTGTCAGGTCGATCTCCCCGAGATCATCGCGGGTCCGGCCCGGTGGGCCGCCTCCTGCCGGCGGCGCGGCCGCGGCCCCATGGTGACGAGCGAACGGGGCAGCAGGGCGGCACGGACCCGGGCGCCCCGGGAGGCCGATGCCCGCAGCGCCGTCCTGGTCCTCCTCATGTCGGCGACGAGGGCCCCCGGGGTGGTCGCCGCCGGCTCCGGGGCGTAGCGCGCGGCCTCCTCGGCGAGGGCCAGCCGCCACAGCGCCTCGGTGCCCTCCCGCTCCAGCCCGCAGGCGCCGGTGAGCCTGCGCGCCGCTGCGCGCGGGGACTCCGCCGGGGTCCAGCCCAGCCCCAGGTCCTCGGCCTGGGCCCGGACCTCGCGCCAGGCGGCCGACGCCGCCTGTGCGGGCGCGCCCCCGCCGCCCGCGCGGGCCACCCGGGAGCGGCGCGCCACCGTACGGGCCGCCGCCGGGAGCAGCAGGAGCACCAGCAACCCGACCGCGGCCGCGGCGGCCGACGCCGCGGAACCGGCCCACTCCGGCCACGCGAGGCCCCCGTCGGACCGCGGCCCGTCCGGGGCGTCGGCGCCGCCGGCGGCCTGCTCCTCCTCCGGCTCGGGCTCCTCCTCGTCCTCCTGCGGCCGGTCGGGCCCGGAAGTCTCCTCCGGCCGCTCCGGGGAGGCGGTGGCCTCGGGCTCCTCCGCCTCCTCCAGCGCCCCGGGCGCGGCGTACTCCGGCACCGTCGCCGACCCCTGGCCGTCCGACGAGGACGGCGTGGGCTCGAAGCGCAGCCACCCCGCCCCCTCGACGTACAGCTCCGGCCAGGCGTGGGCGTCGGACTCGCGCACCTGCCACGCGTCCCCGCCCGCCGGTGAGCCGGAGGTGTAGCCCACCGCCACCCGCGCGGGGATGTCCAGGGAGCGCGCCATCACCGCCATCGCGGCGGCGAACTGCTCGCAGTAGCCCACCCGGTCCTCGAACAGGAACCGGGCCAGCGGGTCCTCGCCCTCAGGCACGGCCGGGGGGTCGAGGTCGTAGGTGAAGGCGCCGGCGGTGAACCACTCCTGCAGGGCCACGGCCTGCTCCAGCGGGCCGCCCTCCTCCCCGGCCACCGATCGCGCCACCTCCCCGACCCGGGGGTCCATCCCTCCGGGCAGGTCCGTGTAGCGGCCGGAGACCCGCGGGGACGAGGAGCGGTCGGCCAGGTCGGCGGGGTCGGGTGCGGCCAGGCTGGTCACCGTGTAGCGGGGCTCCACGTCCTGGTCCTCGACGCTGAACACCATCAGCGAGTCCGGGTCGGCGTACCAGCTGCCGTCGACGTCGACCCGCCGCGCCGGGTAGGGCAGCGGGAGGAAGTCGACCTCGCCGGGGTCGCGCCGGAGCCGCACCTGGGTGGTGACCTCCCGGGCGGGCGCCGCCGGGCCCAGCCCCGGCGGCGGGGGGAGCTCCCCGCCGACCCGGGTGCCGTCCTCGGCGCGGACGGAGGACATCGTCCAGTCGGTGCCGTCGAAGGAGTCCAGGGTGAAGGTGCGCAGGTAGCCCGGGGCGTCGGTGTCGGTGGTGTAGTCCAGCACCACCGTGTCCGAGCGCGAGCCCAGGTCCCGCCGGAGGGACACCAGGGGGTGCTGGGTGGTGACCGTCTCCTCGCCGAACCGGGTGGGGTCGGCGATCCGGTGCACCTGCCCGTCGCTCAGCCCCGGCACCGCCGACGGCACCACGAGCGCGAGCACGAGCGCCCCCGCGGCGGCTCCGGCGCCCGCCGTCCCGTGCCACAGCGCCCCCAGGGCGCGGGCCTGTCCGGAGGAGGCCACGGGGGACCCCGCCGCGCCCTCGGTGCCGCGCAGCAGACCGTCGACGGCCAGCAGCGCGACGAAGCCGCCGGCGGCCATGGCGAAGGAGCCCGGGCCCAGGCCGGCGTCGTCGACGGCCAGCGGCACCGCGGCGAAGGCCGCCACCGGAAGGCCGACCAGCGCGGGCGTGCGCGCCACCGCCGTGAACAGGTCGGCGACCAGGGCGACCAGCACCGCGGCGGCGGCCACGATGAGGGAGAGCGCCGGGGTGCCGTCGATCGGCGGGGGGCTGGCGTCGATCTCGGCGCGCCCCTGCGCGAACAGCTCGGCGGCGTGCTCGAAGGACGCCCCCGTGGGCACCACGCCCAGCACCGCCTGCCCGGGTGCGGCCAGCGCGGTGACGACCGCGACGCCCACCAGGACCTGGACCGGTGTGGCGGCGGGTGCGGCGCGCGGCACGGCCCGCAGGGCCGCCCCGGACAGCGCCATCGCGATCACGGCCGCCACCGCGGGGTGGGCCCACTCCGGCCCGGTGAACAGGGGCGCCAGCAGCGGGAGCGAGCACAGCACCGCGCCCCCCGCGGCGAGCGTCAGGGCGGCCGAGCGCATTCCGGCCCTCATCGCGGGCCTCCCACTGCGGCCGGCAGCGCCGCCCATGCCCGGGGCAGGTCGTCGATCCCGCGGATGCGCAGGGTCCTCCAGCCCGACCGGGCCAGGGCGGCCTCGGCCTCGGCGATCCCCGGGGTGTCCGGGGAGCACAGGAGGGCCACGCGGTCCCGGTCGGCCCCGATCGCCGAGAGCGCCTCGGCGTCGGCCGTGCCGAGCGCGCCGGCCACCGCGACCAGGGGGCCGCCCGAGGAGTCGGCCTCGGCCAGGGCCCACGGCCCGGGGGCGTCCGGGCGGTCGGCCGGGGCGAGCGCCAGCGCCTCGGCGATGCGCGCGCCGCCGCCCTGCACCGCGTCGGCCTCGGCGATCCGGCCGGAACCGCTCACCACCCGCACCCGGCGCCCCCGCGCCTGCAGGTGCACCGCCACCGACGCGGCCGCGCTCACCGCCGTCTCCAGGACCGGGCGGGACGCCCCGCCGCGCATGTCCACCAGCACGTCGGCGTCCTCGGCGTGGTGGGCCTCCTCGCGCCGCACCATCAGCGCCCCGTGCCGGGCCGTGCTGCGCCAGTGCACCCGGCGCAGGTCGTCGCCGCGCTGGTAGGGGCGGGGCACCGGGTCGTCCTCGCCGCCCGCGGCCATCGACCGGGTCGGGCTCTCGCCCAGCTCGGCCGCGCCGCCCTGCGGTCCGTCCGGGCCCAGCGGGACGAGCCGGGGCGTCACCAGGAGCGAGGCCGCATCCCCCAGGCGCCGGCGCAGGCGGGCGCACCCCAGGGCGTCGGTCAGCACCACGTCCAGCGGACCGACGGGGTGCAGGCCGCGCTCGGCCGCGGCGACCCGGTAGGCCATGTCGTGCGCGCCGCGCGGCGGCAGCAGGCCGATCCGGAACCGCGGCCGCTCGCCCAGGGCGGGCGGGAGGGCGTCCTCCGCCTGCACGCCGCCGATCGAGCGGAC
The DNA here is from genome assembly GCF_000341245.1 of Nocardiopsis halophila DSM 44494. Classification (GTDB taxonomy): domain Bacteria; phylum Actinomycetota; class Actinomycetes; order Streptosporangiales; family Streptosporangiaceae; genus Nocardiopsis_A; species Nocardiopsis_A halophila. The sequence continues at coordinate 15,482 of NZ_ANAD01000170.1, forward strand.
GGGGCCCGCATTGGCGACCCGCACCATCACCAGCGCCTGCGCGCCGACGGGCACGCGGGCCGGGCGCAGCGTCCGGCTGTGCACCAGCGACCGCCGGGCCCCGGCGAGGGAGAGCAGCGACAGCAGGGGGAGCGCCAGCAGGAGCACCGCCACGGCCGCGAGTGCGCGCTCGCCGATGAACAGTCCGGCGCCCAGGAACACCGCGCCGGCGACCAGTAGTCCCGTACCTCGGGCGGTGAAGGGGGGCAGGGGGCTCACCTCTCAGCGGGGGCTGGGAATGGGCAGGCGCGCCACGAGTTCGGCGACGACCTGCTCGGAGGTGCGGCGCTCCACCCGGGCCTCGGGGGCCAGCAGGAGGCGGTGGGCCAGCACCGGGACCGCCAGCGCCTGCACGTCGTCGGGCACCACGTAGCCGCGCCCCTCCAGGGCCGCGTACGCGCGCGCCGCCCGCACCAGGTGCAGGGTGGCGCGCGGGGAGGCGCCCAGCCGCAGGGCGGGGGAGGTGCGGGTGGCGGCCACCAGGTCCACCACGTAGCGCCGCACGCCCGGGGCGACGTGCACGGTGTGCACCTGCTGCACCATGGACCGCACGTCGGCCACGGAGGCGGCCGGGGCGACGCGGTCCAGGGGCGTGTCGGCCCCGTGCATGTCGATCATGTCCAGTTCGGCCTGGGGCGTGGGGTAGCCGACCGCGATGCGCGCCATGAACCGGTCGCGCTGGGCCTCGGGCAGGGGGTAGGTGCCCTCCATGTCCCCGGGGTTCTGGGTGGCCACCACCATGAAGGGCCGCTCCAGCGGGCGCGGGGTGCCGTCGACGCTGACCTGCATCTCCTCCATGCACTCCAGCAGCGCGGACTGGGTCTTGGGGGAGGCGCGGTTGATCTCGTCGCCCAGCACGATGTTGGCGAAGACCGGGCCGGGGTTGAACTCGAACTCGCCCGTCTCCTGGTGGTAGACGCTCACCCCGGTGATGTCGCCGGGAAGCAGGTCCGGGGTGAACTGGACGCGCTGGACCGAGCAGTCCACCGCCTTGCCCAGCGCCTTGGCGAGCATCGTCTTGCCCACCCCCGGCACGTCCTCGATGAGCAGGTGCCCCTCGGCCAGCAGGACGGTCAGCGCCATGCGCACGACCTCGGGCTTGCCTTCGATCACCGACTCGACCGCCTGGCGGATGCGGGCGGCGGCCGCCGGAAGCGGTTCGGCCGCCCCCGGGCCCGGGTGGCCCTGGCCGTTGTGGTGGGTGCCGAGTGACACGTGTCCCCTTCCCGGTGGAACGGCCGACGGTTGCACCGGCGCCCGGAGAGGAGGGCGCCGCGGAATTGAGGCTAGAAGGAAAAGGGAGGAAAGCAAACCTAAACGGAACAACCCGTAGCGGCCGGTCCGCGGCGGGGGAGCGCGCGCGGCTCCGGTGGGAATCGGGTGCCGGACGTCGGCGCGACTGTCGGCCCGGACGTCGGCCCGGTCGGCGGAGCGGCCGTCGGGGTGGGGTCGCGGGGTGGGGCGAGAGGGGGTGATCCGCGCCGCCCCTGGTGCCCCTCCCCGCGCCCCCCACTCCGCCCCACCTGTTCTGACCTGCGCGTTTGTGGCCCGAAATGCCGCGGAAGCGCGATTGGAACTGTTGACGGTGGGGAAGAGTGGAGTACAGTGGGGCAACGTGGAGGAGGAGACTGCTCCACCGGGGCTTGGGAGGTGGGGCCGGATGTTCCTCGGCACGCACTCCCTGCGCCTCGATGAGAAGGGGCGGCTGTTCCTTCCGGCGAAGTACCGCGACGAACTGTCGGGGGGACTGGTGATCACGAAGGGCCAGGAGCGCTGCCTCTACGCCTTTCCCGTGGACGAGTTCCAGCGGATCACCGAGAACCTCCGGACGGCGCCCGTCACCGCCAAGGCGGTGCGCGACTACAGCCGCGTCCTGTTCGCCAGCGCGTCCGACGAGGTCCCCGACAAGCAAGGGCGGATCACTGTGCCGCCCGCCCTGCGCGGCTACGCGGGGCTGGAGCGGGAGTGCGTCGTCATCGGGGCCAACACGCGCCTGGAGATCTGGGACGCCGGCGCCTGGGCCGACTACGAGGCCGAGCAGGAGCAGGCGTTCGCGGAACTCTCCGAGGAGGTGTTGCCGGGGGTGCTGTGAGCGCGGCGCCCGATCCCGATCTCATCACCGCCCCGCCTGGACCCCCGGCCTTCAGACGCGGCCCGGTGCCAGCTGACGTGACTTCCCCGGCGCCAGGTGGCCCCCGCGTCTGAAGGCCCGTCCGGGCGGGGGCGGAGCGGGGGACGGCCGCCGAGGGCGGCAACGAGCAGGACCAGGGGGAGCTGTGCTGATGGGGGAGACCGACGCCGGAGAGGGCGAGCGCGCCGCGCACGTTCCGGTGATGCTGGAACGGATCGCGGAGGTGCTGCGCCCGGCGCTGGAGGTGCCCGGCGCGGTCGTCGTCGACGGGACACTGGGCCTGGGCGGGCACGCCGAGGCCCTGCTGCGCGCGCACCCGGCGCTGCGCCTGGTCGGCATCGACCGGGACACCACCGCCCTGGACCGCAGCCGCGCCCGCCTGGCCCCCTACGCCGACCGGGTGCACTTCGCCCACGCCGAGTACGACGCCGTCCCCGGCGTCCTCGACGGGCTGGACATCCCCGAGGTCCAGGGTGTCCTGCTCGACCTGGGCGTGTCCTCGCCCCAGCTGGACGAGGCCGGCCGCGGCTTCGCCTACTCCTACGACGCCCCCCTCGACATGCGGATGGACCGCACCCAGGCGCTCACCGCCGCAGAGGTCGTCAACGCCTACCCCGCCGCGGACCTGGCCCGCATCCTGCGCGACTACGGCGAGGAGCGCTTCGCCGGGCGGATCGCCCAGGCCATCGTCCGCGAGCGCGCCCGCACCGCCATCGACTCCACCCGGCGCCTGGCCGAGCTGGTGCGCGAGGCGATCCCGGCGGCCACCCGCCGCACCGGCGGCAACCCCGCCAAGCGCACCTTCCAGGCGCTGCGCATCGAGGTCAACGGCGAGCTGTCGATCCTCGAGCGCGCCCTGCCCGCCGCCATCGACCGCCTGGCCGTGGGCGGGCGCATCGCGGTGCTGTCCTACCACTCCCTCGAAGACCGCATGGCCAAGCGGGCGCTGACGGCGCTGGCCACCGACACCACGCCGCCCGACCTGCCGGTCCCCCTTCCCGACCGGCAGCCCGAGCTGCGCCTGCTGACCCGGGGCGGAGAGGTCCCCGGCGACCAGGAGAGCGAGCGCAACCCCCGGGCCGCCTCGGCGCGTCTGAGGGCCGCGGAGCGGACGCGACGGCGCTGAGCGGCCGCCGCGAGGACCGGTAGAGGGAGGGCAGGAGATGACCACGACCACCCGAGGCGCCCCCCGCGGTACGCGTGCGCCCGCCGGCGGCCCGCGCACGGGCGGCGCCGCCGCCCCGGCGCGCACCCGTCCGTCGGAGAAGGGGAAGGGGGCGGCCCCGCGCACCCGCACGGCAGGCGCGCCCCGCCGTACGGCGGCGCAGGCGCGCGCCCCGCGCATGCCGTTCGTGCTGCTGGTACTGGGGCTGCTGGCCGGAGCGCTGATCAGCCTGCTGGCGCTGCGCACCGTGCTGGTGGAGGACTCCTTCACCATCTCGCGCCTGCAGGCCGAGAACAGCGAGCTCACCCACCGGCAGGAGGGCCTGGCCGAGGAGGTCACGCACGGGGAGTCCACCGAGCGGATCGCCCGCGAGGCCGAGGAGCTGGGCATGGAGCAGGGCGATGCGCCCGTGTTCCTCTACACCGAAGAGGGCCGGATCAGCGGCGAGGGCGCCGAGGAGGGCGCGGACGCCGGAGCGGCCCCCGGGAACGGCGGATGAGGCCCCTCGGGGCGACCGACGGACGGCAGGGCGCGGGGACGGCGGGGCAGGGCCCGCCGGCCCCGTTCCTGGCGCGGCGCGCCCGAGGCGGCGGTGCGCGGGGCGCGGGCGCGTGGAGCGCGAGCGCAGGGGCCGTGGGCGCACGAGGAGCACGGAAACGGAGAGGACGGCAGGTGAGCGCGAGACCAGTCCGCAGAGGTAGAGCGGAGGGCCGCCGTTGAGCTCGTCCCGAGACGGGCGCCCCCGCGACCCGCGGCGGCCCGCCCGCGGCCCGGCGCCGCGCGGTGCGCGCCCGGACCGCCCCCGCGGCCAGAGCGCCCGCCCCCGTCGGCCCGCGGGGCAGGAGCCGCCGCGCCGCCGCCCCGCCTCCCGGCCCCGGTCGGGCGGAGGGGCACCGCCCGCCCCGCCGCCGCTGCTGCGGCGCCGCTTCCGCCGGGGCGACTCGCAGCGGCGGCTGCGCATGGCGGTGCTGATGATGGCGGCGGTGATGCTGGTCTTCTCCGGCCGCCTGGTCTACGTCCAGGGCATCAACGCCGCCACCTACGCCGAGAAGGCGGCGGGGTCGCGCATGGCCACCATCGACATCCCCACCACCCGCGGGTCCATCACCGACGTCGACGGCAACCCCTTCGCCCTGTCGGTGGAGGTGCGCACGGTCTTCGTCGACCCCGAGGAGATCCGCGACGACGAACGCGACCGGGTCGTCTCCGAGCTGTCCTCCCGGTTCGACCTGGACCCCGACGAGGTCGCCGAGAAGGTCGACGCGGAGCCCGACCGCTACAAGGTGGTCGAGCACGACGTCTCGCCCGAGGACTGGAAGGACCTGTCCGACCTGGGACTGCAGGGGGTCGGTGCTCAGAAGGACTACAAGCGCGTCTACCCGGAGGAGTCGGGAGCCGCCGACCTGGTCGGGTTCGTCGGCGACGACGGCTCCGGCCTCGAGGGGCTGGAGGCGGTGCTGGACTCCACCCTGGCGGGGCGGCCCGGCAAGCAGCAGGTGGAGATGGGGGCCACGGGCACCCAGATCCCCATGGCCGGCGGGTACGCCGAGGAGCCGGTGCCCGGCAAGGACGTGCGCCTCACCCTCGACCAGGACGTGCAGTGGTACGCCCAGCAGGCCTTGGCCGAGACCGCCGAGGAACTGGGGGCCCTGGGCGGCAGCGTCATCGCCATGCGCCCCACCGGGGAGGTGGTGGCGATGGCCGACTACCCCACCTACGACCCCACCGACATCGCGGACAGCGATGCCGAGGACCGTAAGAACGGCGCGGTCGCCGACGTGTTCGAGCCGGGCAGCACCAACAAGGTGATCACCGCGGCCGGGGCGCTGGAGGAGGGAGTGACCACGCCGGAGACGGTCTACACGGTGCCGTTCGACATGCAGGTGATGGACCGCACCTTCAAGGACTCCTCGTTCCACGACACCGAGCGGATGACGCTCAACGGGATCATGGCCCAGTCCTCGAACGTCGGCACCATCAAGGTCGGCCAGCAGCTGGGCGCCCAAGGGCTCTACGACTACCTGACCAAGTTCGGCTTCGGCCGCCCCACCGGCCTGGACCTTCCGGGGGAGGAGGCCGGCGTGCTCAAGCACCCCGACGACTGGTGGGGCACGCAGCTGGCGTCGGTCTCCTTCGGGCAGAGCCTGTCGGTGACCGCGATGCAGATGGCCAGCGTGTACGCCACCGTCGCCAACGGGGGCGTGCGGGTGGAGCCCACCGTCGTCGCGGGCACCGAGGACGAGGCGGGGGAGTTCCACCCCTCGGAGGAGCCCACCAGGGAGCGTGTGATCAGCGAGAAGACCGCCGAAGAGGTGTCGCTGATGCTGGAGGCGGTCACCGGGGAGCACGGCACCGCCCAGCAGGCGCGGATCGACGGCTACCGGGTGGCGGGCAAGACCGGCACGGCCAACAGGGTCGACCCGGAGACCGGGCAGTACGAGAAGCGCAGCTACACGTCGATGTTCGTGGGCTTCGCCCCGGCGGACGACCCGGAGCTGATCGTGCAGGCGGTCCTGCACAACCCGCAGGAGAAGTACTACGGGGGCGAGACCGCGGGGCCGCTGTTCAAGGACGTGATGTCGTTCGGGCTCAAGACGTTGAAGATCCCGCCGACAGAGACCGAGCCGCCCAACATCAAGCTCTTCGAGGACGAGTAGTCCGAGTGGCCTGAGTATCCCGAGGGGCAGGACCGATCGCCTTCTGTCGCCCGGAGCCGCGCCCATCGGCGGGATCCGGTGGTGCTCGGTGGGGGTGTCGGCCAAAGGGACACCGGAACGCCCCAGCGGTTCGGCGGCCTGCAGATTCAGCCCGTCGACCGGTGGGGGAGGGTCGAGAATGAGCGAGGCCGGTCCGGGCGGTCGGTACTGATCGGCACTAAGCCGACCGCCCCAGGGGCGTGTCTTCGTTCTCGCGGGCTCGGCGGTCGTCGGCGCGGGGGGAGTGTGCCGCCTGAGGCAGGCCGGAGGGGCCTGGTGCAGTGGGGATCCGCGGTCCGATATCCGCCGGCTCTGCCGACACCGTCTCCAGTGGGCCTGCGAACACCCCGGTAGCCGTTCCAAGCGCGCCCACCCTTCCGGTGTCGTCGGTCTCTTCCCATGGTGTCCCCCACGCTCGGCCGCTGCTCGGGCCGCTGTCGGCCGTGACCGCCCGGCCGGGCCCCGACCGGAACCGGGCCCCTGCGGCGAGCCTCCGTCCGAGTGTGCCTCCGAGCGTTCCCATCGCCGCCGCTCCCGGCCGCGGCCGCGTGCCGAGGAGCACGGCGCGGTGGATTATCCGTGGGCCCCGAACAGCCGATAACCTCTCGGCGTGCCACCCCTTATGCGACCTGACCACAAGCAGCTCCGCCCGCTCTCCGAGCTGGCCCGCCTCCTGGGCCCCGACGCCTTCGTCACCTGCGTCGACCAGGGCATGGACGAGGAGGCCGCCGACCCCGGTGCGACGGTGATCACCGGGATCACCCACGACTCGCGCGCCGTTCGGCCCGGCGACCTCTATGCGGCCCTGCCGGGGACACAGGTGCACGGCGCCGACTTCGCCGACCAGGCGGCCCGCGCCGGCGCGGCGGCGATCCTCACCGACCCGGCCGGTTACGACCGGGCGGCCGCCACCCGGCTGCCCGTGGTGACCGTGGGCGCCCCGCGGTCGGTGCTGGGCGAGGTGGCGGCGTGGGTGTACGGCCACCCGGCCGACCGGATGATGCTCATCGGCACCACCGGCACCAGCGGCAAGACCACGGTCAGCTACCTGGTGGAGTCGGGGCTGCGCGCCGCCGGGGAGAAGACCGGACTGATCGGCACCGTGGAGATGCGGGTGGGCGGCGAGCGCGTCGACTCCTCGCTCACCACCCCGGAGGCCACCGACCTGCACGGGCTGTTCGCCGCCATGCTGGAGCAGGACGTGGCCGCGACCGCCATGGAGGTCTCCAGCCACGCCCTGGCGCTGGGGCGGGTCGACGGCACCACCTACGACGTGGCGATCTTCACCAACCTGTCCCAGGACCACCTGGACTTCCACTCCGACCTGCGCGAGTACTTCGAGGCCAAGGCGCGGCTGTTCACGCCGGGCTTCACCAAGGTCGCCGTGGTCAACCGCGACGACCGGTTCGGGCGGGCGCTGGTGGACATGGTCGCCGCCGACGGCGAGGTCCCGGTCACCACCTTCTCCTCCGAGGGCGACACGGAGGCCGACTGGCGGGCCGAGGGCGTGCGCCTGGGCGCGCAGGGCAGCACCTTCCGCGTGGTCGGCCCCGGCGGGGTGGAGCTGGAGGCGTCGGTGGGCCTGCCCGGGCCGTTCAACGTCTCCAACGCGATGGCCGCCATCGTCGGCCTGGTGGAGGCGGGCGTGCCGGTGCACACCGCCATCGACGGCGTCGCGGCCGCGCCGGGGGTGCCGGGCCGGATGCAGCGGGTCGACGCGGGCCAGGACTTCACCGCGGTGGTGGACTACTCGCACAAGCCGGGCGCGATCGAGGCGGTCCTGACCTCCCTGCGGGAGGTCACCGAGGGGCGGCTGACGATCGTGGTGGGCTGCGGCGGCGACCGCGACCGGTCCAAACGCCCCCTCATGGGGGAGGCGGCGGCGCGGTTGGCCGACGCGGTGGTGCTGACCGACGACAACCCGCGCAGCGAGGACCCGGTGGTGATCCTCGGGTCGATGCTGGAGGGCGTGGCCAGGGCGCCGCGCGAGGAGCGGGCGCGGATCACGGTGGAGCCGGACCGGGCGGAGGCGATCGCCCTGGCGGTCGACCGGGCCGGGGCCGGGGACGTGGTGGTCGTGGCCGGGAAGGGCCACGAGCGGGGGCAGAAGATCGGCGGCGAGGTTCTCCCGTTCGACGACTGCGAGGTCCTGGAGGAGGCTCTCCGCCGCCGCGTGGCCCGCGAAAAGGAGCGCTGACGAGCCGCAGGCACTGACGAGCCCCCGGGGAGCGCTCGCGGTCGGCCGCGGCGCGGTGGGGGCGAGTGGTCGCTGGAGTCCGCGGCGGCCGTCAGGCCTGCGTCCTTCGGGCGGGGCTTCGGTCCCGCAAGTCCTGCGGTGCGGTGCGGGGCGGGCGGTGCGGTCGGTGCATCCAGCCCAGGGTGGTGGATTCACCACGCTCGACGGACCCGAGACCTGTGCGGCGCCCGGGTCGTGCGTTTGTGAAGGTGCGCCGCTCGAATGGCCGCCATCCGCGGTCGCGCACTTCCTCCACCACTCCAGCGGACCCCGCCTGAGTCGAGGTCGACGGGTGACACCGGTGCACGGGTGGTCGTCGTCCGGGCCGATCGAGGGGGCGGTGCTCCGTCTGCTCATAGGTGGGGCCGAACGGGGCCAGGCGGGTCTGAGAACGCTCCTTGGAGCTCCCCGGGCCCCTCGGGCCGCCCCTGCATCGTTCTTGCCTCCTCGTCGGCCTGAGGCGTCCGAAACGCGGGCTCCGGCCGACTGAAAACCCGTATTGCGCCCGGAATGTTCGGTTTGGGTGGAGTTCTGTCCCTCCTGGATCCCCCTCCGGCAGCCTGATCGTCCTCCAGGGAGGCGGCGGTGTGCGAAGTCGGCGATACCAGAACCGGATTCGGTGCCGAATCGCCCGCTTGTGGCACGCCAATGCCGTTTGTGGTGGCGGATATCACTCCCGGTAGTCGGATTCGGGTCTGCTGAGCGGGCGAGGGGCGGGGAGGGGGTACCGGAGGCCTGCGGGTGCTTCGTCGGCGGAGGGGAATGGGGTGTTCGGGGAGGAATCGGGGTGCGGTCGACCCGAACCGCGTTCTGGTCGCGCCGTCTCCGTATCCGCAGGTCGTGTCCGCCGGCGTGGTGGAGCTCTCCGGGCCCCGGCCGCCC
>NZ_ANAD01000171.1 GCF_000341245.1 Nocardiopsis halophila DSM 44494
TCGCGGGGCGGGGAATGGTGCTCGTCGTTGCTGCTCGTCACCCGGAGTTCCGGTGGGCCGGTGGTCGGATCAGGCCCCGTTGGTGTTCCGGTCGTCGCTGCCGCTGTCTTGAGCCGGGGGAACAGGGCAGGGGGAGAGGGCCGTGCGGCGGCGTTCGCCGGACAGTCGGCCGGGTGTGCGGGGGTGAGGGCGCATCCGCGTGGAACTCCATGCGAATTCTCCTGTTCTCCCTTCACCGACTCTTCGGCTCTCCTCGGCATGGTGGCGCCACGAAAGCGGACAAATGGGATGAAAGCGTGTCGTGGTGACGATGCACGGGAATCTGCTTCGGGATCGTTACCGACGGCCGATGCCGGGAACGCGAGGCGGGGGCGCCTCCCGCCGTGAGCGGTCGGCGGGGTGCCTCCGATCGGCTCCGCGCGTGCGGTGACCCTGCGCACGCGGCACCCGATCCCCGCAGGTGGGGGCTGTGGCCCCGGGGTCGTGCGCGCGTTCCGGCCGAACGTCGGCGGGCGCGGTTGCGGAGTGCGCCCGTGGGGCGGGCGATTCGAACGCCGATCCGGTCCCGCAATGCGGCCGTGACGCAACCCCCGATATCCCGGATGCTCTAAGGTGGGTCCGGCAATCGCTGCCCGGCCCCGCGGCGTGCCGCTGCCGCCTCGCGGTCGACCAGCCCCAGCGCGATCCCCGGACCGGCGCCGTGCATGGGCTGTGTCCGCCACCCCGATCGAGGCGCCGCAGGCGCGGAGGACCGGGCCCGACATGAGGAGTGGATTTGATCGCGCTGACGCTCGATCGGATCGCTGAGATCACCCGAACCCGGATACGCGGATCCGCGCGCCCGGACACCGCCGTGACCGGCCCGGTCGTCGTGGACTCTCGGCAGGCCGGTCCAGGCTCGCTGTTCGTGGCGCTCGGCGGGGAGCGCACCGACGGGCACGACTTCGCCGGCGCCGCCCTCGCCGCCGGCGCCGCGGCCGTCCTCGGGTCCCGGCCGGTCGAGGCGCCGCAGCTGCTGGCCGACGGCGGCGACGACGAGGTCGTGGCCGCGCTCGGCAGGCTCGCCCGCGAGGTGGCCGACCGCGTCACCGCGGCCGGGGCCGACATCGTGGGGGTCACCGGCTCGTCCGGCAAGACCACCACCAAGGACCTGCTCGCCCAGGTGCTCGGGGGACTCGGCCCCGTGGTCGCGCCGGCCGGCTCGTTCAACAACGAGATCGGCCACCCGCTGACCGTGCTGCGCGCCGACGCCGACACCCGCTTCGTGGTCATGGAGAAGGCCGCGCGCGGTATCGGGCACATCGCGCACCTGTGCACCATCGCCCCGCCGCGCATCGGCGTCGTGCTCAACGTCGGCAGCGCCCACATGGGCGAGTTCGGCGGGCGCGAGGCCATCGCCCAGGCCAAGGGGGAGCTCGTCGAGGCGCTGCCCTCGGCCGCCGACGGCGGGGTCGCGGTGCTCAACGCCGACGACGACGCCGTGCGCGCCATGGCCGCACGCACCTCGGCCCGGGTGGTGACCTACGGCCGCGGCGAGGACGCCGACGTGCGCGCCCGCGACGTCCGGATGGACGGTGCCGGGCGGGCCGCCTTCACCCTGGAGATGAACGGCGGCAGCGCCCCGGTCCGGCTGGCGGTGGTCGGCGAGCACCAGGTGCACAACGCGCTGGCGGTGGCCGCGGTGGCCGCCGAGTTCGGCATGGACGCCGCGGCGGCCGCCGCCGCGCTGGCCCAGGCCGGCCCGGTGAGCCGCTGGCGGATGGAGGTCGGCGAGCTGGCCGACGGCACCACCGTCGTCAACGACGCCTACAACGCCAACCCCGAGTCCATGGCGGCGGCGCTGCGCACGCTGGGCGCCATCGCCGGGGACCGGCGCCGCTCCTTCGCGGTGCTGGGGGCCATGGCCGAGCTGGGCGGCAAGGCGCGCGAGGCGCACGAGGAGACCGGGCGCCTGGCCGCCTCCCTGGGCGTGGACGGGCTGATCGTGGTCGGTGAGGAGGCCGCCCCCATCGCCGACGGGGCGGCGCGGGTCGCCGGCTGGCAGGGGGAGGCCGTCGCCGTCCCCGACGCCGCCGGCGCGGCCGAGGCGCTGCGCACGCGCCTGCGGCCCAAGGACGTCGTCTTGGTGAAGGGATCGCGCGTGGCCGGGCTGGAGAAGGTCGCCGAGAAGGTGGCCGAGGGGCTTACCGCGTCGGGGAAGGACGCCCAGTGAGCAATATCCTCATCGCAGCGGCGATCTCCCTGGTCATCTCCATGCTGGTGATGCCGCCGCTGATCCGCATCCTGTTCCGGTTCAAGTTCGGGCAGGAGGTCCGCGACGACGGCCCCGAGGGCCACAAGACCAAGCAGGGCACGCCCACCATGGGCGGCATCGTCATCATCCTGGGCGCGGTGCTGGGCTACTTCGGCTCGCACCTGGCGCTGATGACCCGCCCCACGGTCTCCGGCCTGCTGGTGATGTTCCTGTTCGTCGGGATGGGCGCGGTCGGCTTCCTCGACGACTTCATCAAGATCTACAAGCGCCGCAGCCTGGGCCTGCGCAGCGGCGCCAAGATGCTCGGCCAGACCGTGATCGGCGTCGGCTTCGCCTACGGGGTGACGAAGTTCCCCAACGGCTACGGCTACACCCCCGCCTCGCCCCAGCTGTCGTTCCTGCGCGACTTCGGGCCGCCGCTGTGGATCGGCATCTTCGTGATCTGGGCGCTCTTCCTCATCGTGGGCTTCTCCAACGCCGTCAACCTCACCGACGGCCTGGACGGGCTGGCGACCGGCGCCACCATCCTGACGCTGGTCTCCTACGTGATCATCGGCAACTGGCAGCTGCGCCAGAGCTGCAGCGAGGCGCTGCTCTCGCCCAACTGCTACCCGGTGCGCGACCCCCTCGACCTGGCGGTGGTCGCCGCCGCCGGACTGGGCGGCTGTATCGGCTTCCTCTGGTACAACGCCCCGCCCGCCAAGATCTTCATGGGCGATACCGGCTCGCTGGCCCTGGGCGGCCTGGTGGTCGGCCTGGCCATCACCACCCGCACCCAGCTGCTGCTGCTCGTCATCGGCGGCCTGTTCGTGCTCATCACCGCCTCGGTGATGCTGCAGGTCAGCTCGTTCCGCCTGACCGGCAAACGGATATTCCGGATGGCGCCCCTCCAGCACCACTTCGAACTGAAGGGCTGGGCGGAGACGACCATCGTCATCCGCTTCTGGATCATCCAGGGCCTGCTGGTGGGCACCGGCATCGGCCTGTTCTACCTGGAATGGATGCCGAGGTAGCCGATGGCGGACGGATTCGAAGAGGGCCTGCGCGGCAGGCCGGTGTGCGTGGCCGGGCTCGGTGTGTCCGGCCCGCCGGTCGCCCGCGCGCTGCTGGCGTGCGGCGCCCGGGTGACGGTCGTGGACGGCCGGGACGACGCGGCCTCCCGCCGGGCGGCCGAGGAGCTGCGCGCCGAGGGCGCCCGCGTGGTGCTGGGCTCGGACGCCCTGCCCGAGGACGCCTCGCTCGTGGTCACCTCCCCGGGGTGGCGGCCGGACGCACCGCTGCTGACCGCGGCGGCCGGCGCCGGGATCGAGGTCATCGGCGACGTCGAGCTGGCCTGGCGGCTCAAGCCCGCCGACCAGGTCTGGCTGGCGGTCACCGGCACCAACGGCAAGACCACCACGGTGCGGATGCTGGAGGCGATGCTGCGCGCCGACGGCCGCGACGCCCTGGCCGTGGGCAACGTGGGCACCCCCATCATCGAGGCGGTCCGCCCCGGCCCCGACGGGACGTGCCCGCAGGTGCTGGCGGTGGAGCTGTCCAGCTTCCAGCTGCACTGGTCGAGCTCGGTGCGCCCGCAGGCGGCCGCCGTCCTCAACCTGGCCCCCGACCACCTGGACTGGCACGGCGGGTTCGACGCCTACGCCGAGGCCAAGGGCCGGATCTACGCCCGCGGCACGGTGCGGGTGGCCAACACCGCCGACGAGCACTCGGTGCGCCTGGCCTCCGAGGGCGACCCGCACACCCCGCTGGTCGGCTTCGGGCCGGGCACCCCGCGCCCCGGTGAGCTGGGCGTGGTGGAGGACCTGCTCGTGGACCGCGCGTTCGTGGACGACCCGGTGCACACCGCCGAGGAGCTGGCCGCTCTGCAGGACGTGCGCCCGGCGGCGCCGCACCAGGTGGCCAACGCCCTCGCGGCGGCGGCGCTGGCGCGGGCGGCGGGCACCGCCCCCAAGGCGGTCCGGGAGGGGCTGGCGGCGTTCGGCCCCGAGCCGCACCGCATCGCCCCGGTGGCCACCGTGGACGGGGTGCTCTACATCGACGACTCCAAGGCGACCAACGCCCACGCGGCCGGCGCCTCCCTGGCGGCCTACGAGCCGGTGGTGTGGATCGCCGGGGGACTGCTCAAGGGCGCCGAGGTGGACGAGCTGGTGCGCTCGGCCGCGCCGCGCCTGCGGGCGGCGGTGCTGCTCGGCCGCGACCGCGCCGAACTGCGCCGCGCGCTGGACGAGCACGCCCCGGAGGCGGACGTGGTGGAGGTCGCCGAGACCGGCGACGACGCGATGGACCGGGTGGTGGCCGAGGCCCGCGCCCTGGCCCGGGAGGGCGACACCGTGCTCCTGGCCCCCGCCGCGGCGTCGATGGACATGTTCACCGACTACAACGCCCGCGGCGACCGCTTCGCCGAGGCGGTCCGCAGACTCCAGGCCTGATCGGCCCCATGCGTGCCCGGAGCCCCAGGGGCTCCGGGCACGCGTCGTGTACGGGGCCCTGCGCGGGTCCTTCCCGGTGCTCCTCCTGCCCCGGTCGTCCACCGGGTCGGCGAACGACCGGGGCGGCTCCGCCACGCCCGATCCGCGGTGCGCTCCGGAGATACCGGTAGGGCGCCCGCCGGGGCGGCGGAGCCTTCGGCGGCCGTGGCCGCCGTCGGCGGGCGGCCTTCGGCCGTCCGCCGACGGGCGGGGCGCCGGTCGGGGCTGCGAAGGCGGCCCGGGTTCGGCCCGGAGCCGTGACGACGGCGCTGAAGTGGCCGGACGGAAACGACACCGCTCCAATGGACGCCATCGATACCGGGAGCGACCTCAGGGGCGCGGCCGCCGGTCGCGCGGCCACGGTCCCGGCGGGCACGTGCCCCCTCCGGTGCCCCGCGACCGTCCCTCAGGCGCCTTCCCGCGGGGTTCCGGTGCGGTCCCGGCGGACGATCCGGTCCGTCCCGGACCGTCCGTTCGGTCGCCGAGTGCCCCGTTCGCCCGTCCTGCGCGCCTGTGTGGGAGAAAAGAACCCCAACACGCGCGTTATGTCCGACGCTTGCGCCACCGTAGCCACCACACTTGTTCGACGCTGGGAAAGTGTGTCGCGGCGGAGGTGGCGTATGGCGGTGGTGCCCCGTGGGGGAGCGCCCGGGAAGAAGAAGGCGGCCCGGACGCGTCCGCCCGGCGGTCGCCCCGGGAGCGCTCCGCGCGCCTCGTCCGGGGGCGGCGCGGGCGCGGGCGGCAACTGGCTGCGCGAGCTCGGCCGGCGCCCGCTCACCTCCTACTACCTCATCTTCGGTACCAGCGCCATGCTCATCGCCCTGGGCCTGACCATGGTGCTGTCGTCCTCGATGGTCGACTCCTACACCGAGACCGGCTCGCCCTACAGCCTGTTCCAGAAGCAGGTCCTCGCCGCCGCCGTGGGCCTGCCGCTGATGGTGCTCGCCTCGCACATGCCCATGCACGTGTTCCGCGCCCTGGGCTACCCCGCCATGCTGGTCTCGGTCGCGCTGCTGGTGCTCACCGTCTTCAAGGGCGAGGAGTACAACTCCGGCGCGATGCGGTGGGTGGAGATCGGCGGCGTGACCATCCAGGCCTCCGAGCCGGCCAAGCTCGCCTTCGCCCTGTGGGGCGCCAACGTGCTCGCCCGCAAGGAGGAGCTCAAGGAGCTCAAGGAGTGGCGCCAGCTCCTCTTCCCGCTGATGCCCGGGTGCGCCGTGCTCGTGCTGCTGGTGCTGCTCGGCACCGACCTGGGCACCACCATGGTCCTGCTCACGATCTTCCTGGCGCTGCTGTGGGTGGTGGGCGCCCCGGGCAAGCTGTTCGTGGGCATGCTGGGCCTGGTCGGGACCCTGGTGGCGATCATGGTGGCCGTCGAGCCGTTCCGCATGGCCCGCGTGACCTCCTTCCTCAACCCCGAGGCCGACCCCACCGGGTCCGGTTTCCAGCTCATCCACGGCCTGTACGCGCTGGGCACCGGCGGCCTGTTCGGGGTGGGCATCGGCGGGAGCCGGGAGAAGTGGGGCTTCCTGCCCCACCCCGAGAGCGACTTCATCTTCGCGATCATCGGCGAGGAGCTCGGCCTGGTCGGCACCCTGGTCGTCGTCGGACTCTTCGGCGTCCTGGGCTACGCTGGGCTCCGCGTCGCGTCGCGGGTCGACGACCCCTTCGTGCGCCTGGCCGCGACCTCGGTCACCGCCTGGATCGTGCTGCAGGCCATGGTCAACATCGGCACCGTCATCGGCGTGCTGCCGGTGACCGGCATCCCCCTGCCGCTGGTCTCGGCCGGGGGGTCCGCGCTGATCCCGACCATGCTCGGCCTGGGGGCGCTCCTGGCCATGGCCAAGACCGAGCCGGACGCCCGCAGGGCGCTGGCCGCGCGCGGTCCCGGCCGGGTGGAAAGGGCTCTAAGCTGGCTGGGCCTGGGCACCGCGATCGAGCGGCGCGACGGCGACCACGGGCAGGTTCAAGCGAGGAGGAATCGGCGACGATGAGGGTAGCCCTCGCCGGAGGCGGCACGGCCGGGCATATCGAGCCCGCGCTCTCCCTGGCAGACGCGCTGCGGCGGATCGACCCCGACACCCGGGTGATGTGCCTGGGCACCGAGCGGGGGCTGGAGACCCGGCTGGTGCCCATGCGCGGGTACGAACTGGGGCTGATCCCCGCCGTCCCCCTGCCCCGCCGGCTCACCCCCAAGCTGCTCCAGGTGCCCGGCAAGCTCGCCGGCGCCATCAGCGCCGCGGGCGACCGCCTCGACGAGCTGCAGGCCGACGTCCTCGTCGGCTTCGGCGGCTACGTGGCCACCCCCGGCTACCTGGCGGCCCGGCGCCGCCGGATCCCCATCGTCGTCCACGAGGCCAACCCGCTCCCCGGGCTGGCCAACCGGTTGGGGGCGCGGCTCACCCCGCACGTGTACACCGGCCACCCGCACACCGAGATCCGCAACGGCCGCTTCATCGGCATCCCGCTGCGCGAACAGATCTCCACCCTGGACCGCCTGGCCATGGGCGACAAGGCGCGCGCCCACTTCGGCCTGCGCTCCGACCTGCCTACCCTGCTGATCTTCGGCGGCTCCCAGGGCGCCCAGGCCGTCAACGAGGCCGCCTTCCAGGCCCAGCCCGCGCTCACCGCCGCCGGGGTGCAGGTCCTGCACGTGGTCGGCCCCAAGAACGCCGAGGAGCCCCAGGACCGCACCCGGGACGGCGTCCCCTACGTCGTGGTCCCCTACGTGGACCGGATGGACATCGCCTACGCCGCCGCCGACATGGCCATGTGCCGCTCGGGCGCCATGACCTGCGCCGAGCTGACCGCCGTCGGCCTGCCCGGCTGCTTCGTCCCGCTGCCCATCGGCAACGGCGAGCAGCGCCTGAACGCCGAGCCCATCGTCGAGGCCGGCGGCGGCCTGCTCATCAACAACGCCGACCTGACCGCCCGCTGGATCACCGAGGAGCTCATCCCGGTGCTCACCGACACCGACCGGGTCGTGGCCATGTCCGAGGCCGCCTCGGCCATGGGCCGCCGCGACGCCGACGCCGAGCTGGCCCGCGAGGTCCTGGCCGTCGCCCGCGGGGACAACCCGGGCGACGAGGTGCCGGTGCCCGAGGACGACGATGACGAGGACGACACCTTCGTCGACGACGGGAAGGACGCCCGATGAGCCTGGTGCGGCCCACCGAGCCGCTCCCCGTCGAGGAGATGGGCCGGGTCCACTTCGTCGGCATGGGCGGGGTCGGCATGTCCGGCATCGCCCGGGTGCTCCTGCAGCGCGGCGCCGAGGTCTCCGGCAGCGACGCCAAGGACGGCGCCCTGCTGCGCGAGCTGGAGGAGCTGGGCGCCCGCGTGCACGTGGGGCACGACGCCGCCAACGTCGGCGACGCCCAGACCCTGGTCGTCTCCTCGGCCGTGCGCGAGGACAACCCCGAGGTCGCCGAGGCGCGCCGCCGCGGCCTGCGCATCCTGCCGCGCGCCGCCGCCCTGGGCGGCCTGCTGCTGGGGCGCACGGGCGTGGCCGTGGCCGGCACCCACGGCAAGACCACCACCACCTCCATGCTCACCGTGGTGCTGCAGGAGCTGGGGGTCGAGCCCGGCTACATCATCGGCGGCCGCCTGGTCACCACCGGCCTGGGCGCCGACGCCGGGGCCGGGGACGTCGTCGTCGCCGAGGCCGACGAGAGCGACGGCTCCTTCCTGATGCTCTCGCCCGAGATCGCCGTGGTCACCAACGTCGAGGCCGACCACCTGGACAACTACGGCGGACTGGACGAGATCCACGCCGAGTTCGCCGCGTTCGCCGACCGGGTCGGGCGGACCCTGGTCGTCGGGGTGGACGACCCCGGCGCCCGCAAGGTCGCCGAGAGCGCCCGCGCCCGCGGCCTGCGCGTGGTCACCTACGGCCAGGCCCCCGAGTCCGACTTCCGGGTCGGCGGGATCGGCGCCGAGGGCTTCTCCACCCGCTTCACCCTCACCCCGCCCGAGGGCGAGCCCCTGGAGTGCGTGCTGGCCGTGCCCGGGCTGCACAACGTGCTCAACGCCGCCGCGGCGATCGCCGTCGCCGACGAGCTGGGCCACGACCCCGAGGTCGCGGTGGAGCAACTGGCGCACTTCACCGGCGCCGCCCGCCGCTTCGAGCCCAAGGGCGAGGCGGCCGGCACCGCGGTCTACGACAGCTACGCCCACCACCCCACCGAGATCGCGGCGGACCTGCGCGCCGCCCGCGCCGCCCTGGACTCCCGCCCCGCGGGGGAGGGCGCCTCGGCGCGCGTCGTGGCGGTCTTCCAGCCCCATCTGTACAGTCGCACCCGGATCTTCGCGGCGGAGTTCGGCGAGGCGCTGGCCCTGGCCGACGAGGCCGTGGTGATGGAGGTCTACGGGGCCCGGGAGGACCCCGAGCCCGGCGTCACCTCGGCCCTGATCACCGACCGGGTCGGCCACGGGCGGGTGCACCGGCCCGCCACCCGCGACCAGGCGGTGGCGGCGGCGGCCGCGCTGGCCCGCCCCGGGGACATCGTGCTGACCATGGGCGCCGGGGATGTCACCGAGCTCGGCCCGCGGATCGTCGCGGCCCTGGAGGAGCGCGGCGCCTGAGGCGGCGCCCGCGCGGGGCCCGCGTGGGAGGGAAGGTGCTTGCCGTGGCAGGCGGCGCTGCTCAGGCGGGCCGCGCGGGCGGTGCGCCCCGCTCCGACCCGTGGAAGGCCGCCTTCATCGTCCTGCTCATCGTCGCGCTGCTGGCGGTGGTGACCTGGGTGCTGCTGGGGTCGCGGCTGCTGGTGGTGCGCGAGGTGCGGGTGGAAGGCCTGGACCGGATCGACCGCGAATCCGTCGTGGGGGCGCTGGACGTGCCCACCGGCACTCCGCTGGCCCGGGTCGACACCGAGGCCGCGGCCAGCCGGGCCGCGAAGCTGCGGCTGGGCGGGCGGGGCGGGGGGGGNTCGAGGTGGACCGGTCCTGGCCGGCCGCGCTCACCGTGCGGGTGCACGAACGCGAGCCGCGCCTGGCGGTGCGGGCCGGGGACGGGTTCCGCCTCGTCGACCACGACGGGGTCCGGATCGCCGACGCCGACTCCCGCCCCGACGCCTACCCGCTGGCGCGGGTCCGGGGCGAGGTCGAGGGCAACCCCGCGGTGGCGGCGGCGGCCTCGGTCGCCGACGCGCTGGACGGGGCGCTGCCCGCCTCCACGGCCCGGGTCGCCGCCATCGACGCGCGCGACGCCGACTCCATCACCGTGGAGCTGGAGGGCGGCGCGACGGTGGAGTGGGGCGACGCCGAGGACGGCGGGCGCAAGGCGCGGATCCTGGAGGTGCTGGCGGGCGAGCACCCGCCCGACTCCGAGCGCGTCTACGACGTCAGCTCCGTCGACATGGCCGTCGTGGGCTGAGGTCCGGGCGGTGCGGGGCCCGCGCGGCCCCGGGCGCGGTGCGGAGCGGCAGGCGGCGGCCCAGGGGCGGCGCGGAGCCCGGGACATTCCAGACGCGACGCGCCGGGACGGCGCATCGCTTCCGGAGCCGACACGCCGTTAGGCTGAACACCTGGTTGGTTGCCCGTCGGCAGGCCGCGGCCTACTGTCGGGAGGCAGACCATGGTTGACATAAGTATGGACTCGAACCGATAGGGGCGAAAGTCCCGTGGGCCCCGGGGAACCCGGGGCCGGGGCCCAGCCCCTGGGCGGTCCGGCCGGCGGCGGTCGGCCCGGGGCGCCGCAAGTAAGACTGTAGAACCGGACAGCCGGTCGGCCCGACCCGCGGTCGGGGAGCGCGGCCCAGGCCGCGGTCGCCGACGACACTCGGTAGCGACCGGCCGATGCGAGCGGAAAGGCCCCTCGTCGTGGCAGCACCGCAGAACTACCTCGCGGTCATCAAGGTCGTCGGTATCGGCGGCGGCGGCGTCAACGCCGTCAACCGGATGATCGAAGAGGGACTCAAGGGCGTCGAGTTCATCGCCATCAACACCGACGCTCAGGCGCTGCTCATGAGCGATGCCGACGTCAAATTGGACGTCGGGCGCGAGCTGACCCGGGGCCTGGGCGCCGGGGCCGACCCGGACGTCGGCCGCAAGGCGGCCGAGGACCACCGAGAGGAGATCGAAGAGGTCCTCAAGGGCGCCGACATGGTGTTCGTCACCGCCGGAGAGGGCGGCGGCACCGGCACCGGCGGTGCGCCCGTGGTCGCCAACATCGCCCGGTCGCTGGGGGCGCTCACCATCGGCGTGGTCACCCGCCCCTTCGGGTTCGAGGGCAAGCGCCGCGCCACCCAGGCCGAGTCCGGCATAGCGATGCTCCGCGACGAGGTCGATACCCTCATCGTCATCCCCAACGACCGGCTGCTGTCCATCTCCGACCGCCAGGTCAGCGTGCTGGACGCGTTCAAGGCCGCCGACCAGGTGCTGCTCTCCGGTGTGCAGGGCATCACCGACCTGATCACCACCCCGGGCCTGATCAACCTGGACTTCGCCGACGTCAAGTCCGTCATGCAGGGGGCGGGGTCGGCCCTGATGGGCATCGGCTCGGCACGCGGGGACGACCGGGCGGTGGCCGCCGCGGAGATGGCGATATCCTCGCCGCTGCTGGAGGCCAGCATCGACGGGGCGCACGGCGTCCTGCTGAGCATCCAGGGCGGCTCGGACCTCGGCCTGTTCGAGATCAACGAGGCGGCCCAGCTGGTCGCCAACTCCGCCGCCCCCGAGGCCAACATCATCTTCGGCGCGGTCATCGACGACGCCCTGGGCGACGAGGTGCGGGTCACCGTCATCGCCGCCGGGTTCGACGAGCCCCGCTCGGAGTCCCCGGCGCCGCCCCGCGCCACGGCCGCGGCGCCTGCGCCCGAGGTCGAGCGGCGCCCCGAGCCGGCGCCGCGCCCCGAGCCCGCGCCCCGGCCCGAGCCCGCCGCGCGGCCGGAACCGGCCGCCGCCCAGNCCCCGGCCCGAGCCCGCCGCGCGGCCGGAACCGGCCGCCGCCGAGCCCGCCCCGCGCCCGGAGCCGGCCCCGCGCCCCGAGCCCGAGCAGGCGGCCCGCCCGGCCGCTCCGGAGCAGGTCCGCCCCGAGCCGGAGCCCGAGCCCGCGCCCGCCGAGCCCGAGCCCGAGCCGGCCCCGCGCGCCGAGCCCGCCGCGCGGCCGGAACCGGCCCCCGCGCAGGAGGAGCCCGAGCCGGAGCCCGAGCCCGAGGAGGAGGCCCGTCCCCGCGGGATCCACGCGGTCGGCGAGAACGGGGCGCGGCGCACCGGCGCCGACGGCTTCTCCCGTCCGGGCGAGGTGCCCACCCCGCGTCGCCGGGTCATCTTCGACGACCCCGACGACCTGGACGTGCCCGACTTCCTGAAGTGAGGCGCACGTGAGCCGCGCGGCCCGCAGGCCCGCGCCACCCGTCGGAGCAGGCGTACCGGCGGCGGGATCCCCGCCGCCGGTACGCTTTTTCGCGTCCCGACCGCACCCGTCCCCAGGGAGGGCCATGAGCGCCGCATTCGAGTTGGCACCGGGCGTGCTCGCCGGGTTCACCGGCCGCTACGACGCAGGGGTGAGCGCCCCGCCGTTCGACACCTTCAACCTCGGCAAGAGCGTGCCGGACGAGGCGGCGGCCGTCGAGGAGAACCGGCGCGCCGCCGCCGCCCTCTACGGCTTCGACCACACCCGGGTGGTGTGGATGGAGCAGGTGCACAGCGCCGACGTGGCGGTGGCCGCCGAACCGGGCGGGGCCGGCCGGGTGGACGCGGTCGTCACCGCCCGCGACGACCTGGTGCTGGCGGCGCTGTCCGCGGACTGCCTGCCGATCGTCGCGGCCGACCCCGGGGCCGGGGTGATCGGCGCGGCCCACTCCGGGCGGGTGGGCACCATCAAGCGGGTCGCCCCCGCGCTGGTGGAGGAGATGGTGCGCCAGGGGGCCGACCTCGAGCGGATCAGGGTGGTGCTGGGACCCTCCATCTGCGGGCGGTGCTACGAGGTGCCCGCGCACATGCGCGACGAACTGGCCGCGCACACCCCCGAGGGCGCGTCGGAGACCCGGGAGGGCACGCCGGCCGTGGACATGCGCGCCGCGGTCGAGGCGCAGCTGCGCGCGGCCGGAGTCGGCCACGTCAGTGCGGACGGGCGGTGCACGTATGAGACCGCGGACCTGTTCTCCCACCGGAGGCAGGCCCCGACCGGGCGGCTGGCCTCCTACGTATGGCGGATCTGAGGGGCGGCGCAGGGGACCTAGGGCACGGCCCCTAGGACACCGCCCCTAGGACACGGGCCGAGGAGACGGACCTGAGAGGCCGCCCCGGGTCGGACCCGGGGTCGTCCCGGGAGGACGGGGCGGCGGGGTCCCGGACGACGGATCCCTAGAGGGTCCGGAGGGTACGGACGCGCGGCCGAGCCCGGGCGGCGGAGCCGGCGCGGGGCGTTTCGAGGCGCGGAGCCCGCGTTAGGCGGGGCACGCGGGGCGGTCCGGGCTGCGGCACCGGATGAGCCGGCGGAACCGGGGATCCCGGGGCGGCTCCGTACGGAGCGCTCCGGACCGCGGCGGCGTCGGAGGAAGAGGACGGCCGCCCGGCGCCGCCCCCGGCGGGCGGCGGGGACGCGGCAGTGACGAACGAGCGGAAAGAGCGATGGCAGCGGAACACGGCGGACATGCGGAGCGGGCGGAGACCGGGGAGGCGGCCCTGCGTCGGCGGCGCATCGCCGCCAACCTGGAAGCGGTGCGCGAGCGGGCCGCCACGGCCTGCGAAAAGGCGGGGCGTCCGGCCTCCGATGTGAGCATCATCGCTGTGACCAAGACCTATCCCGCCTCCGACGTGCGCATCCTTGCCGACCTGGGGGTGGGCGACGTGGGCGAGAACCGCGACCAGGAGGCCTCCGCCAAGGCGGCCGAACTCGGTGATCTGCCCCTCACCTGGCATTTCGTCGGGCAGCTGCAGACCAACAAGGCGCGGTCGGTGGCGCGCTACGCCGACGTGGTGCACTCGGTCGACCGGGGGCGGCTGGTGAGCGCGCTCGGCGGCCGCGCCCGTCTGGAGGGGCGGCGGCTGACCTGCCTGGTCCAGGTGAACCTCGATCCCGACTCCCAGGCCGGGGTGATCGGCCCGCGCGGCGGGGCGGACCCGCGCGACGCCCCGGCGGTCGCCGACCTCATCGCCGCGGAGGAGGGGCTGGAGATCGGCGGCGTGATGGCGGTCGCCCCGCGGGAGGGCGACCCGGGGGCCGCGTTCGCCCGTCTGCGCGCGGTCGCGGCGGGGATCCGGGATCGCTACCCTCAGGCCAAGGTGATATCCGCGGGCATGAGCGGGGACATGGAGGCCGCCATCGAGCACGGCGCGACACACCTGCGCGTGGGTACGGCGTTGCTCGGTGATCGGGGTCCGAACGTGGGGTAATGTCCCCACATGGACCTTGGCGCCCATCTGTCGAGTTCGCCCGCAGCGCGGGGACCGGCGGGCACGGGCGAACTCAGAGAAGTCTTCTGCGGTGCCGCACCACAGGGACGACGGAGGACATGAGATGGCCGGCGCGATGCGCAAGATGGCGGTCTACCTCGGCCTCGTGGAGGACGACCGCTACGATCACCGCTATGCGGACGAATACGATGACTTCGACGACTTCGAAGAGGCCGTCGAGGACAGGCGGGAGCGGGAGACCGACCCGCATGGCGGCGATCTGCGCTCCGACGCCGTGAGTGAGGGAGAGGACCGCACCCCGCTGGCGGGCGGGGCGTCCGAGCGCCGCGTCTCCGCGGCGACGGCGATGGCCGACCTCGCCCGGATCACCACGCTCCATCCGCGCACCTACAACGAAGCGCGTACTATCGGAGAGCATTTCCGGGAGGGCACCCCGGTGATCATGAACCTCACCGAGATGGTCGACAGCGACGCCAAGCGTCTGGTCGACTTCGCGGCGGGGCTCATCTTCGGGCTGCACGGCAGCATCGAGCGCGTGACCAACAAGGTGTTCCTCCTGTCCCCGGCTAATGTTGAGGTGACGGCTGAAGACAAGGCACGGATCGCCGAGCGAGGCTTCTTCAACCAGAGCTAGACCACCACGGCTGTACACAGATTGGGTCGAGGAACGACCGTGAGCATCGTCCTGTACGTACTCCTCATCCTGCTGAACCTCTTCATGCTGGTGCTGATAGGGCGGCTGGTGTTCGAACTCGTGCAGTCGTTCGCCCGGTCGTGGCGCCCCTCGGGCTTCTCGCTGGTGCTCGCGGAGAGCGTCTACACGATCACCGACCCGCCGCTGAAGTTCCTCCGGCGGTTCATCAAGCCCATCAGGTTGGGGAGTGTGGCGCTGGACCTGAGCTTCACCGTCCTCTTCCTCTTCGTGGTGATCCTCATCCAGATCGTGCGGTACGCCATGTTCACGACCGCGACCGTGTAACCGGTGCTTCCCTGCGGTGCCTTCCGGAAAGGCATACATGTCGGACGGGTAAGCTCCGGTTCCGATATGTGGTCTTGGTCATGATCCGGATTGCCGTAAGGTCACGATCAGGTAGCGTCCCTACGGACGGAGTCCAAGCGCGCCAAGGAGACGAACATGCCGCTGACACCCGCGGATGTGCGGAACAAGCAGTTCAGTACGACCCGGCTACGGCCGGGCTACGATGAAGAAGAGGTCGACGCCTTCCTCGATGAGGTCGAGTCCGAGCTCGACCGTCTGATCCAGGAGAACGAGGAGCTTCGGGGCAAGCTGGCCGAGTGCCTGCGGGGCAAGGTGCCCAACGCCGGCATGCAGGACTTCCAGCAGCAGCCCCAGGAGCAGATGCAGCCGGAGCCGCAGCAGCAGCCGGCGCAGCAGCAGCCCGAGCCGGCGCCGGCCCCGGCGCCCGCACCCGCGCCCCAGGCGGTGGAGCAGCAGCTTCCCGCGATGGCCGCCCAGATGGGCCTGCCGGGCTCCGAGGAGAACATGGACACCGCCGCGCGTGTCCTGGCCCTCGCCCAGCAGACCGCCGACCAGGCCATCTCCGACGCCCGCCGCGAGGCCGACGAGACCCTGGGCCGCGCCCGGCACGAGGCCGACGACATTCTCGGCAAGGCCCGCCGGCAGGCGGAGCAGATCGTCAACGAGGCCCGCGCCCGCTCCGAGAACCTGGACCGCGACGCCCAGGAGCGGCACCGCCAGGTGATGGGCTCGCTGGTGCAGCAGCGCGAGGAGCTGGAGCACAAGGTCGCCGAGCTGAAGGACTTCGAGCGCGAGTACCGCAGCCGCCTGAAGGACTACTTCGAGCGCCAGCTGCGCGAGCTCAACGAGGGTGGCCAGGAGCCCAGCGGCGCACCGGCCAACCCCAACACCACCGGCGGCTTCCAGACCATGTCGGCGCCCACCGGTGCGGGGCCGGCCCTGCAGCACGGCGGCCCGGCGGCTCCGGCCGGCGGCAACCCGTTCGCCCAGCAGCAGCCCGAGCCCGCGCCGCACGGCGGGTTCCACCCGGGCGAGGCGCCGCACGAGCGCCGCTGACCGCCCGGGAGGGCACGCCACCCTCGAAGGAACCCACCAGTAAAGGCTCTCTCGACCAGTGTTGATCCTCGGCAGCCTCGTCGTCCTGGCGGCGGCCCTGCTCCTCATCGCGATCGCCGTGGTGCTCGCCCAGGCGAGCCTGGTGTACATCGCGCTCGCCCTCGGCGGCGTCGGCGCGGTACTGCTCATCGCGGAGGCGGTGCGGAGCCGCGAGCAGCTCGGAATCCGCGATGCGGGCACGGGGATATCGACGGCGGTGCGACGTGCCCGCGAGCAGGCGGGCGCACGGACGGACGGATTGGGGAAGGCGTCCGTCCCCGCCGCAGTCGCCCGGGTTCGGCCCTCAGGGGCCGCCGGCCCGGCCCCGCCCCCCGGGGCGGCCGGTCAGGGCCCGGCAACGCCGCAGGCCGGTACGGACCGGCCCGGCGCACCGGTCGGAGGGGTACGGCAGGAGGGTTTCGCCGGGGCAGCGTCCCCGTCCGCACCGCAGGCGCGGACGGCCGCGCCCGGTGCGGGCGCGGCGGGCGGACCGGGCACAGGCCCGGCCGTCCCCGGCCCCCGATCGACCGAGGCCCCTGATCCCGGCCCGTCGACGCAGGCCGAGCCCTCTGAGCCTTCCTCACCCACCACCCCCCGACCCCCCGAGACCTCTCCCGGCGGCGGCGACGGCGATGCCCCGTCCGCCGAGGAGCCCGCCCGGACCGGCGCCCACCCGCTCCCGCCCGAGGACGCGGCCACGGAGGCCGGACCGGACGACGACACGGGCACGGACGCGGAGACGACGACCTCCGCTGTGTCCGAACCGGAGCCCGAGATGGAGCCGGCGGCGGACACGTCGGCCGACCCGGCAGCCGACTCGGTGGACGCCCCCGTGGCCGAAGGGCCGTCCGAGAAGGCCGAGCGCTCCGGGCTCTCCGAGCGTTCGGAGCATGCCGAGCCCACGGGGCCTGCGGAGTCCGCCGAGCCCGCTGGGGCTGCCGAGCCCGCTGAACGCATGAGTGCCGCGGAGGCGGAAGGCGCACACTCCCCGGGAGAAGTCCCGGAGTCCGCTGCCACCGCCGAGCCCGACACCGATCCCCACACCGCCGGGCCCGAGTCCCGAACCGGCCCCGACACGGAATCCGATACCGGGTCGCCTGCGACGCCGGAGTCGCCCGAGACGGAGGCCGAAGCCCCGTCGAGCGAGCCGACCGCTGACCGGGATGAGACGCCCCGGCCCACCGCCGCCACGGGCGAGCCCAACGGCGAGAGCACCGAGGCAGCGGCAAGCGGCGCGGAGCCGCCGGTGGCCGAAGGGGCGGGACGCGCGGAGACCACCGAGACCACCGAGGCTGCGGAGGCTGCGGAGGTCGCCGACGACGAAGCGCCGACCACCGGTCGCCCCCATGACGTGGCCCCGGCCGACGGCGCCGCCCACGAAGACGGCGCAGAGAGCGGAGCCGTGAGCGCCGAGCTCCCGGACCCCGAGCCGCTGCCTGACCTCGACGAAGAGCCGCAGTCAGGGGCGGTGGCGGAGCCCGGAACGAGTACGCACGCCGACCGGTCGGCGAAGGCGGAAAAAGACGGCACCGCTGCTCCGGACACCCCCGAGGCCGGGGGAGCGGTCACCGACTCGGACGAAGCCGGGACGGCCGCAGGGGACGAAGAGCCGGAGGAGACCGGCGACATCCCGGCGGAGGGCAGGGCCGAAGACCCGGACGAGCCGTCCTTCTCAGAGTTCGTCGAGGGCCTGAAGCGCAAGAAGACGAACGAATAGCCCACCGCTTCCCTCGACTTGCTTCGGTGGGAATCTGCCGCCGTACCGCCATCGGCTCCGGGGGCCGA
>NZ_ANAD01000172.1 GCF_000341245.1 Nocardiopsis halophila DSM 44494
TGCCCCGCTCGCGGCTGATTGCCGGGTGGCGGGTCACCGTCGGTCGGTGTGCCCCCCGAACCTCCGTCCGTTCTCCCTGCTCCTAGCCGTGACCAGGCGTTCGGCAGGGCCTCCCGGTTCCGGACGGCGGACGAGTGAGTATCCGATCCCCGAGCCGTTACCTGCTGCACCAGGCGGGGAGACGCCGGAGACGGGAAAGGCCCCGGACACTGTGCGTCCGGGGCCCAGCCTGTGGCCTTCAGGGGGTCAGGCCTTGCGGATCCAGACGGTCAGGCCGAAGTCCTCGGACGTCACGGAGTGGGTGCCCTCCTCCTCGGGGGCCTTCTCGGTTCGGGCGAAGGACGTGGCCAGCACCTCGGCCGCGATGGTCTCGGCGTGCTCCTCCATCGCCTGCCCGGTCTGCGGGTCGGTCGCCGACCAGGCCAGCGCGATCCGGTCGGAGATGTCCAGGCCGCTGCCCTTGCGGGCGTCCTGCACCAGCCGGACCACCTCGCGGGCCAGCCCCGCGCGCTGCAGCTCCGGGGTGAGCTCCAGGTCCAGGGCCACCGTCTCGCCGTTCTCGGTGGACACCGCCCAGCCCTCGCGGGGCTGCTCGGTCACCAGCACCTCGTCGGCGCTGATCTCCACCGGCTCGCCCTCGACCTCCACGTGCGCCCAGCCGGTGCCGCGCACCTGCTCCACCAGCGCCTTGGCGTCGGCCGCGCCGATCGCCTTCGCCACCAGCGGCGTCCGCTTGGCGAACCGCTTGCCCAGCGCCCGGAAGTTCGGCTTGACCGTGTACTCCACCAGGTCGCCGCCGACGGACGACAGCGCCTCCAGCGAGTGCACGTTGAGCTCTTCGGTGATCTGCGCGCGCAGCTGCTCGGGCAGCCGGTCGAACCCCCGGGCGCCCACCAGCGCCCGGGACAGCGGCTGGCGCGNCAGCTCCACCAGGCGCCGCACCAGCGCCATGTCCTGCGACAGCCCCTCGTCGATCAGCTCCCGGTCCGCCACCGGCCAGTCGGCCAGGTGCACCGACTCCGGCGCCCCCGGGCGGCGCAGCGCCGCCCACACGTGGTCGGTCAGGAACGGGATGATCGGCGCCAGCAGCCGGGTCAGGGTCTCCAGCGTCTCGTACAGCGTGGCGAACGCCGCCGCGCCCTCCGGGGTGTCGGCGCCCGCCCAGAACCGGCGGCGGGAACGGCGCACGTACCAGTTGGACAGGTCGTCGATGAAGGCGGTCAGCCTGCGCCCCGCCCCCGCGGTGTCGAAGTCCTCCAGGGCGGCGTCCACGTCGGCCACCACCTGGTTCAGCTCCGACAGCAGCCACCGGTCCAGCAGCGGCCGGTCGGCCGGGGCCGGCGCCTCGTCCAGGCGCTCGGGGGACCAGCCCTCGCCGGCGCCCGCGTAGAGGGTGAAGAAGGAGGCCGTGTTGTAGTAGGTCAGCAGGACCTTGCGGACGATCTCCTCCAGCGCGGTGTGCCCCACCCGCCGGGCCGCCCACGGCGACCCGCTGACCGCCATGAACCAGCGCAGGGCGTCGGCGCCGTGCCGGTCCATCACGGGGATCGGCTCGAGCACGTTGCCCAGGTGCTTGCTCATCTTGCGGCCGTCCTCGGCCAGGATGTGGCCCAGGCAGACCACGCTCTCGTAGGAGGAGCGCCCGAACACCAGGGTGCTGACCGCCATCAGCGAGTAGAACCAGCCGCGGGTCTGGTCGATCGCCTCGCAGATGTACTGGGCCGGGAAGTTCTCCTCGAAGACCTTCTCGTTGCGGTGCGGGGCGCCCCACTGGGCGAACGGCATCGAGCCCGAGTCGAACCAGGCGTCGATGACCTCCGGCACCCGCCGGGCCTCGGCTCCGCACTGCGGGCAGTCCAGCACCACGTCGTCGACATAGGGCCGGTGCGGGTCCAGCGCGCTCAGGTCGCGCCCGGCCAGTTCGCCCAGCTCGGCCAGCGACCCGACCACCGTGGTGTGCTCGTCGGTGCACTGCCACACCGGCAGCGGCGTGCCCCAGTAGCGGCTGCGGGACAGCGCCCAGTCGATGTTGTTGCGCAGCCACTCCCCGAAGCGCCCCTCCTTGACGTTCTCGGGGTACCAGTTGGTGGCCGCGTTCTGGGCCAGCAGCTCGTCCTTGACCTCGGTGGTGCGCACGTACCAGGACGGCACCGCGTAGTACAGCAGCGCGGTGTGGCACCGCCAGCAGTGCGGGTAGCTGTGCTCGTACTCCTGGGCGCGGTACATCAGGCCGCGCGCGGTCAGGTCCTCCACCAGGACCGGGTCGGCCTTCTTGAAGAACCGCCCGCCGACCAGGTCGAGGCCCTCCTCGAAGGTGCCGTCGGCGCGCACCGGGTTGACCACCGGCAGCCCGTAGGCGCGGGCGACCGCCATGTCGTCGGCGCCGAAGGCGGGCGCCTGGTGCACCATGCCGGTGCCGTCCTCGACGGTGACGTAGTCGGCCAGCACCACGTAGTGGGCGGGCGCGTCGAAGCCGATCAGTTCGAAGGGGCGCTGGTAGGTCCAGTGCTCCATCTCGCCGCCCTCGAACCGCTCCCCGGTCAGGGTCCAGCCCTCGCCCAGCACCTTCTCGAACAGCGGCTCCGCGATGAGCAGCCGCTCGGGGCCGNGTAGGCGACGTCGGGGTGCACGGCCACCGCCGTGTTGGACACCAGGGTCCAGGGGGTGGTGGTCCACACCAGCATCGAGGTGGGGCGCTCGGGCGAGGCCAGCGGGCCGGAGGTGACGGGGAAGCGCACGTAGACCGAGGGGTCGGTCACCGTCTCGTAGCCCTGGGCCAGCTCGTGGTCGGAGAGCGTCGTCCCGCAGCGCGGGCAGTAGGGGCTGATCCGGTAGTCGCGGACCAGCAGGCCCTTCTCGTGGATCCGCTTCAGCGCCCACCAGACCGACTCCACGTACTGGGAGTCCATCGTGCGGTAGGGGTCGTCCAGGTCGACCCAGTACCCCATGCGCTCGGTCATCTCGGTGAAGGCGCCCACGTGCCGCAGCACCGATTCACGGCAGCGCGCGTTGAACTCGGCGACGCCGTACTCCTCGATGTCCTTCTTGCCGCTGAGCCCCAGCTCCTTCTCCACGGCGACCTCGACCGGGAGGCCGTGGCAGTCCCAGCCGGCCTTGCGGTCGACCCGGTGGCCCTTCATGGTCTTGAACCGGGGGAAGACGTCCTTGAAGACGCGGGCCTCCACGTGGTGGACGCCGGGCTTGCCGTTGCCGGTGGGCGGACCCTCGTAGAAGACCCAGTTGGGGCCGTCCTTGGTCTTGTCGAGTGAGCGCTCGAAGACCTTCTGCTCCGACCAGCGCTTCAGCACCTCGTGCTCCACCGCGGGCAGGTCGATCTGCGCGGGGAGGGCGGGGAAGGGCCGGGAGGCGGAGGGTTCTTCTGCTGACACGTGGCTGCCCTTTCCATCAGGGGTGCGGTCCTGATGGAGGGACGAGGCGCGCGGCCCCGCGGTACCACCCTCCTTGGGAGCGCGTGCGCCCCCCACTTCGTTCGCTGCGGTGCCGGTTCTACTGAGCCCCGGTCGGGGGCCGTTCCTCCGGCGGCTCAGGGGTGATCTTCCCGCCGGTCATACCCCCGGGCTCCCACCGTCCCCGGGTCGCTCTGGGCTGTGCTCCGCGCGGTACTCGTCCCCGTCATCGCCCTGCTTCGGAGTAGAGGATAACGCAACGCGACCTCCCTTCACGCGCGCCTTTCCGGAGCCGGCACCGGAGGTGCCGCAGGGCCCCGTCGGGGCGTGCCGCGGCCGTGGAAGGGGCGGCCCGGCGGGGTCGGCGCGGGCGCGGGCGGCGCGTCGGGGCATACTGGCGCACGGCCGTCCACCGGGGACGGCCCGGGCACGGGCGCCCCCGCGGCCGACCGCGGGCGGCGCCGGGCCAGGCCGGAGCCGAAAGGCCGAAGGAAAGAGAGGGACCGGATGGGGGAGACGCAGTCGGCGGGCGCGGTGCTGGTGACGCTGCCCGACCGGGAGGACGCCGACGAGCTGGCCGAGCAGCTGGTGGACCAGGGCTATGAGCCGTGCACGGTCCACCGGGACATGCTCGCGGGCGAGGACGACGCCGAGGACGTCGACTGGGTGATCGAGGTGCGGGTGGGCCCGCACGGCGGCCCCGCGGTGTTCGACGAGCCGCACCTCTCCCGCCTGGCCGAGGACTACGGGGGCTTCGCCACCGCCGGGTAGCCCCGGCCCCGCGCCCCGCCCCTCGGCGCCCGGCCGCTCTGCCCCCGCCCTGCGAATCGGACGATGCGAACGGGGGAACAACAAAGGGGAAAGAGACGGTGATTCCGTGGTACGCCGTGGTTCGTTGAATCGCCCGCCCCGGCCGCCTAAGCTACCCGGCACTGTGCGGATGACGCCCGAATCGACGGCGTTTTCGCACGTCGGGAAGTGGAACGGCGGGGGCGGCCGGGAGGCCGTCCGGATCGGAACGGGGGGCTGAGGGTGACGTCTATGGCGGCGGAGCGATCGAGTGGTGGAGGGGGCCGCGCGCAGCGCGGCGCACGGCACGAGGAGGCCGACGTGAGTGCGGTGAATCTGCCCCCGGCGCGCAGCGGGGAGGACCCCTGGACCCCCGAGGAGCTCGCCGAGGTCCGCGGGGCGCTGGAGGAGGAGATCACCGCGCTGCGCGCCAACCTCGCCGACGCCGAATCGGGGCTGGCCGAGCGGCTCACGGACGCGGTGGCCAACGCAGGGGACGACCCCACCGATACCGGGGCGAAGGCGTACCAGCGCGAGCACGACCTCGCACTGACCTACAATAGCCGTGACCTGCTCGCGCAGAGCGAGCGGGCGATCGAACGGATGGACGCGGGCACCTACGGGGTGTGCGATTCCTGCGGCCACGCGATCGGAAAGGCCCGCCTCCAGGCATATCCGCGCGCCCTGCTGTGCGTGGTGTGCAAACAACGCGAGGAGCGTCGCTGACTGACGTAGAGCCCTCCGGGGACGGAAGACGAACGGTGAACGGATCCGCCGCGACCAAGCCGCGGCGGTTCGTTCTTGTGGCGGTGGTGGCGGCGGTCGCGCTGGCCCTGGACTTCGCCACCAAGGAGATCGCGCTGGCGCGCTTCGCCCCCGGCGAGAGCGTCGCGGTGGTGGGGGACCTGCTCCGCTTCACCCTGGTGTTCAACCCGGGGGCGGCCTTCTCCATCGGGACCGGCATGACGTGGGTGTTCAGCCTGATCTCGATCGGGGTGGTCGCCTACATCATCGTGATCGCGCGGCGGCTGCGCTCCCTGGCGTGGGCGGTGTCGCTGGGGCTGATCCTGGGCGGGGCGGCCGGGAACCTGGTGGACCGCCTGTTCCGGGCGCCCGGGCCCTTCCACGGGCACGTGGTCGACTGGATCCAGCTGCCGAACTGGCCGGTGTTCAACCTGGCCGACTCCAGCCTGGTGGTGGGCAGCGCCCTGGCGGTGCTGCTGGCCTTCCGCGGGGTGAACATCGACGGCACCCGGGAGGCCGACAAGGACGACTCCGCGTCCGGCGCCGGTGACGCCGACGCCGGCGGCGAGCGCGCCGGCGCGACCGGTGGGAACGGCACCGCCGGCACCGCCGAGGACACCACGACCGACCACGGCACCGGCGCCGCCGGAGGGGACGGCGCCCCCGGGGCCGGGGCCCGCGCGGCCGACGAGCCCGCGGCCGCCGACCGCGACGAGGCAGAAGGGGACGCGCGATGACCGACCACCGCAGCATGCCGGTTCCGGACGGGCTGGAGGGCGACCGCCTGGACGCGGCGATGGCGCGGCTGTTCGGGCTCTCGCGCACCCGCGCCGCCGAGCTGATCGCCGAGGGGAACGTGCAGGTCGACGGGGCCGAGGCGGCCAAGTCCGACCGGGTCAGCGCCGGGTCCTGGCTGGAGGTCGTGCTCCCTCCGCCGCCCACCGCCCCCGTCCCCCGGGCCGAGACGGTGCCGGGCCTGCGCATCGTGCACGAGGACGCCGACATCGTCGTCGTCGACAAGCCCATCGGCGTGGTCGCCCACCCCACCGTGGGCTGGACCGGCCCCTCGGTGCTGGAGGGGCTGCTGGCCATGGGCGTGCAGCTGGCCACCAGCGGGGCCGCCGAGCGCCAGGGGATCGTGCACCGCCTGGACGCCAACACCACCGGCCTGATGGTGCTGGCCAAGAGCGAGACCGCCTACTCGGTGCTCAAGCGCGCCTTCAAGGAGCGCACGGTCGACAAGCGGTACCACACGCTGGTGCAGGGCCACCCGGACCCGCTGCGCGGGACCGTGGACGCCCCGATCGACCGCCACCCCTCCGGCGACGGCCGCTTCGCCGTGGTCGCGGGCGGGCGCCCGTCGGTCACCCATTACGACACCACCGAGGCGTTCCGCGCGGCCAGCCTGCTGGAGATCAAGCTGGAGACCGGCCGCACCCACCAGATCCGCGTGCACATGTCGGCGCTGCGCCACCCCTGCGTGGGCGACCGGCTCTACGGCGCCGACCCGACCCTGGCCGAGCGCCTGGGGGTGAGCCGCCAGTGGCTGCACGCGGTGCGGCTCGGGTTCGACCACCCGACCGAGGGGCGACCGGTCGAGTTCGAGAGCCCCTACCCGGACGACCTGGCCAAGGCCGTGGAGATGCTGCGCGAGGAGTAGTCCGGCGGGGGCGCCCGCAGGGCGCCCCCGTTCCGCGCGGCGGGCGGCACCCGGCCCCGGGGAGGGGCCGGGCCGGCGGACATCTCAGTCCGTGGACGTCGAACCGCTCACAACCGCTTCGCAGCGGGCGTTCCCGGCGTTAGCATCGCTTCATGCTGAGCGTGGATCGAATGCGCGTCCTGCACGCCATCGCGGCCAACGGATCGCTCACCGGGGCCGCGGAGGAGCTCCACGTCACCAATTCGGCCGTCTCCCAGCAGCTGAGCAAGCTGGAGCGGGAGGTGGGCCAGCCGCTCGTGGAGCGCAACGGGCGCGGGATCCGGCTCACCGAGGCCGCCGAGGTGCTGGTCGAGCACACCGGGCAGATCCTGTCCCTGGTCCGCCAGGCCGAGGCCGACCTGGAGGCGCACCGCGACGCGGTCATCGGGCACCTGCGCCTGTCGTCCATCGCCACCGCCGCCCGGGGGCTGGTGCCGCACGCCCTGGTCACCCTGCGCGAGAGCCACCCCCGCCTCGTGGTGGAGCTCAGCGAGCAGGAGCCGCAGGACAGCGTTCCGGCCGTGAGCCGGGGCGAGGCCGACATGGCGGTGGTCGTGGACTGGACCGGCGCCCCGCTGCCGCTGCCGCGCGGTATGGAGCGCACCCCGCTGACCGAGGACACCGCCGACATCGCCCTGCCCGCCGGACACCCCCTGGCGCACCGGGGGCTGGTGGCCCTGGACGAGGTGGTGGACCTGCCGTGGATCAGCTGGCCCCGCGGCGGCGCGTGCGGCCAGTGGCTGCACCAGATGATCAGCGCGCAGGGGGCCGAGCCGCGGATCGTGCACACGGCCGAGGAGCACCAGACGAAGCTGTCCCTGGTCGCCTCCGGGCTGGGGGCGGCGGTGATACCGCGCCTAGGGAGGGGGCCGGTGCCTGAGGGGGTGCGGCTGGTGCAGGTACAGCCGGCACTGGTCCGGCAGGTCTACGTGTTCTGGAACGCCGACGCCGCGAGGCGGCCGGCCATCAGCGCGACCGTCCGGGCACTGCGCGAGGCGGCCTGCCGAATGGAGCCGGGAACGGTGAGCAGCCGGCCCCAGTGAGGGAGGGGCCTGACGAGCGCCACCGCGGGCACGGACGCTGGGGCGCTTCTCGCGTAAGGGAGCCGTGCCCTGTCCTGCTCACCTCGGCACACGGCGGGCCGAATCCGTGACGGCGGTGCTGACATCGCCGCCTGTGAAGACGGCGGTCCGCGCCGGCGAAGCCCGGCTCCACCATCGCCGAGGCCACGGCCCCCGGTCGCGATCCCGCCCCCGGTTTCCGCCCCGGGGGTGAGCCGCCGCGTCGCCTGCGGCGCGGGGGCGCCTCGGTCGACGGGCACCGGCACCGCCCACCGGATGGTCGCCGCGCGAGCGGGCTGCCCGCTGGTCTCGCCGGTCCTGTCGCGCGTCTCGTTCTCAGCGGGCCATCGCTGGTCGAGCCTGGGGCCGGCCGCCGGGCCTGGTCGCCGTGTCTCCTGTGGGGCGTGGTCGGCAGTGCCGACGGGCGCGGTCGGCGTCCGCCGGGCGGTTGCCGCGCGACTGCGGCGTCCGTCGGGGGCACCGCCTCTGACCTGGGCCCCAGCCCATCGTCGTTGAATCTCCAGGGCGATCTCGGGCGTGGTCAGCCGCGTTCCGGGGTGCGTGTGGTCGGTATCGGCGACGAGCGCCGGCGACGCCCGCCGGGCGTCGCCGGGTGGTGCCGTGCCACCGGTGCGATCGCTGTCCTCACCGGCCGTGTCTCGGACCTCGTTCCCTGTCGGCCATCGCTGATCGAACCCCGGGGGCGGCGTCGGCCGTCCCCCGGGGCCCGCATCGGTACTCCCGTCAGCCGCGGTCGAGCAGGCCGGACAGGGTCGCCCCCGGGCTGATCACGTCCGGGTCGGTCCGGGCGTCGATCAAGGTGGGCAGATCCGCCTCCACCGCCTCGGCCAAGGCCTTCTCGAACTCGTCGGGCGTGTGCGCGGTGGCCCCTCGCGCGCCCAGGGAGCGGGCGTACCCGGCCAGGTCCAGCGGGCCGCCGATGTCCACCGCCGCGGTGCGCCCCATCTCCTTGGCCTGGTGCATCGCGATCGTGCCGTACAGCCCGTTCTGGAACACCACCACCGTGACCGCGGCGCGCACCCGCACCGCCGTCTCCAGCTCCTGCCCGGTCATCAGTGCGCCGCCGTCGCCGACCGCCGCGACCACGGTGCGGTGCGGCTCGACCAGTTTGGCCGCGATCGCCGCCGGCACCGCGTAGCCCATCGCGCCGCTGGTGGGCGCCAGCTGGGTCCGGGGCTCGGTGAAGTGCCACCCCCGGTGCAGGAACGCGGCGAAGTTCCCGGCGTCGTTGGTCAGCACCGTCTCGGGCGGCAGCACCGCGCGCATGCGCTCCACCACCGCCCAGGGGTGCATCCGCCCGCCGGGGTGCGAGGCGGCCCCCGGGGCGGGGACCGTGGTCGCCTCCCAGGCCGCGTGCGCCGGAGCGAAGTCCCGGTAGGGCGCGGTCAGCGGGGACGCCGCCAGCGCCTCCAACGCGCGCCGGGCGTCGGCGACCAGGCCGGTCCAGACGCCGGCGACCGCCCCCACCTGGTCGGGGTCGATGTCGATCTGGGCGACGTGCGAGTCCACCACCCGCGCCCCCGGGGCGGGGAACCGGTAGGCCTGGGTCGTGACCTCGCTGAGCCTGCACCCCACCACCAGGATCGCGTCCGCCTCCTCGAGCGCCCCCAGCACCTGGGGAGGGCAGCCCAGGCCGAGGTGGCCCAGGTAGAGCGGGTGGTCGTTGGGGAACACGTCCTGGCGCCGCCAGGAGGCGTACACCCCGGTCTGGAACCGCTCGGCGACCCGCACCAGTTCCTCGCGGGCGCCCCGTGCCCCGCCGCCGGCGATGATGACGGGCCGCTCGGCCCCGGCCAGCCACCGGGCCAGGCGGTCCCTCTCCTCCTCGGCCAGGGAGGGGCGCGGGGGGAACGTGCCGGGAAGGGGGCCCAGCGCCCCGGCCGGTTCGCCCCACAGGTCGCCCGGGACCGCGATCGCGACCGGGCCCGGGCGGCCCGAGGTGGCGATGCGCAGCCCGCGCGCGGTCGCCTCCACCAGCCGGTCGG
Source organism: Nocardiopsis halophila DSM 44494 (assembly GCF_000341245.1). Taxonomy (GTDB): domain Bacteria; phylum Actinomycetota; class Actinomycetes; order Streptosporangiales; family Streptosporangiaceae; genus Nocardiopsis_A; species Nocardiopsis_A halophila. Next base: position 9,707 of record NZ_ANAD01000172.1, read on the forward strand.
CGCGCGTCACCGTCGTCGACCACTTGGTGACGGGGGCGTAGAACGCGGTGAGGTCCACCTCCTGGAAGGCCTCCCGTCCCAGGCGGTCGGACTCCACCTGGCCCAGGAAGACGATCATCGGCGTGGAGTCCTGCATGGCCGTGTGCACACCGACCGCCAGGTTGGAGGCCCCGGGGCCGCGGGTGGCGGCCGCCGCGGCGGGGAACCCGGTGAGCTTGCCCTCGGCCTCGGCCATGAACCCGGCGCCGCCCTCGTGGCGGGTGGACACCAGCTGCATGTCGCTGCGCCGGTCGATGGCGTCGGCCAGTTCCAGGAAGCTCTCACCGGGGACGGTGTAGCAGCGCCGCACATGGGCGGCGGCCAGCAGTTCCGCGACCGATTCGGCGGCGGTGGGCCCAGCGGGCCCGGTGGTCTCGGGGGGCACGGTCGTCCTTCCGTCGTCGCAAGGCGCCAGAAGGCGGGGGCGGTGGGCCGCCCCCGCCGGTCACCTGCATCCTGCCCCAGGGGGCGGGGAACGTCACCTCGCCGGGCTCCCCGTCCCCCGCCCCAGGCGCGGCGCGCACGGGCCCCGGCCCTGCACCGGGCCTCAGCCGATGCCGAGGGCCCGCAGGGCGGCCGTGGTGCCCGCCGCCGCGGCGACCACGACGAGGAAGGGGGCGCGCAGCAGCAGCGCCGCCGCGGCCGCCGCGACCCCGGCCAGGCGTGCGGTGTCGGCGGTGAGCGCGGCCCCGCCGTCGGAGAAGGTCTGCACGGCCACCAGCGCGGCGAGCAGTGCCACCGGGACGGTCATGGCGAACCGGCGCACCGCCGGGTGGTCGAGCAGGCGGCGCGGGGCGGCCAGCCCGGCGAACTTGAGGGCGTAGCAGCCGACGGCGGTGACGGCGATGGCGATCCAGAGGGTCACGGCCGCACCCCCGTGTCCGCCCCGTCGCCGGTACCGCCGCCCGCTCCGTCGCCGCCGTGGTCCGTCCCGGGCGCGTCCGCCGGGGCGCCGGCCGACGCCTGCGGGGCCTCTGGCGCCTCCGGACCGGGGCCGATGAGCGCGGCCGCGGCGGCGATGAGCACCGGAACACCGGGCGGGAGCACCGGGACGCCGGCCAGCGCGACCACGGCGCCGGCCCCGGCGACCAGGCGGGTCCTGCGGCCTTCGCGCAGCCGGGACCAGAGCAGGGCCAGGAAGATCGCCGGCCCGACCGCGTCCAGCCCGAAGGCCGAGGTGTCGCCGACCCGCTCGGTGGCCAGCGCGCCCGCCAGGGTGGTGGCGTTCCAGAAGACGAACAGCGCGGCGAAGGTCGCGGTGAAGGCGGTGCGCGCCTCGGCGGGGGTGCGCTGGGCGAACGAGGCGGCGGCGGTCTCATCGATCACCCCGTGCGCGGCCAGGCCCCGGCGGGCGCCCCGCCAGCCGAGGACGTCGGCCAGGCGCAGGCCGTAGAGGGTGTTGCGGGCGCCCAGGAGCAGGGCCCCGGCCGCCCCGGCGATGACGTTGCCGCCTCCGGCGACGACGCCGATCAGCGCGAACTGGGAGGCGCCGGTGAAGGCGAGCAGGCTCAGGGCGCAGGTCTGGGCGACGGTGAGTCCGGCGGCCACGGAGGCGGTGCCGAAGGCGACCCCGGACACCCCGACGGCCAGGCCGATCCCCAGTGCGTCGCGCACCGGGGGAGTGAGGGCGAATGCTGACGTGTTCACGCCGGGAACGCTACGGAGCGGGGGAGACCGGGGTCTTGAACGTAATTGCGCCTCGGGGCCCGTGCGGTGGTGCGGTGGCGGTCCGATGGCCCAGGGCGCGCGTGGAGGCCCCTCAGAGCGGCCATTCAGCGCGGTAGTACTTCTCGAGGGCGGCGTCGTCCCCGAAGACGGTCGATCCGGTTCCCAAGCGCTCGTTCGCGTCTGCGACAGCGGTGGCCAGCGCTCCCCAGTCCTGCGGGTGGACACTGTTCCGGCGCACGATCACCGGGCCGTGGGACGCGCCCTCAGGGGCGAGGACGATGGCGTTGTCATGGACGGCGAACCGCTGCCCCGGGCCGGGGGTGAAGGGCCCTCGACGCCTGAGGGGTGACCGGCGGGTCAAGGTGTTGGTCGCCGGGACATATTCGCAGGCGGGCAGTCTGGCCGTCAGAACCGCCGAGGCGATGTTGACCGCGCCACCGACGATGAACACCGCGCCGTCGATGGACGCCTCGGATCCCAGCCAGACGATCCCCAGAAGCAGCAGGGGACGCCAATGACGACGGTGCGCATCGTCTCGCAGGTGTGGTGCCAGGCGCGTACGGGGGCGGACGACGCCATATGTGCTCCTTCGGGTGGGGGAGATCCGAACGGGCGAAGGGGCCGGTGGCGGCTGCTCGTGGCGGCCGTTCAGGGCACAGGGGCCCGTTCCGGGGGCTCGGGGACCGCGCCCAGGATTCCGCGCTGGAACGCGCCCGGCGGTACGCCCGTGCGGCGTTTGAAGTGGCGGGTCAGGTGCGGCTGGTCGGCGAAGCCCACCGNCGGCCAGCAGGCGCCGGGCCCGCTCCACGCGCACGTCGTTCAGGTAGGCGTGCGGGGGCAGCCCCAGGTCGCGGCGGAAGGCGCGCAGCAGGGCGAACGCCGACACGCCCACCCCCGCCGCCAGCTCCTCCAGGGTCGGCGGGTCGGCCATCCGGGAGCGCAGGGCCTCCCGTGCCTCGGCGACCATGCGGCGCGGGGCCGGCGTGCCCGCCCCGTGGGCGGGGGAGGTGGCGTGCCCGGCCAGGAGGCGGTGCAGGGCCTGGCGGGTCAGGGTCGAGGCGCTCAGCCGGTCGCCCTGTTCGGCCGCCCGGTGGGCGGCGCGCAGCACCGCGGCGGTGGCCGGGTCGTGCGCCGAGGAGCCGGTGAACAGGGGAGGACCCGCCATGCCGATGTCCCGGGCCGCGTCGGCGACGACCTCCTCCTCCGGGTACAGCACCCGGTAGCGCCATCCGTCGGGCGTTCCGGAGTGGCCGGTGTGCACGGTTCCCGGCTCGACCAGCGCGATGCCGTCCGCTCCGACCCGGTGCGTGGTGCCCCGGCAGTCGTAGACCTCGATCCCGGACTCGATCACCGCGAGGGTGTAGGCCTCGTGGGTGTGCGGGGTGAACGCGTGCCGGACGTAGTGCGCCTTGACCAGCTCGACCCCCGGCAGGCCCGGGTGGCGCCAGTAGCGCACGGTGTCGCGGGGAGGCGTGCTCATGCCGCCAGCGTAGACGCGCGGGGAAGGGGCGGGTGGCGCGATTCACGAAATATCGCCCGATGTGCCCGGGTTGTTCCTTGCTGGTGGTGACGACCCGGCCCCCGGGTTCCGCCCCCGAAAACTACTACCGAGTAATATTCGGTTTGCGGCGCCGGAGCGGCGCCCGACCGCCCCCGCGCCCACCGGTGCGGGATGACGAACCGACGAAGGAAGCCATGACGGTCGACGCACAGCCGGTAGCGGAAAAGCCCGATCCCGCCGATTACGGGTTCACCGTGGTCCCCGAGGAGCAGATCCCCGCGGAGCTCTCCGCGCTGGTGGACCGGGTGCGCTCGCTGATGGACACCGTCGCCCACACCGAGGCCGCGCCCGGGGCGCTGTCCGCGGCGGCCGACGCCGTGGCCAAGGCCGAGGAGCTGCTCCAGGGCGAGCGGCGCCCCCTCGGCGCCATGGTGCGCTCCACCTACGCCGACGGCGCCGTCGAGTACGGCACGGTCGCCAACGGCGTCTCCGGGCCGGTGAACCCCCTGGCCCCGCCGATCGACCTGGACAAGGACGGCGAGGGGCTGCGCGCGGAGTTCACCCTCAACGGCCTGTACGAGGGCCCGCCCGGACTGGTGCACGGCGGCTGGCTGGCCGCGGTGCTGGACCAGGCCCTGGGGGGCGCCGCCAGCGCGGCCGGCATGCCGGGCCTGACCGCCAACCTGGACGTGAACTACCGCAACCCCACCCCGCTCAACGTGCCGCTGGAGGTCCGGGCGCGGGTGACCGGCACCGAGCGGCGCAAGGTGTTCGTCTCCGGCGAGATCCGCCACGGCGGCGAGGTCACCGCCGAGGGCACGGCCATCATGGTGCGCCTCGACCTTCCTGAGTGACCGGGCCGTCCGGGGACGGCGGATACGGCGCGCCCTGACGGTCGGCGCCCCCTTCCGAGCCGATCCCGGCGGAAGTGCGGCCGGGTCGGCGACTCCGCCCGCACTTCTGCCGAAGCCCCCGCGGGGGAGGAGGGGGGCGCCGTAGTCCCCGGGCGCGGTCGGCCCGGGCCCGTGCCCGACCGGCTCAGGCCGTGCCCGGCTCAGAGGCCGTTGTGGGACTGCGGCAGTTGAGCTGTTTCGTCTGCCTGTACCGGGAGGGACGGCGACGCGCGCGGCGCAGCGGCTCAATATCGTCCAGCAGCTGCGGTCGGTGCTGCCCTTCCGGCGGCACGGACTGAGCATCGCGACCGAGGACGTGATCGACGGCCGTGCCGTGCAGGTCCGCCCGCGCCTGGGGGTGGACGACGTGGGCGTCATGGCCGACGTCGTCGGACGTACCGATCACCTGTCGGTACTGCCTGACTGCCTGCGGCCCCGGTCCGGCGAGGGCTGCGCGAAGGCCTGCTACGGGTCCGGCCGCCGACACCGGCGGGGATCGTCCGTCGCATGATCTGCGTGCGCGACCGGCGTCGGCCGGTGCTGATGGTCCGCGAGACGCCGTTGCGCCGCGACCATCTGCGGACGGTGACCGAGATCAGCGGGCTCGGAGCGGTCATCGCACCGCCGGTACCGGCGTTCTACATCCGCCCGGAGTACCTCACGGACACGGTCGACCACACCGCAGGACGGGGACTCGACCCGTCCGACATCGACGTAGGCGCCGTGCGCCGTTGGAAAGGTACGGAAAGGGGCGGCGTCGCTTTCGGCGGGACCACGGGCCGAACACCGGCCGGTCCCCGTGGACGAGACGGCGGAAGCGCCCGGTGTACGTCTTCTTTCCGCTTCTTTCCACGGAGAAACCGATCGTGAAAGGCGGGGAGGGTGTTCCGATTAGTAGTCGCAAATCGCCGGAATGTCAATGTTGCGGCCGGAGTCGGACAAAGAACATACGGTGAACGCGACTAATTCACACCTTCCCATCAGGGGGACCGCCGACTTGTCGATCACCGAGGCGGCATGGTCCGGAGCCAGTCCACTCGGGCTGCCCCTTGAAGCCGGAGTTTCGCATCTACTAGGTTCGAGTGTGTTTGTCGAGCAGTACGGGCCGATACTTCGAAAGGAAAATGCGAAGGTGCTGCACGGAACGATCAAAACTCTTGGGGTTTTCGCCGCCGCTGCCGCCCTGTCCGTTGGCGCCGGCATTCCGGCCGCGTACGCCAACTCCGGCGTCCGGGTGGTCTACGGTGGCGATGATGAAGGCAGTGGCGAGGGGAATTCGAACGAGGAGTGCGCTGGACAGTGGCTCCACAGGTGGAATGAATTCCAACTGCAGGACCGGGACCTGGGCGACGACGACTGGTGCTACATCGACTACCGCTTCGAGGGCCAGGAGAACTTCTCCCGAGTGTCGATCCCCCAGGATATCGCCGGATGGAAGAAGATTCCCGTGAAGAACTTCACCGGGGCGCCGAGGGTAGAGTTCACGGTCTGCCAAGAGCGCCAAAACGACTCTGATATTTGCCTGGGTTGGCGCTTTTTTGACACCTGATCCGTCGGAGTCGGAGAACATTCCGACCGGGATCTGAGGAGGCGGCCCCTGCTTGATGGATTTTTTCGTAAAAAGAGAATCCGCGGCAGGGGTCGCCGCCGTTGGGTCAGGGGGCGCCGGTGTAACCGCTTTTTACGCGCGCCTGGAAATTTCGGGAGGGCGGTTGAAGGTCGTATCCCTCCCACCGGCGGGCCACGGCCCTGCTCGCGGGCCTCGGACCGAGCCCGCTCAACAGGCCGATCGCGGCATTGCGCAGAACACGGTCGGCACCGGCGTCGGCACGGGGCATCGATTGCCGGATGTGCGCATCGCTCGGCCCGCTGCGGTCGCGCCTCGCCTCGAGCCTGAGGGAAATGTGTGGTCGCGGTGACCTCCGCTTCGGTCCAGAACCGGCCCGGCGGGCGCCGCGTTCCGGTGCGGCCGACCGCGGTCGGCCCGTCCATCGGGCTGGTCTGGGCCGACGCCGGCTACGCAATCCAGGTCGACAACCGGCTGCCGGCGTGGGCATATGAGAAGTTCCGGCTCGTGCTCGAGGTCGTGCGGCGCAGCGACGACGCGAAATAGCTCCAGGCCCCTCCGCGCCGCCGGGTGGTGGGGTGCACGTTCGGCCGGCCGGTCCGCAATCGGCGCCTGGCCCGCGATCACGAGCGTCTGACCGGCGATTCCGGGACCACGGTCACGATCGCGATGATCCGGCTGACGGCTCCACGGCCGGCCGGTCACAGCACCCCGCTGGAGCCGTCGACCGGCCGGAGACGCCTTGTAGCTACCCGCATGCCCAGCAGCCGCCCAGGCCGTGCCCGGCTCCCGGCTCCCCGTGGTGCCGGGGGGCGGTCGGCAGGGTCCGCCAGGCCCGGCCGATGCGTAGGGTCCTCAGGGGCCTGTCCGTGTCGGACCCCGGGTGCAGGTCGCCCGCCCGTAGGGTTGCGCTTGTGGTGGTCGTGGCATCGGCCCTGGTCGCGGCGGTGCTCGGTGCTCCGGCCCCGCAGGGCGGCGCGATCGCGGGCGGTGCCCGGCGGGGCGACGGCCCGGCCCCGGGGCGTGTCGGGAGTGAAGGAGGTTACTCGACAGTATGGTGTTTCTCATGTCCGACTATGAACCCTGATGTTCAGATTTGTTACGAATGTCGGATAGACACGGAAGAGTGACCCACATCTCGACCCCCGCAACCGGTCGGCCCCGTGAGAGCGGCGGCCTGGCCGAGCTCCTGTACGAACGCGCCGCCGGGCACCCCCGCGCCGCGATGCTCAGCATGAAGGACGGCGGCTCCCCGGGCTGGCGCGACGTCGCCGGCGCCGACGTCGCCGACCAGGTCACCGCCGTGGCCAAGGGGCTCATCGCCGCCGGGATCGGCGCCGGGGACCGGGTCGGCCTGCTGTCGGCCAACCGCTACGAGTGGACCGTCGCCGACTTCGCGATCTGGGCGGCCGGGGCGGTGACCGTGCCGATCTACCCCTCCTCCTCGCCCGAGCAGGTCGCCATGGTCCTCTCCGACTCCGGGGCCGTCGCCTGCTTCGCCGACGACGCCGACAACACCGCCACCGTCGAGGGGGTGCGCGCCGACGTACCGGACCTGCGCCACCTGTGGACCATGGACCCGTTGCGCGGCGAGCCCGGCGCGCTGCCGGCCCTGTCCGAGGCCGGGGCCGAGGTGCCCGACTCCGCGGTCGAGGAGCGCCGCGCCGCCGTGCGCCCCGCCGACCCGGCCACCATCGTCTACACCTCCGGCACCACCGGCACCCCCAAGGGGTGCGTGCTCACCCACGCCAACTTCTTCGCCGAGGTCGAGGCCGCCACCACGGCGCTCTCGGCGCTCTTCGACGACGGCGGCGACCCCGACGCCGCCCCCTCCACCCTGCTCTTCCTCCCGCTGGCGCACGTGTTCGGCCGCATGGTGCAGGTCGCCGCGGTCAGCGCGGGCGCGCGCCTGGGCCACGCCCCCGGCGTGCGCGAGCTCATCGCCGACCTGGGCACCTTCCGGCCCACCTTCCTGCTGGCCGTGCCCTACGTCTTCGAGAAGATCCACACCACCGCGCGCAAGCGCACCACCGGCCTCAAACGCCGGATCTTCGACGCCGCCACCGAGACCGCGGTCGCCTACAGCAAGGCCCTGGACACCCCCGGCGGCCCCGGCCCGCTGCTGAGGCTGCGCCGCCGCCTCTTCGAGCCGATCGTCTACCGCCCCCTCACCGGCGCCCTCGGCGGCCGCTGCACGCGCGTCATCTCCGGCGGCGGCGCCCTGGACGTGCGGCTCTTCCACTTCTACCGGGGCGTGGGCGTGGAGGTCATCGAGGGCTACGGCCTGACCGAGACCACCGCCGCGGTGCTGGCCAACCTGCCCGGCCGCTCCCGCGCGGGCACCATCGGCGGCCCGCTGCCCGGCGTGGAGGTGCGGATCGACGACGACGGCGAGCTGCTCGTCAAGGGCGGACCGGTCTTCGAGCGCTACTGGAACCGGCCCGAGGCCACCGAGGCCGCCTTCCGCGACGGCTGGTTCGCCACCGGCGACCTGGGCGCCGTCGACGACGAGGGGTACGTGCGCGTCACCGGCCGCAAGAAGGAGATCCTGGTGACCGCCGGCGGCAAGAACGTCGCCCCGGTCCCCATCGAGGAGCGCGTCTGCGCGGCCCCGCTGGTCGACCAGTGCATGCTCATCGGAGACGGCCGCTCCTTCGTCACCGCGCTCATCACCCTCGACGCCGAGGAGTTCGAGGCCTGGAAGAGCGAGGCCGGCAAGCCCGCCGACGCAGGGCCGGGCGACCTGGCCGACGACCCCGACCTGCGCGCCGAGGTGCAGAAGGCGGTCGACGCCGGAAACGCCGCCGTGTCCCGCGCCGAGTCGGTCCGGGCGTTCACGATCCTGCCCCGCCCGTTCAGCGTGGAGGACTCCACCCTGACCCCCACGCTCAAGCTGCGCCGCGCCCGCATCATGGAGCGCGACGCGGCGGTCATCGAGCGGATGTACGCCAAGCGCTGACCCCGGGGCCGCGGGCGGCGGGGCCCTTCAGGGCCCGCCGCCCCCGGGGAAGCGGCGCGGGTGTGCGCCGCTCAGACCCTCCCCCTGCCCGACCTCCAGGTCAGCGTCACCTTGATGCCGCCCTGGGAGGCGGTCTTGGCGATGAACACGTCCGCCTCGGCGCTGACGTTCACCCCCAGCTCCACCGTCACCTCGTCCGGGTCGCCCGGCAGGTCGCGCAGCTCCCGCACCACCAGGGCCGACAGGTCGCGGATGCGGCCGAACACCTTCTGCGCCGTCTCGTCCGCACTGCGCAGGATGTCGCGCCCGCTGACATCGCGCATCTGCGGCGAGCTGCCCGCCGCCTCGATGAGCACGTAGGCGTCCTCGCCGCCCTGCTCATCGGGGAACCGTACGATCTCGGCCATCGACTCCGCCTCCCGCTCGCCTGCCGCCCGCCCCGGGCGGGGGTCCATCCTGGGCGCGGAAACCCCCGCGCCGTAAGGGAAATGTCCGGGATCGGCCGACATGAAGACAAAAGCGTCGGGGATATACAGCCCGACTGGCGCCGAGTCGGGAACTTCGTCATGGAAAGAGTCGCGTGTGCCTCCTTACGTCCCGTATCGGGGCGTGCCCCCACCGCACGGTCGAGAGGTGTCCATGAGCGCTGAGCCGACTCCGTCGGCCGACGGGGGTGGAGGGCGCACCGCGCACCGTCCCTCGGCCCGCCCCGGGCTGTACGACGGCCGGGGCTGGCGCACGTCCAGGAGAAGCGACGGCGCCGGCAAGTGCGTCGAGGCGGCACCGGGCGGCCGCGGCACGGCATACGTCCGGGACTCGCACCACCCCGGCGCCGCCCTGCGGTTCGGCCCCGGCGAGTGGGCCGCCTTCCTCGCCTCTGAGGTCCGCGGCGGGCCGGGGCGCGCCGCCCCGGCCGCCGGAGCCTTCACAACAGGTTGAGGAACAGGTCGCAGTTGCCCCGCACGTCCCGCGCCGCCGACCGCGTCGCCGGGTGCTCGGGACCGAAGACCTGCCGGTAGCGGGTCAGCATCGCCTCGCGTTCGGCCTCGGGAACCGAGCCCTCCACCGCGACCCGGTCCAGCAGCAGGTTCCGCTCGACGACCAGGGTCAGCGGGTGGTCGGCTCCCATGTGCCCGCTGATCAGCTCGTGCGTCCGCCCGTCCAGCTCCAGCGCGCGCCGGGGAGCCCCCAGTGCGAACAGGTCGCTGGCGAGGTTGACCGCGTTGGCCACCGTGTTGGGGTGTTCGGGTCCCAGCCGGTCCCGGTGCACCTCCAGTGCCTCCTCGTTGAGGCGCCGTGCCTCGTCGAGGCGCCCCATCAGGCGCAGCACCACCGCGTGGTTGACCGCGGCGTCGGCGTAGAGCGGGTGGCCGGGGCCGTAGGCCGAGCGCAGTCCGTCCAGCGCGTGCTGGGACAGGGCCAGGGCCTGGTCGTGCTCGCCGACCGCGCGAAGGACCACCGAGTGGCATCCGCCGGCCTGCAGGCTGTACAGCGAGTCCGGGCCGTCGCGCTCGACATGGGTCCGGTAGACCTCGTCGGAGATCTCCAGGGCCTCCTCCAGGCGCCCGATCCTGCGCAGGACCGTCGACAGCACCAGGAGCGAGCCCAGGCGGAACTGGTTGTCGGCCGGATACACGCGTTCGATGATCGTGCGCGAGTTCTCCAGGATGTCCAGCGCGCGCCAGTAGTCGCCCGACTCCATGTGGCCCAGGGCCAGGGTGTACTCGCTCGACAGGGTCCGCAGGTTCTCCGAGCCGAGGAGCTCGGTGCGCCGCTCCAGGTTGTACCGGTCGATCTCCATGGCCTCGTCGAACCGGCCCAGCAGGCGCAGCCCCACCGCGTGGATGTGGGCGGCGAACATGGTGTCCGGGTCGTCGCGGCCCATCAGCCGCTCCTGGCGCTGCAGCACGTCGGCGCTGACCTCGATCGCCTCATCGAAGCGTCCGAGTTTGCGCAGGTCCGTGGGCAGGTCGATGGTGACGTCCAGCGTCTCGGGGTCGTCGGGCCCGTTCAGCCGGGTGAGGGTGTCCACCACGTGCAGGGTCAGCTCGTGGGAGTCCTCGAAGTGCCCGAAGGTCGAGAGCAGCAGTGCGTAGGCGGCCTGGACGCGCAGGGTCTGGGGGTGCTCAGGGCCCAGGTGGTGGGTCCAGTGCCGGATGGTGGTCTCGGCCAGCGTCCTGGCCGCACGGGGGCGGCCCCACAGGTGGAGGAACCTGATCTGGTTGCAGACCAGGTGGCGGCACCAGCCGCTCTGGCAGTCCCACTGCTCGGTCTCCCAGATGTGCGGTTGCAGCTCGGCGTAGCGCGGCCAGTCCATCACCGACTCAGGCGCGTCCGGCTCGAAGTTGGCCAGCAGCTGATGGGCGCAGTGCCGGTACTCCGAGCGCTGCTCGTCGGTCAGCGGCAGCTTCAGCGTCTCCTGCACCAGCTTGTGCAGTTGGAAGGTGCCGTTGCGGTGGTCCATCCGGGCCAGTGCGTAGCGGTCGATGCTGCGCAGCACCCGGCCCAGCCGCACCGTCGGGTCCGACAGGATCTCCAGGAACTCCTGGGGTCCCTCGATGTTGCGCGCTCCGTTGAACAGCCGTCGCGGGATGGGCTGGGGCGCCAGGAACGCGCACACCTGGAGAAGCCGCAAGGCGGCCGGGTCCGTCTGGTAGAGGCGGTCCAGCGCCATGTTCATGGTGGCCCCGACCGTCCACGGGTAGTCCGGCGAGGGCGCCACGCTGGTCAGCAGCTCCTCCTGCTTCTCGTCGAACACCTCCAGCCAGTCCTGCGGGTCCATCATGGTCTCGTACAGCCACACCGCGGTCTGCTCCACCGCCAGCGGCAGGGCGCCCCGCTTTTCGGCGAT
>NZ_ANAD01000173.1 GCF_000341245.1 Nocardiopsis halophila DSM 44494
GCGGGTCCATCATGGTCTCGTACAGCCACACCGCGGTCTGCTCCACCGCCAGCGGCAGGTCGCCCAGCTTGTCGGCGATCAGGTCGGCGTCGGCCTCGGTCAGCGCCTCGGGGCCGCGCCGCCGCAGCAGCTCGACGCTCTCCTCGCGCCGGAAGACGTCGACCTCCAGCAGGCTGCCGCCGGCGTTGCGCCACTGCGGCGAGCGCGAGGAGATGAGCACCTGCCCGGGCCCGCCGCTGGGAAGCAGGTTGCGCACGTCCTCCGGGTCGGCCGCGTTGTCGTAGATCAGCAGCCACTCCTGGAAGGGGTGGCCCGACCGGAGCGCCTCCAGCACCGAGCGGGAGATGCTCGCCGGGTCGCGGTCGGTGTCCACGCCCAGCCGCGGCGCCAGGTCGATCAGCGACTGCTGGATCTGGGTGGGGGTGTCCGCCGGGATCCACCACACCAGCTCATAGGAGGCCCGGTTCCGCCAGGCGAACTCCACGGCCAGCTGGGTCTTGCCCACGCCGCCCATGCCGCGCAGTGCCTGGGGCAGGATGTGGGTGTCGCCGGCGGCCAGCCGACGGCCCAGCTCCTCCAGCAGCTCGCGGCGGCCCACGAACGACGGGTTGCGCTGCGGGATCCTGCCCCACACATAGGGCCGGGACCGCGCCGCCGCCGGCGGCCGCTTGGGCCCTGAGGCGGCCTGGCCCTCGCTCGGCCGCCCCGGTTGCGCGGGGACCTCCGAGCGGCGCGCCGTCGGGGCGCCCGCGCCGCCGGTGCCGGGAAAATCGGGATCTGCAGCAGCCACGTCGTCGTCCCTCTGCTCGTCTTTCGGCTCTGGTTCCGCAGGCGCCGGACGCGCCCGCTCGTCCGCCCCCGCCGGCTCGTCCGCCCCCGGCCGGGCGTGCCGCTGCACCGCCGGGTCCGCACCGCCGCCGACCGGCGCCACGTCCCAGAGGTCGGCGGCGGTGCGCAGCACCCCGGGCAGGGCCCGCATGGCCGGACGGAGCGCCCGGGCGACCGGCGCCGTGTCGTCGTGGACCGGCGGCAGCGCGGGATCGAAGGTCCGCCCGTGCAAGAGCGCCTGGAACGCGGGCATCCAGGGCACCGTCCCGGCGAAGCGCTCGGCGGCCAGGTCCAGCAGCGCGCGGATCCGGGCCCGGGTCCCGCCCGAGGCCAGGAGGGCGGCGCGCACCCCGGGGTGGAACCCCAGGGACACCTGGTCGGCGCGGGTCAGGGGGATGCCGCCGGGGCGCCGTACCACCAGCCCCGACCACAGGGCGTCGGCCAGGTCCCCCGGACCGGCGTCGGGAACGAACCGCGCCCGCACCGCGTGCGCCATGGGCAGGTTCAGCGGGACGGCGGCCAGGCACACGGCCAGCTCCAGCGCGGCGGGGGAGGCGGTCTCGCGGAACGCCGCCACCAGGGCCTCGGCGTCGGCGGGGGAGCGGACGGCGCCCTGGCGGACCGTCGGAAGCGGGGACTCGGAGGGGACCGGGCCGGGGGCGGGCTCGGCGAACAGCACCGAGGCGGTGTAGTCGGGCACCGCCGGGTCCTGGGAGACGAAGGAGGCCCAGGAGCCCAGTTCCTCGGGGTCGAGCGGGAAGACCGGGACCGGAACGGCGCCGCCGCGGGGCGGCTCGGGGCCGGCGAGCCCGCCGGCCGGTCCGAAGCGGTACCGGGCGTTGGGGGCCGGCTCCGGCACGGAGTCCTCGGGAGGGCGCAGCACCCCCAGCCGGGGCCGGGTCCCGGTGCGCGGCCACTGGGCGCGGTCGAGCAGGTGCAGCACGCCCACGGCCGCGCCCCGCCCCCAGCGGGCCAGCCACGACTGCACCGCGCCCTGGTGCCAGCCCTCGCCGACCCCGTCGGTGAGCACCAGCACCACCTGGCCCCCGCCCGGGGCGACCAGCCGGCGGGGCGAGGGGGCGGGGCCGTGGTCGGAGCGCAGCACCAGGTCGTCGTGCCAGGCCTTGTCGGAGTCCAGGCGCAGCACCCGGGTGGCGCCGTGGGGGCGCAGCGGCGTCAGCAGCTCCAGGAAGCGCTTGATCCGCGGTTCGTGCACCAGCATGGACAGCCCCGCGTCGACCAGCACCGTCAGGGTGTCCGGCGGGGCCGGCGCCCCGGCGAAGCGGGGCAGCAGCGGCACCCCGCGGGCGCCGGCCCGCGGCGGCCGGGCCAGCAGCCGCTCGGCGTACCCCTCGGCGGTGGCGCGCTCGTCGACGGGGCCCCGGCCGGGCTCGACGCGCGTCCGGTGCAGCCGCCGCAGGGCGCGCACCAGCCCCTGCGGGTCGGGCAGGTCGGCGGTGGGGCCGGGGGCCGGTCCGGGGGCGGCGAACTCGGCCTGCCCGAAGCGGTCGGGCGGGTCGGGGGCGAACGCGGACGCGGGGGCGTCCGGGGGCGGCGGCTCCTGGGGCCAGGGGCGCTCGGCGGGCGGGGCGCCCCCGCCGCCGGGGCCGTCGGNCGCGGCGGCCGGGCGCGCCCCGCGCCACGGCTCCTCGGGGCGGTCCGGCGGCGGCCCGCCAGCGGCGTCCGGGGCCGAACCGGTGCGGGCGGCGAGCCACACCGCGTCGGCCACCTCCCACCACAAAGGGCCGTCCCCGCGCTCCTGCGGGAACGGTTCACCGGGGGACGGCCCCTGTGCCGCCCCCTCGGTCCGCGGATCGGGCCTCTCGCCTCGCGCGGTCACTCGCGGTCCGTTTCGGTCAGTCGCTGCCAGATGACGTCGAGTACATGCTGCCAGGCATTGGGATCCCAGGATGTGGCACGCGCCCGGACTTCGGAACTGACGAGATGGACCGAGTTCAGTAGCTGGTCGATGGACAGTCCCCCCTTGCCGGCCGAGCGCTCCAGGAAGGCCCGGATCAGGTCGCGGTCCTCCTCGGCGTCGCGCCCGGTGAAGTGCGCGGCCACGATCTCGGCGAGCTGCTCGCGGGTGGGCGGGGGGATCTCCACCGGCAGGCAGCGGCGTCGGAAGGCGGCGGGGAAGGGGCGTTCGGAGTTGCTGGTGATGGCGATGAAGGGGAACTCGTGGCAGACCACCTCGCCGCCGCGCACGGTGGTGGTGCGCCCCGGGTCGTCGACGGGCACGGTGATCTCCGGCTGGGAGGAGCGCAGCCGGGCCAGCTCGGGGATCCGGAAGGCGCCGTTCTCCAGCACGTCCAGCAGGTCGTTGGCCAGGTCGGCGTCGCCCTTGTCGAACTCGTCGATGACCAGCACCCGCGGCAGCGCCGAGGGGAGCAGGGCGGTGCCCAGCGGGCCCAGGCGCAGGTAGTCGCCGATGGGGCGGTGCGCCTCCCGGCCCTGGTCGGCGGCGGGGCCCAGGGCGGCGGCGTCGGCGCTGATGTCGTGGATGCGGGCCAGCGGGTCGTACTCGTACAGCCCCTGGGCCAGGGTGGTGCGGCTGGTGACCGACCAGCGCAGCACCCGGCCCAGCCCCAGCTCCCGGGCGACGCTGTAGGCCAGGCTGGACTTGCCCACCCCGGGGCGCCCGGTGACCAGCAGCGGGCGGCGCAGCAGCAGCGCGGCGTTGACCGCGTTGATCACGGTGGTCTCGCCGTCGGTCAGGCGGCGCGGCGCGGAAGGCGTGCGCCGCGGCCCCAGCACCCGCTCCATTTCGGCCTCGTCCTCCGGCGGGGCCGACCCGTCCGGAACCCCGGGAAACCGGCGCCACGGCGGCGGCGGGGGCAGCCGCTCGCGCAGCGGCGCCGCGTACGGGCCGGGGGTGCCGACGCCCCGGTAGATCCACCAGGAGGGGAGCGCGGGGCCGCTGCCCGGCCCTGGTGTGCCGGGGCCCGGAGCGGACGTCATCGACGGGACCTCCCTATTCGCTGTCCGGGATCTCCTCGGGGGCGGCGATGACTCCGGGCCGCTCCTCGGCTGCGGGGCCGGTGAGGTCGCTGAGAAGGGCGATGTCGAAGGGGTCACCGGTTCTGGTGTGCGTCTCGTCGGAAATGTCGGTATCGGTGGAATCGATGCGCCATTCGCGCAGGCGGCGCGAGAGTCCGGAGATCTCCTCTCGCGTGAGCCAATCGAACTCTCGGGAAATCAAGGTATCGAATGCCGCGTGTTCCGCCAACGTAGGAACGGCGGAAGGGCTTTCCCGATCTGCGGCGGGGTCGGCCGCCGC
>NZ_ANAD01000174.1 GCF_000341245.1 Nocardiopsis halophila DSM 44494
GCAGCTCCCGCGCGTCGCCGCCCACCAGCACGCACACGGCGATCGCCGGATCGGCCAGGCGGTCGTGGGCCGGGGCCGTCCCGCCGTGCCGCGCGTCGATGCGCCGCACCCGGCCGTGGCCGCTCCCGGACAGCAGCGCCGCGCGCCGCTCCATCCTCAGCCGGGCCCCGCTCCACTGGCGCGCCTGCAGCCGTTCGAAGCTGTGCAGGACGATTTCGTGGGCCGTGCCCAGACGCTCCCCATAAGGGCTGAGCGGGGTGCGCGTCCGCCAATGCGGGATCGCTCCGGAAATGAGCAGGTCGAAAGGGAGGGTGAAATGCAGCGACAGCGCCGGGGCCTGGGGGCGGCTGTGCTGCTCCAGCAGGCGCTCGGCCTCGGAGATCGCCTCCAGGGCCGCCGGGCGCAGCCGGTCGGCCCCCACCCGGCGCGCCGGGCGCGCGGTCACCGTTCCCGCGGCCCGCAGCCGGGCGCGCAGCTCGTAGCGGCAGGGCGCGCCGCCGCCCGGCCCGGGGACCGGTTCGGCGGTCAGCTCCAGCCGGGCGCCGGAGGGCGGATCCGGGGCCGCCGTGCGCGCCCGGAGCCGCGCCAGCGCCGCGCGCGGCACCTCGGACTCGGGACGGGAGTCGGCATAGGCCCGCAGGACCTCGGCGTCCGCCGCGCCCAGCTTGGCCGCCTCCTCGGTGAACACCACCTCGCGCGGCAGCCCGTCGCCGCCCGGCGCCAGCTCGGCCAGCCGGTCGAAGGCCTCCAGCGCGGTGCCGAAGCGCACGTGCTCCAGCGGGCGCGCGGCGGTCGCCGTGGCATAGGCGGCGGTGACCTCGGCGAACGGCAGGGCGGCCAGTGCGCGCTCCAGCCGCTCGCGCGGGCTGTCGGCCACCAGCGGGGCCAGCGCGGAGACGGCCTCGACCGGGACGACGGCCGCCAGCCGCGCGCCTTCGCCGCCCGGGCCCAGCAGCGCCTGGCCGACGATGCCCATGACCGCGCCCTCCTCCACGTCCAGCACGCCGCAGCCGCTGAAGCCG
Source organism: Nocardiopsis halophila DSM 44494 (assembly GCF_000341245.1). GTDB lineage: Bacteria > Actinomycetota > Actinomycetes > Streptosporangiales > Streptosporangiaceae > Nocardiopsis_A > Nocardiopsis_A halophila. Next base: position 1,023 of record NZ_ANAD01000174.1, read on the forward strand.
GGCATGATGCCCATCGGGGTGTCGGGGTCCAGGTCGAGCTGGGCGGTGCCGAACCGCACCCCCGGGCCCACCACCCGGCCGAAGGCGCTCAGCCCGAGGGGGGCCTGGGCGGCGTACAGGGCCGGGTGGCCGCGCACCTGCACCGCGCGGGGGCGGCGGGTGCGCCGGATCCGCTCCATGAAGCCGCGCAGCACCGCCGGCTCGGGCGCGGGGGCGCCGGGCGCGGGGTCGAGCAGCAGCACCGCGGTGTCCCCGGCCGGGTTCCAGGCCCGCGGGTCGACCCGGGCCGTGCGGGGCACGAACCCGCCCGCTCCGGGTACCTCCACGGGCACGGCGGCGTCCGGCGGCGGCGAGGGAGTCCGCCCGGGGCGGCGCTCCAGCGCGGCGTCGACGACGTGGGCGCAGGTGAGGATCCGGCCGCCGGGCACGACGACGCCGCCGCCGGCGACCGCACCGCCGAGGGTGGGGATCCGCACCTGCCACGTGGGGAGGGAGAGCGGGGCGGGGGCAAGGGGGTGAGAAGGAGAAGCCACCGTGGCGCGGTCACTTTCTGCGGTTGTCCGAGGTGTGCGATTCGGTTGGCTCCTTATTGTTCCCGCCGTGGTCGTGAATACGCTATGTAGGGATTCGGCTACCGAAAAATCGCAGGTCGGTGCAGTGAGGGCGGTCGGAGGCGGCCTCCCTGCCGTTACAGAGCGGTTATACAGGAGGGCTCTGAGGGAGGGGGGACCCATTCATCGATTCGCAACCGGAACGGCATACCAGGACGAACCGGGCCGAGCGGCGGGTGCGCCGCCCCGGAACACCGCATTGATCTGGGGGAATGTCCTCGAAGGGGGAGGGAATGCGCACGCGGTCCGTCTGGGCGTCGAGCATGTCCTCGGCGTGAACCCCTCGTGAAACCCGGGTGAACCGTCCCAGGGCCAAGGGGGTGCCGCGGTCCGCTCAGACCGCGTTCGCTGGAGGGCGTGGCGCCCTCGTGCCCGCGACCGCCTTTCGCCGGGCGGCCGAAGGCGGCCCGGGAAGGACCCGCGCTCGGCCGTGCGCGCTCCCCGACCATTCGGAAGTCGCGCGGGGGTGCCTCTATGTTTTTCGTCAAGCCGGGCGGGGTGGCCGGTGTTCGTAGAAGGTGCCGTCGCGCGGCATCGCGGAGAATACGCTGACCCGTTGCCGGGCCAGGCGGAGCAGGGCCGTGGGTGTGGGTCTCGCCCCGTGATCGGCACCTGTCGTCGTAGACGCGGGAGGCCGGATCGTGCAGGGCGGCGAACGCGGAGAGGAACATCGCGCGTTTGAGCCGGCGGTTGCCGGTCCTCTCATCAGCGTCTGTGACGGCACCTCTCGAGCCCGGTGACACCACCCCCCGGGTCATGTCCTCGGGGACTCAGTCATGCCGCGCCCAGAGGTCGGCCGCCCTGTTGCAGGACCACGAAGAACACAACGGGGGGAGGACCCCGGCCGCCGGGCCCGGGCCCGGCGGGGAGCACCGGGCGGCCCCCGCACCTCGGCCGCACGCCGGTCCGTCGCCGGGAAGCCGCCCTCGCGGCGGAGCGGCCCCGGCCCGAATCTCAGCCGAGCGTCACGATCGACTTCCAGCGCAGGTACTCCTCCAGGCCCTCCGGGCCGAACTCGCTGCCGACACCGCTGGCCTTGCGGCCGCCGAACGGGGTGTTGACGTCGATGTTGTAGGCGTTGACGCCGAACGTGCCGGCGCGGACCCTGCGGGCCACCGCCATGCCGCGCTCGGGGTCGGCCGTCCACACCGACCCGGCCAGCCCGTACTCGCTGTCGTCGGCCAGCCGCACCGCCTCGTCGTCGCCGTGCGGCCCCTCCCCGTCGTAGGGGACCACCACCACGACCGGGCCGAAGATCTCCTCGCGCGCGATGCGCATGCCGTTCGCGGCGTCGGCGAAGACCGTCGGCTCCACGTAGAAGCCCTGGTCCCGGCCCCCGCCCGCCGGGCGCCCGCCGCCGGTGGTGATGCGCGCCCCCTCCTCGGCGCCCAGGGCGATGTAGCCCTCGACCCGCTCGCGCTGGCGCTGCGACACCAGGGGCCCGACCTCGGTCTCCGGGTCGGCCGGGTCGCCCACGCGCAGGGCCGCCATGCGCTCGGTGACCGCCTCCACCACCTCGTCGTAGCGCGAGCGGGGGGCCAGGACGCGGGCCTGGGCGATGCACGCCTCGCCGTTGTTGAGCACCGCCGTCAGCGGCAGCATCCCCAGGTAGGCGTCCAGGTCGACGTCGTCCAGCAGCACCGCCGCCGACTTGCCGCCCAGCTCCAGGCTGCACCCCTTGAGGCGCTCGCCGCACAGGGCGCCGATGCGCCGCCCCGCGGCCGTCGAGCCGGTGAAGGCCACGTGGTCCACGTCGGGGTGGGACACCAGGTGCTCGCCGGCCCCGCGGCCGCCCGCCACGATGTTGAGCACCCCGGGCGGCAGGCCCGCCTCCTCGGCCGCCTCGGCGAGCAGGTAGGGGTCCAGCGCCGTCTCCGGGGCCGGTTTGACCACCACCGTGCACCCGGCCAGCAGCGCCGGCGCGACCTTGGCGGCGATCAGGAAGTGCGGAACGTTCCACGGCACGATCGCGGCCGCCACCCCGGCCGGCTCGCGCTCGACGTGGACCGGTCCGAGCATGCCGGGGCGCACCGCGCTCCACTCCACCTGCCCGGCCAGGCCCGCGTAGTAGTCGAGGACGGCGTGGGCCAGCGGCGCCTGGGCCAGGCGCGAGAACGCCAGGGGGCTGCCCATCTCGGCGGTGATGAGCGCGGCCGCCTCCTCGGTGCGCCGCCCGTAGGCCCCGGCCAGCCGCCCGAGCGCCGCGGCCCGCTCGGCGGGGGAGGTCCGCGGCCAGGGGCCGGTGTCGAACGCCCGGCGGGCGGCGCCGACCGCGCGGTCGATGTCGGCGGGCGTCCCGTCCGGGGCCCACCCGACGGTCCTGCCGTCGTGCGGGCCGACCACCTCCAGCACCCCCGTGCCCGCGGGTGCGGTCCACTCTCCCCCGATGTAGAGCCGGTCGTGCGTCGCCATCACGCCTCCCTGAGAATGCAGAACGGGTTTCAGTTTGCATCTCCCGGCGGGGTAAGGCCAGACGGGTTCAGGGGATCGATGAGTGGAACCGGTTACCGCGCCGCGTGCGGTGGCCGCTCCAACCGCCCCGGCGTGGTCCCGGTCCAGCGCCGGAAGGCGTTCAGGAAGGCCGACGGCTCGGTGTAGCCCAGCCGTCCCGCGATCTCCCGCGTCGCCAGGCCCTGGCGGAGCAGCAGCAGTGCGCGGTCCTGCCGCGCCGCGTCCAGCATCCGCCGGAAGGAGTACCCGTGCCCCGACAGGTGGCGCCGGAGCGTGCGCGGGCTGACCGCCAACGCCCGCGCCGCCGACTCCAGGTCGGCGGCGGCCAGATCGGCCTCGATGTGCTCACGGACCCGGGCGACCAGATCGGGCTCGGACAGGCGGCGGGACGGCTCGGCGCGGAGCACGTCGCGGTGCACCCGGGGACGCGGGCCGGACCGGGCCGGCGGGTGCTCCAGGGCGCGGGCGTCCACGACGACCTCGTCCCGGTCCGCGCCGAACTCCGGGACCACCCCCAGCACCCGCAGGTAGGCCTCGGCGTGGTCGGGGTCGCTGTGGCGGGTCCGGACCACGGCCGGAGGCGGGGCCTCCCCGGTGATCCGGCGGGCGAGCAGGGCGAGCCGGGCCAGGTCGCGGTCGAGCGCGAACCGCCGGACCGGCCGCGGCAGGTGCCGGGACCGGGCGCGCAGGGCCACCGTCGCGCCCGCGCGCTCCACGGACCAGGCGCACAGGCCCCATGCCGACGCGGAGGTGCACTCGGCGCGCTCGGCGCGCTCCACCGCCTCGCCGAGGGTGGCGCAGGCGCCCGGGGCCGGCCCCCGGGACCCGTGCCCGGCCGCGTGGAGGCGCTCTCCCACCAGCAGTCCCAGGTCGGGCCGGTGCGGCAGCAGGCGCACCAGGTTCGCCGCGATCGCCGCCTCCTGGGCCGCGGTGGTCTGTGCATCCGGGGCGCCGAGGGCGTCGTGGGCGAGCCCGGTCCCGTCGAGGCAGTCCTCCGCCGCCAGCCCGTATTCCTGCGCGAACTCGATGAGGACGAGCGCCCTGTCGATTCCGAGCGAGGAGGGAGCGTTCATTCGGCACCTTTCTTCGGGCATGACCGTCAGGTCCGCAGGCGAGCCGGTCCTGCGGGCCATGGAGAAGGAAGCGGAATCCGCCGCTCGGATACAGGGCGTTCCCGTCCGGCGCGGGGGCGGCCGTTGAAGCGGTGCGCGGACGGCGGCCGGCCGCGCGGTCACTTTAATACAGAAACGTCGGCGAAGTGGGGAACACGGCGCGGTGCGGGGAAGGGGCTGCAGTGTGCCGGAGGATGTTCCGCCGGGGCTTTCGAACCCGCGGGTTTCCCGTGCCCTCCCATGCCGTTTCGGCGATGTAGCGGAAAATCATCGCCATTTATGAACGGCCGTGCGGCCGAATTGCGTAGGAACGCCGCGGCGAGCGCTGAACGGCCTCGTTCCCGCGCCTTTATGGAGGAGAGGGAGGAGGGCGGAGGAGGAACCGCGCCGGGCCCCGGCGCACGGGAAGGGCCGCACCCCGCCGGTGCGGAGTGCGGCCCTGTGGGCCCGCGGCTCAGGGGCGACGGCAGGCCGTCTCAGGCGCCCCCGAGGCGCCCGGCGCATGCGCGGCGGCGGATCAGCGCGCGGTCGCGGGGATGTCGTCGTAGCGCTCGGGGTCCAGGTTCCGGGCCGACCCGTCGGCGACGCCCTCGACGACCGCGGTCAGGCCGCGCTCCACCGTCGTGACCAGGCGGCCGCGCTGCTTGGAGCCCCAGCTCTGCGTCTGCCCGCGGACCTCGAACAGCACCGTCCCGCTGCCGTTCAGTGCGAACGACGCCAGAGCCGTTCCCGGCAGGTCCTGCTCCTGCGGGTACAGCGTGACGTCGCCGAAGTTCGATTCGCCGTAGGACTGCAGCTCGTCATAGGCGGCCAGGTTCAGCTGGCGCGAGAACTCGTTGTCGTAGACGTCGTCGTACTCGGAGTACTTGCGCTCCCATTCCGGGCTGCCCTGCTCGGGCAGGAAGTTGCCCGACAGGGACAGGTCGACCCAGAACTCCCCGTTCTCATCCTGGTAGCAGGAGCCCTGGTGGTGCAGGTCGATGTAGGCGTCCACCCCGCCCTTCTCCTCGGCCAGGGCGACATAGGCGTCGCGGACCGCCTGCGACTCGGGCTGGACGAACCAGCCGGGGGAGGCCGAGTCGCCGGGCAGGTCGGCCGGGTCGGGGACGTAGTCCAGGTCGGGGTTGAAATCGCGGTTGACGTCGAACCCCGGCCGCTGCGAGTAGTCGTCGCCCTGCAGCTCGCCGGTGTAGTGGTTCCACGAGGGCGGGGCGCCCTCAAGCTGCGGAAAGTCGTCCACCACGTCGGACCAGGAGCGGTCGTTGCCCCGCCGGTCCAGCTCCGAGCCGTCCGGGTTCATCTTCGGCACCGCCACCACGGTGACCTGCTCGCGCAGCTCGCGCGCCTGCTTCGACGGGCCCGAGAGCGACCGGAGCAGGCTCAGGACCGCCTCGGTGCCGGTCTTCTCGTTGCCGTGGATCTCGCTGGCGACCATGACGGTCCGCGGCCCCTCGCCGACGCGGGCCGTCCAGATCTCCCGGCCCCGGCCGGAGCGGCCGGCGACCTCCACCTCCAGCGCGCCCTTGGAGCGCCGCTCCAGGCGCTCCAGCTCGTCCCCGAGCTCGGCGTGGCCGGTCCAGGAGGCGGTTCCGGTGTCCTTGTGCGGGCTGCAGGGGGCGGTGGCCGGCTCGGCGGCGGCCGGTGCGGACAGGGCGGTGAGGGCGCCGCCGGCCAGAGCGGCGGCGGTGAGGACGGCGGGGAACGCGAGGCGCGCGGACGCCATGGGGTCTCCGTTCGCTGGGGGATGTCCAGTCGTCCCATGTTTCTTAACCGTCGGGGGTGCACAGGGTCAAGAGGACCGGAACCGCCGAACCGGGCCGACCGCTCCGCGGGGGCTCCCCGGGCGCCCGCGCACCCGTCTCCGGCCCCGCCCGACCAGGTGGGCGGGGCCCACGGCGCGCCGGCGCGCCGCCGGCCCCGCCGGTGTGGCCGTCCGGACATCCCCGGGCGGCGCGGGAGGCGCCCCGGCACCCGCGTGATGGTCGTAGGCTCAGGAGGCGTCCGCCGTCCCACCGACTCGCATGAGGGGAACCCCGCGCGATGGCCGATCCCTTCGTCCACCTGCACGTCCACACCGAGTACTCGATGCTGGACGGTGCGGCGAAGCTGAAGAACCTCTTCGAGGTCGCCCGGCAGGAGAAGATGCCCGCGGTCGCCATGACCGACCACGGGAACATGCACGGCGCCTACGACTTCTACACCCAGGCGCGGGCGGCGGGGATCACCCCGGTGATCGGCGTGGAGGCCTACGTCGCTCCGGAGTCGCGGTACCACAAGAAGCCGGTCCGCTGGGGCGACCCCAGCCAGAAGAGCGACGACGTCTCCGGTGGCGGCGCCTTCAACCACATGACCATGTGGGCGCAGAACAAGCAGGGGCTGCACAACCTCTTCAAGCTCAACTCCCGGGCCTCCACCGAGGGCTTCTTCCGCAAGCCCCGCATGGACAAGGAGCTCATCTCCGAGCACGCCTCCGGGATCATCGCGACCACCGGCTGCCCCTCCGGCGCGGTGCAGACCCGCCTGCGGCTGGGCCAGTTCGACGAGGCCCTCCAGGTCGCCTCGGACTACCGGGACATCTTCGGCAAGGAGAACTTCTTCGTCGAGCTCATGGACCACGGCCTCGACATCGAGCGCCGGGTCCGCGAGGGCCTGCTGACCATCGCCAAGCAGCTGGACCTGCGGTTCGTGGTCACCAACGACTCGCACTACACCTACGAGAGCGAGCGCGACGCCCACGACGCGCTGCTGTGCATCCAGACCGGCTCCAAGCTCTCCGACGAGAACCGGTTCCGGTTCGGCGGGTCCGGCTACTATCTGAAGACCGCCGAGCAGATGCGTGCGATCGACACCTCCGACGCCTGGCTGGAGGGGTGCCGCAACACCCTGGCCATCGCCGAGATGGTCGACACCACGGGGATGTTCGACTACTACGACCTCATGCCCAAGCTCCCCTGGCCCGAGGGCGAGACCGAGGAGAGCTTCTTCCGCAAGGAGGTCATGCAGGGCCTGGAGCGGCGCTTCCCCCAGGGCATCCCCGACGGCTACGTCGAGCAGGCCGAGTACGAGATCGACGTCATCATCCAGAAGCGCTACCCCTCCTACTTCCTGGTGGTCGCCGACTTCATCAACTGGGCCAAGGAGAACGGCATCGCCGTGGGCCCGGGCCGGGGCTCGGCCGCGGGGTCGCTGCTCGCCTACGCACTGGGCATCACCGACCTCGACCCCATCCCGCACAGCCTGATCTTCGAGCGGTTCCTCAACCCCGAGCGCGAGTCCCCGCCCGACATCGACATCGACTTCGACGAGCGCCGGCGCGGCGACGTCATCCGGTACGTCACCGAGAAGTACGGCGAGGACAAGGTCGCCATGATCGCGACCTTCGGCACGATTAAGGCCAAGGCCGCTATCAAGGACGCCTCGCGTGTCCTGGGCTTCCCCTACGCCCTGGGCGACCGGGTCTCCAAGGCGTTCCCGCCGGCCGTCATGGGCAAGGACATCCCGCTGACCGGGATCTTCGACGAGAGCCACGGCCGCTACAACGAGGCCGGCGAGCTGCGCAAGCTCTACGAGGAGGACGTCGAGGTCAAGCAGGTCATGGACCTGGCGCAGGGCCTGGAGGGGCTGATCCGCCAGACCGGCGTGCACGCCGCGGGCGTCATCATGAGCTCGGAGACCATCACCGACCACATCCCGGTCATGATGCGCGACTCCGACGGGGTCATCATCACGCAGTTCGACTACCCGACCTGCGAGACGCTCGGCCTGATGAAGATGGACTTCCTCGGGCTGCGCAACCTGACCATCATGGACGACTGCATCAAGAACATCGAGGCCAACCGGGGGGAGAGGGTCGAGCTGCTCGACCTGACCCTGGACGACCCGGCCACCTTCGAACTGCTGCAGCGCGGCGACACCCTGGCGGTCTTCCAGTTCGACGGCGGCCCGATGCGGGCGCTGCTGCGGCAGATGAAGCCCGACCACTTCGAGGACATCTCCGCCGTCGGCGCCCTGTACCGTCCCGGCCCCATGGGCGCCAACTCCCACATCAACTACGCCCTGCGCAAGAACGGCCAGCAGGAGATCACCCCGATCCACCCCGAGCTCGCCGACGCCCTGGAGGAGATCCTGGGCACGACCTACGGCCTGATCGTGTATCAGGAGCAGGTCATGCAGATCGCGCAGAAGCTCGCCGGGTACACGCTGGGCGAAGCGGACCTGCTCCGACGCGCCATGGGCAAGAAGAAGAAGGAGGTCCTCGACCGGGAGTTCAAGCCGTTCAGCGAGGGCATGAAGAAGAACGGCTACTCCGACGAGGCGATCAAGACCCTGTGGGACATCCTCGTCCCGTTCTCCGACTACGCCTTCAACAAGGCCCACTCGGCCGCCTACGGCCTGGTCTCCTACTGGACCGCCTACCTCAAGGCGAACTACCCGGCCGAGTACATGGCGGCCGTGCTCACCTCCGTCGGCGACGACAAGGACAAGAGCGCGCTCTACCTGAACGAGTGCCGCCGCATGGGCATCAACGTGCTGCCGCCGGACGTCAACGAGTCCGACGCCACGTTCACCCCGCGCGGCAAGGAGGAGATCCGCTTCGGCCTGTCGGCCGTGCGCAACGTGGGCACCAACGTCGTCGAGGGCATCGTCAAGGCGCGCCGGGAGAAGGGGCGCTTCACCTCCTTCGCCGACTTCCTGGACAAGGTGCCCCAGCAGGTCTGCAACAAGCGCGTGGTCGAGTCGCTGATCAAGGCCGGCGGGTTCGACGAGTTCAGGGAGCCGCGCAAGGGCCTGGTGCTGGTGCACGAGCAGGCCATCGACGCCATCATCGGGCACAAGCGTGCCGAGGCAGCCGGCCAGGACTCGCTGTTCGGCGGAATCGCCGAGCCGGAGTCGGGCATCCAGGTGGTGCCGGACATCCCCGAGGGGGAGTGGGACAAGACCACGCTGCTGGCGTTCGAGCGGGAGATGCTGGGCCTGTACGTCTCCGACCACCCGCTGCTGGGGCTGGAGCACCTGCTGGCCTCCAACGCCGACTGCTCGGTGGCGGACCTGGCCGACCGGCCCGACGGGAGCACGGTGACCGTGGGCGGGCTGCTGTCCGGGCTCACCCGCAAGATCACCAAGCAGGGCAACAGCTGGGCCATGGCGCAGCTGGAGGACCTGGGCGGCGCCGTCGACTGCATGATCTTCCCGAACACCTACCAACTGTGCTCGCACGTGCTGGCCGAGGACGCGGTGCTGTTCATCAAGGGGCGGCTCGACCGGCGCGAGGACGTGCCCAAGCTGATCGCGATGGAGGTCATCCAGCCGGACCTGTCGCAGGTGGGCAAGGAGCAGCCGGTGGTGGTGTCGATGCCGATCTCCCGGGTGGAGAAGGGCACGATCACCGAGTTCCGCGACATCCTGTCCCGCAACAAGGGCCAGACCCAGGTGCACCTGCAGGTGCACAACGGGCCCCGCACCACGGTCTTCGCCCTCGACGAGGCGCTGCGGGTGAGCCCGTCGCCCGAGCTGATGGGCGAGCTGAAGGCGCTGCTGGGCTCCAACTGCCTCGGCGGGGTCTGAGGCGGGGCCGACCCGCGTCCCGGGCCCCTGCAGGCGACCCCGCGCCGCCGGGCCCGCACCGCCCGTCCACGGACGGCGGTGCGGGCCCGGCGGCCTTTTCGTGCTCGCCCGCCTCGGAGCACCGGAAGGCCTCACCGAACGGCCGGACGGCGGCGGGCACCGGCCCCCTCGCGCCGGCGCCGCCCTTGACCGGCCACACGCGAGCGCTCAGGATCAGGGCAATCCGAGCGTGAAGGGGCGGTCTCGTCGGGAACGCCCCGAGAGGACCTGCATGCCTGTAGAAGCGGCGTCGACGTTCCGCAGGCTCATCTCCATGACGAGGGGGGCGGCCTTCCACCTGGACCAGCACGGCGCCCATCTCCCCGGCGACCTGGCCTTCTCCTCCTGGAAGACCCGGCTTCCCCTGGCGGAGGACGGCCACGGCTGGCGCCGCCTGGTGCGGAGCAGCACCGCCCGCGGCGTCAGCTTCCGGCGCGTCCGCGTGGTGTCCGAGCCGCTGGCGCCCTCCATCGTCTACGCCTACGCCGTGACCGAGCAGCTCAACGCCGCGGCCGGGCTGGAGGTGCGGTGGCTGCCCCGCCCCCGGGCCGCCGGGCTCGTGTTCCCGCGCCTGGACTGCTGGATCTTCGACGACCGGGCGGCGCTCCTGTACCACTTCGACGCCTTCGGGGAGATCGAGCGCGCGGAGGTCACGTTCGTCCCCGGGCCGATCGACTACTACCGGCTGCTGTTCGCGGCGGCCTGGGACCGCGCGGTCCCGCACCAGGAGTACCGCCCCGGGGCCTGGTGACACGGACGCGCGGCGCGTAGCGCGAGGGGAGGGGCGGGGCCTGCGCCGCTGCCGGGGGCTCCGTGCGCGAGGTGCCTCCGAGGGGCGGGGCGATCACGGCGGGCGGCGTCCGGATGTTCGGCGTCGCCCGAGGCCGGCTCTCGGCGGCCCCGGTACCGCGGCCCCGGGAACGGCCTTCCGGCCCCCCGCCGCCCTCACCAGGAACCGGCCTTCGGCGCCGTCTGTGTCGTGACGTGCATCACATGTACTTGCTTGGCGATCGATACCGATATATCGTTAACGATCAAGATAGAAGATCACCTATCGGGACCGATCGCCGGATTCGCGGAGGCGGTCCCGGAGCGAGGAGGACACCATGACCGCGATGGCGATGCCGTGGCCCTGGGGCGGCGGCGGAGAAGAGGACCGGCCCGGCGCCGATTCCGGGCGCGAGCGCCTGCGGCGCTTCAAGGAGGCCGCGGCGCGGGGCTCCGGCCCCGCGGTGCTCAAGCACTGGATGCAGAGGGGAGGGCGCGGCGGGCCGCACGGCCACCACCACGGCGGGCCCCATGGCCACGGCCGCGAGTGGCACGGATGGCGTCCACCCGAGGGGCCGTTCGCGGCGGGCCCCGGCGGGCAGGTTCCGCCGGTGCCCCCCGGCGGACAGGTCCCGCCGATGTCTCCCGCCGGCCCGTGGGGGCCGCCGCCCTTCGGCTTCGGGGGCCCCGGCGGACCGGGCGGTCCCGGCGGGCCGTTCGGCGGCCGCGGCGGACGGCGCGGCCAGCGGGCGCGCCGGGGCGACGTGCGCACCGGCATCCTGCTGCTGCTGGCCGAGGGCCCGCTCAGCGGGTACGAGATCATCCGCGAGGGCAAGGAGCGCAGCTCCGGAGTCTGGCGGCCCAGTCCCGGGTCGGTGTACCCGATGCTCCAGCAGCTGGAGGACGAGGGCCTGGTCCGCCCGGCCGCGTCCGAGGGGGGCGGCCGCCGGCGCCCCTACGAGCTCACCGAGGAAGGGCGCGCCTACGTCGACGAGCGCGCGGACGGGCTGACCCCGCCGTGGCAGGCGGCGGCGGAGGAGTTCGAGGACGCGCACTCGGGCCAGATGGAGGTGCAGGCTCTGGCCTACCAGCTGGCGGCCGCCGCCGCCCAGGTGGCGCAGGTCGGCACCCCCGGACAGCAGGAGCGGGCCAAGCGCATGCTCACGGAGACCCGCAGGGAGCTCTACCGCCTCCTGGCCGAGGACGAGGCGGCCGGCTCGGACGACGGCGACGCCGAGGAGTAGCCGGGACCGACGCCCTTTCCGCCCCCGCCCGGTGCACCGGGCGGGGGCGGTGCCGTGCCGCCTGAGAGGGGGTGCGGGGTCGGAAGGGGGCGCTCTGCGGTTCAGGCGGCGGCCATTCGATGGAGCAGGTCCAACCGTCCGGAGTGGGAGGCGGTCTCTTCGAGCATGTGGATCAGCACCCACCGCAGCGTCACCGGGGGTTCGCCCACACGGGACCGGCGGGCGCCCGATCGCGGTTCCAAGCGTGCGGTGATCCTTCGTGAGCGTTCGCATTGCAGGTCGTAGGCGGCCAAGAGGTCGGCGAGGTCCGGCTCCGGCCCGTGGTGCGGATCGGAGCCTGGGGCGGTGCCCTGGAGCGGGTCGGGCTCGCGCTCGGGCCGACCGAGGAGCACCGCCTCGAACCAGTGGTGCTCCGCCCAGGTCAGGTGCGCCACGACCCCGCGCGGCGAGAGCAGCGGAGCGCCGGGGACCGGGGCGGCGGCGGAGCCGGTGGGGGACAGTCCGGAGCAGGAGCGGCGCACCGATGCGCGCCGGCGGTCGAGGAAGGCACTGAGCATCGTGGTCTCGTCCGCCCACACCGGGGGAGGCGCCGGTCGGCACCCCCATTGGCCGGCGAGCGCGGGTCCACGGTCGCGTGGCGTGTCCATGCGCTCATTGTCACCGCCGCCCTCGGGGCCGACCACTGGTTTTCCGGGCCCCCGGGCGGGATAGATTCGTGTGAGCGGAAAACGGAAGGGGGCGCCCCGATGGTTCGTGGGCGATGGGCCGCGGGCGGCGCGGTCCTCGGGGCGGTCGCGGCGCTCGGGGTCCCGCTGGGCCTGCTGTGGTGGTGGCTGGCCCCGCGGCCCGAGGTCACCGTCGGCGCCGACGGCCGACCTCTGCCCTACCCCCTGGGCGAGGCCGCGTTCTCGGTTCAGGGCCACTACGCGGTCATCGCCGCCGGGGCAGGGATCGCCACCGGGTACTGCGCCTACCTCGTCCAATACCGCCTGGCCCGCCGACGCGCGGAACAGGGGAGACCCCCGCTCGACATGCGCATGGCGTGCCTGCTGGGCCTGGCCGCCGGGGCGGTGCTCGGTGCCGTGCTGGTGTGGCGCACCGGCGTCCTGCTGGAAGGCGATGCCTTCGCGGAGGCGCTGGCCGCGGCCGCTCCCGGAGACGTCATCACCGACCGGCTCCGCCTGGACGCCACGGCGGCGCTGGTCGTCTGGCCGTTCGTCGCGGTGCTGCAGTACGGCCTGTTCGACGCCGTGAGCACCTGGCGGGGCGATGTCCCGGCCGTGTCCGCCGCCGCAGCCGAATCCGACACCGACGCTGACACCGACCCCGACGGCGGGCCCGGTACCGAGTCCGGCAGCGATTCCGGGGAAAAGCCCGCTTCTGCGACCGAGACGGCCGCGTCCTAGTCTCCTGAGTCTCTCGGACCGCCGGGGAACGCCGGCGGTCTGCGGCGGCGAAGGCGTGGACGCCGGTGCAACCGTCAGGATCGGCGCGGTCCCGCGGCCGGAGCGTGCCCCGTCGTCCGGACGGACACGGAGTCCGCCCGGACGTGCTCTTCGCCGTGTGCGCAGTGGTCGCAGCGGTATCTCACCAACGATCGAGGGTCGGCGCCGACCTCATGGACGGGCCCGGTTCCCTCCCGTGGGGCGCAGAGGACCGCCGTGGTCGGGCGGCGCCGGCGCGGCCCGCAGACCGGATGGTCCGTACGGCGCGGGACACCGCTTCGGTGCAGCCGGTTCCGCCGCACGTCCGAGAAGCGGTGTTTCGGAGGTGAGGCCGGACTCGGCGGCCGGGACGGCCGCGTCCGCTTGTGCTGAGCCTGTACGCCGGTGTTTCACGGCGAGGGGGAGGGCGTCGTCGGGATCGCCCGGGGCAGGGTGCAGGGGGGGCATCATCGTCCGGCCGTCCCCTGCGGCGCCGTCACCAGCGGCACCGTCACCAGCGGCGGTGGCGCTCCACCTGCGGTGCGTCGCCGTCGCCGCGCCAGGTCCCGCTGCCGCCGTCGCCCGCGAAGTCGCCGCCCAGCCCGGTGTCCGCGCGCCCGAGTCCGCGCCCGCAGGCCGCCGCGAAGGAGCGGACCAGGGCCTCCTCGCGGGCGCCGCCCGGCGCCGCTCCCCGTTCGCCCTCCCGACGCCGCAGCTCGGGGAAGCCGACCAGCGCCGTCGTGCGCAGCGCCCCGGCGGCACCGGGGCCCGGCCCCGCCTCGCGGGCCTCGGCCAGCAGCGCGTCCCCCGCGAGCGTGCGCGGCCCCAGCCGCCCACCGGTGGCCCGGTACACCCAGTGCACCCCGAACCAGCACGCGTAGAGCAGCGGGGCGGCGAAGGCCGCCCGCGGCAGAGGGGCCGCGACCAGGGCGACGGCGGCCGCCGCCGCCCCGCACGCCACGGCCCCGGGCAGCCCGCCCAGCAGCCGCCGCGCCACGTGCAGCAGGAAGGGGTAGGCCATCAGCAGCAGGGCGAAGACCGCCGGGGCCGCGGGGTGCACGGGGGAGTCTCCCGGCCGCATGCCCGCCAGCAGCAGCACCGCGCCCAGGACCGCCGCGCCCGTGCCGGCGGCGGCGTGCGCGGCCCATGCCGCGCGGCGCAGGCGCCGGACCCGGCGCAGGCGGGCCGGGTCGAAGAACAGGCCGAGGCGGCGGAGCCGCCACAGCACCGCGGTGGCCGCGTCCCCGAGGGTGACCGACTCGATGAGGCGCTCGGCCGGCAGGCACCGGCCGGGCTCCAGGGAGGCCTCCATGAGCCGTCCGAACGGCGACGGGGGGCGGGGGAGCGGCGGGGCGCCGCAAGGGGGCTGCTCCGGGGCCGAGACCGCGCCGTTCCCGCGCGCGATCACCCGGCCCGACAGGTACAGCCCGGCAAGGGCGACCTCGCCCATGCGCGTCCGGCCTCCGGCGAGCATGCCGAGGTCCGCGGGGTCGAGGTCGTCGGCGCCGACGGCGGGGAACCGGGGGCCCGAGGTGCGGGCGCGGGCGTAGCCCCAGCGGGAGAGCAGCAGGCAGAGCGCGATCAGCACGTGGGTGATGACCGTGCCGAGCACGACCGCCGGGACCATCGTGCCTCCCTGACGCGTCCCACCTTCAGATGTGATGCAGACCACGGTAAGTCGGAGGCGGTCCGGTGAAAAGTACCTAGCACTAGGTAACACGCGTCGGGGCAGGGCAAGGGCGTTCGGGCGACGAACAGGGCAGGGCGGCACGCGGCGGTGAGGACGCCGTGCACCGCGCACGGCAGTCGTGCCGAAGGGGCGCCGGCATGCCTGGAGGCGTGATGGCGCGGGCGGCCGGGGCGCTCGGCCATGCGGTCTCGACCTGGCCGCGGTAACGGCGGGCCCGTTCGCCGGCGTCCGTTCAGGGGAGGAGGCGGGCCTGCGCTCGGGACGGGACCTGGAGCGTCGGTGGCGATGTCGCCTCAACACCGGCCCCAGAGGGATCTCTTCACTGTGCAGGGGCGCTGGCCGGGGCATGTTCCTGTCGGCGCGCCGGTGATGAACGCCCGATCGCCCGGTCGCGCCGGAGCCCGGCGCAGGGGGAGCGGCGCCGGGAGAGCAGCGCCGCCCGCGTCGGTACGTGCATGGAGGTACCCCGGCGTACCCCCGGGCAGGGCCCTGGGGCCTCCGGGGTTCGCGTCCCCGCATGTCGTGCATGCCGAAGGCGGCGACCGTCGTCGGCCGCCGCCTTGAGCCTGAGGCCCTTACCGCCCTAATAGGCGGCGATGGGACCCGTCTTCGCCTGAGTGAGGCTCACCAGGTCCTCAGGAGAGAGCTCCATCTGCAGGCCGCGCCGGCCCGCCGAGACGTACACCGTCGCGTGGTCGCCCGCCGAGGAGTCCACCACCGTGGGCAGCCTCTTGCGCTGGCCCAGCGGGCTGATGCCCCCGCGCACGTAGCCCGTGGCCCGCTCGGCGGCCTTCGGGTCGGCCATCACGGCCTTCTTTCCGCCGACCGCCGCGGCCAGCGCCTTGAGGTCCAGCGTCGCCGCGACCGGGACCACACCCACCGTCAATGCCCCGTCGACCTCCGCCACCAGCGTCTTGAACACGCGCTCGCGCGGGACGCCGAGGGCGTCGGCGGCCTCCTCGCCGTAGGAGGAGGCGCCGTCGCCCGACGCCTCATACGTGTGCAGGGCGCTCTGGATCTTCGCCCGGCCCGCAGCGACCGTGGCCGGGGTCCCCTTTCCGCTCACCCGGACAGCCTAGTGCCGCCGCCTGCGGGCGGCGGCGGGAAGGGGGCGTGCCCCCTCAGACCGTCAGCGCCGGACCCGCGGTCTCCGGGGCGTCGCCGTCGCCCGCCTCGTCGGGCATCTCGCGCGCCAGCCAGGTCTCCACCTCGAACATCGACCCGCCCGCGGCGCGGTCCAGCACCGCCAGGATGGTCGACATCTTGTGCTCCTCCTCGACCTGCTCCTTGAGGAACCACTGGAGGAACTGCTCGCCGGTGTAGTCGTTCTCCTCGCGGGCCACCCGCTGCAGGACGTGGAACTGCTCGGTCACGCGCTGCTCCTGGGCCAGGGCCAGGGCCACCAGGTCCCGCGGCGCGTCGAAATCGTTCTGGATTTCGTCGACACGCGGGATGGAGGTGGGAACGTCCCGGTCGAGCAGGTAGCGCACGATCATCATCGCGTGGTCGCGCTCCTCCAGCGACTGGCGGTAGAAGATCCGCGCCAGCTGGGGCAGGTGGCGGTCGTCGAACCAGGCGGCCAGCGCCACGTACTGGTGCGAGGCCGTGAACTCGTGCCGCACCTGGTCCAGCAGGAGGCGGTGGAACTTGGAAAGGCCGTGCTCGGTGGTATGAGGTGTCGAAGCCATGCCTTCACAATAGCGCCTCCGAAAACCTGAGTCGATTAATGGCGCGGCAATTTGTGTCACGTAGGCAAGCCTTTCTTGCAATCAATTAGGTTAGCCCTCCCAAAGTTAGGCCAGGCTCATTGATCCCTTTTATGGTGAGGCTTGCCTGAACGGTGGCGAAGCGGGTGGGGCGGACGAAAAGGGGGCGCGGGCGCCGCCCGGGGCGCATCCCCGGGTGACCGCGGTCACCCCGTGCGGCCAGGGATCTCCTGGGGCGTGCGGGGCCCCCGCCCCCTAGAATGGGGCCGTGATCTCCCGAATCGACCTTCGAGGCACCCCCGGTGACCCGCGCGACCTGCTGCCGCGCGCCGAGACCGACGTCGAGGCGGCTGTGGACAAGGTCCGCCCCATCGTCGAGGACGTGCGGCATCGCGGCACCGAGGCGCTGATCGAGCTCGCCGAGCGCTTCGACGGGGTCCGCCTCACCGGGATCAAGGTCCCCGAAGAGGAGATCACCGCGGCGCTGGACACCCTCGACCCCGCGGTCCGCGCCGCCCTGGAGGAGTCCATCCGGCGCGCCCGCCTGGTCCACCGCGACCAGCGGCGCACCGACACCACCACCCGTGTGGCCCCCGGCGGCACCGTCACCGAGCGCTGGGTCCCGGTCGGCCGGGTCGGGCTCTACGCGCCGGGCGGCCGCGCGGTCTACCCCTCCAGCGTCGTGATGAACGTCGTGCCCGCCCAGGAGGCGGGCGTCGCCTCGCTGGCCGTGGCCTCCCCGCCGCAGGCCGAGTTCGGCGGCCTGCCGCACCCGACCGTGCTTGCCGCCTGCGCCCTGCTCGGCGTGGACGAGGTCTACGCGGCGGGCGGAGCCCAGGCCGTGGCCATGTTCGCCTACGGCGCCGGCGAGTGCGCCCGCGCCGACATGGTCACCGGCCCCGGCAACATCTGGGTGGCCGCCGCCAAGCGCATGCTCAAGGGCACCATCGGCATCGACGCCGAGGCCGGGCCCACCGAGATCGCCGTCCTGGCCGACGACACCGCCGACCCCGGCTACGTCGCCGCCGACCTGATCAGCCAGGCCGAGCACGACACCGTCGCCGCCTCGGTCCTGGTCACCCCCTCCACCGCGCTCGCCGACCGGGTCGAGGCCGAGCTGGAGCACCGGGTGGCCGCCACCAAGCACTCCGAGCGCATCCGCGAGGCGCTCGGCGGTCCCCAGTCCGGCATCGTCCTGGTCGACGACGTCGAGCACGGCCTGCGCGTGGTCGACGCCTACGCCGCCGAGCACCTGGAGATCATGGTCCGCGACCCGCGCGCCACCGCCGACCGGGTCCGCAACGCCGGCGCCGTCTTCGTCGGCCCCCACGCACCGGTGTCCCTGGGCGACTACCTCGCCGGGTCCAACCACGTGCTGCCCACCGGCGGGGGGGCCCGCCACTCCNGTGCAGACCTTCCTGCGCGGCATCCACGTGGTCGACTACGACCGCGACGCCCTGGCCGAGGTCGCCGGGCACGTCGTCGCCCTCTCCGAGGCCGAGGACCTGCCCGCGCACGGCGAGGCCGTGACCGCGCGCGTCGGCCGCACCGGCGCCTGAGGCGCCCCGGACCACCACCGCACCACCGCACCACCGCACCACCGCACCGACCTTCCGGACGGACACCTGACACCGTGAGCGACTTCGGCCTCGACGACCTGCCGATCCGCGACGACCTGCGCGGGCGCGCCCCCTACGGCGCCCCCCAGCTGGACGTGCCGGTCGCCCTGAACACCAACGAGAACCCCTTCCCGCCCTCCGAGCGCCTGGTCGAGGCCCTCGGGCGCGCCGTCGCCGACGCCGCCCGCGGCCTCAACCGCTACCCCGACCGCGACGCGGTCCGGCTGCGCGAGGCGCTGGCGGGCTACCTCGGCCACGGCCTGGACGCCTCCCGGGTATGGGCGGCCAACGGCTCCAACGAGGTCCTGCAGCAGATCCTGCAGGTCTTCGGCGGCCCCGGGCGCAGCGCCATGGGCTTCGAGCCGTCCTACTCCATGCACCCGGTCATCACCGAGGTCACCGGCACCCGCTGGATCACCGCCGAGCGCGGGCCCGACTTCGCCGTCGACCCCGACCGGGCCGAGGAGCAGATCGCCGAGCACCGCCCCGACGTGCTCTTCCTGACCTCGCCCAACAACCCCACCGGCACCGCCCTGCCGCTGGAGACCGTCGAGCGGCTGGCCGGCGCCGCACCCGGCATGGTCGTCGTCGACGAGGCCTACGCCGAGTTCCGCCGCGAGGGCACCCCCAGCGCGCTGTCCCTGCTGGAGCGCCACCCGCGGCTCATCGTCTCGCGCACCATGTCCAAGGCCTTCGCCCTGGCCGGGGCCCGCCTGGGCTACCTGGCCGCACACCCGGCGGTGGTCCGGGCCCTGCAGCTGGTGCGGCTGCCCTACCACCTGTCCGCCGTCACCCAGGCCGTGGCCCTGACCGCGCTGGAGTTCTCCGACGAGCTCCTGGCCGGGGTCAAACAGCTGCGCGAGGAGCGCGACGCCCTGGTGGGGTGGCTGCGCGGGCAGGGCTTCACCGTCGCCGACTCCGACGCCAACTTCGTGCTCTTCGGGGAGTTCGAGGACCGGAGCGCGGTGTTCCGCGGCATGCTGGAGCGCGGCGTGCTCATCCGCGAGGTCGGCCCGCCGCGCTGGCTGCGCGCCACCATCGGCACCCCCGAGGAAATGTCCGCCTTCCGGGAGGCGTTGCTGCAGGTGACGGCCTGAACGCCGACGCCGGCCGCCCCGAGACCCAGGAGAGTCCCACCACCATGAGCCGTATCGGCCGCATCGAACGCGCCACCAAGGAGACCAAGGTCAGCGTCGAGATCGACCTCGACGGGACCGGCGTGTCCGACGTCTCGACCGGCGTCGGGTTCTACGACCACATGCTCGACCAGCTCGCCAAGCACGGCCTGTTCGACCTGACCGTGCGCACCGAGGGCGACCTCCACATCGACTCCCACCACACCATGGAGGACACCGCCCTGGCCCTGGGCGCCGCCTTCCGGGAGGCCCTGGGCGACCGCGCGGGGATCCGCCGCTTCGCCGATGCCAAGGTGCCGCTCGACGAGGCGCTCGCCGAGGCCACCGTCGACGTGTCCGGCCGGCCCTACCTGGTGCACAGTGAGCCCGAGGGCATGGCGCCCGTCATCGGCCGCGACTACGACACCACCATGACCCGGCACATCTTCGAGTCGTTCGTCGCCCAGGCGCGCGTGGCCATGCACGTCCATGTGCCCTACGGCCGCAACGCCCACCACATCGTCGAGTGCCAGTTCAAGGCCCTGGCGCGGGCGCTGCGCTTCGCCTGCGAGAAGGACCCGCGCGTGAGCGGCGTCCCCTCCACCAAGGGCGTGCTCTGATGCAGGACCTGTGGGGCGTGCTGCTCATCGGCCTGGGCGGTGTCCTGGCCGGGGGCGCGATCTCCACCTGGAAGAACCAGCGCGTGCTCGCGGTGGCCCTGGGCGCCTGCGCCGTGCTCGCCGTGGCCTCGGGGGTGCTCCGCCTGGGCTACTTCGGCGGCTGAGCCGCCGCCCGCCCCGCAGTGGACCGCCCCTCCGCCCGCCCGCCCCACCGACGACCCACCACCGCCGAACCAAGAAAGGCGCGGTCGACCGTGCAGCCTCGCGTCGCCATCCTCGACTACGGATCCGGCAACCTCCGGTCCGCCCAGCGCGCCGTGGAGCGCGCCGGCGCCGGCGTGGAGGTCACCGCCGACCCCCATGCCGCCATGGAGGCCGACGGCCTGCTCGTCCCCGGCGTCGGGGCGTTCGCCTCCTGCATGGAGGGGCTGCGCTCGGTGTACGGCGACCGCGTCATCGGCAAGCGCCTGGCCGGAGGCCGCCCGGTGCTGGGCATCTGCGTGGGCATGCAGGTGCTCTTCGACCGCGGCGTCGAACACGGCGTGGCCGCCGACGGGTGCGGGGAGTGGCCCGGCACCGTCGAGCGCCTGCAGGCGCCCGTCGTCCCGCACATGGGGTGGAACACCCTCGACGTCCCCGAGGGCAGCCGCCTGTTCGCCGGGATCGGCCCCGAGGAGCGCTTCTACTTCGTGCACTCCTACGGGGTGCTGCGCTGGGAGCTGGAGGCGGACTCCCCGCACATCGCGGCGCCGCGGGTCACCTGGTCCACGCACGGCGCCCCGTTCGTGGCGGCCGTGGAGAACGGGCCCCTGTGGGCCACCCAGTTCCACCCCGAGAAGTCCGGCGATGCCGGCGCCAAGGTTCTGGCCAATTGGGTGGCGTCGCTGTGAGCGGCGCCGCCGAACCGATTCCGCGAAGCGAACCCATCCCGGAAAGCAGGGTCTGCGAACCGATGTCCTCCACCCTCGAACTCCTCCCGGCCGTGGACGTGGCCGACGGGACCGCGGTCCAGCTGGTCCAGGGCAAGGCCGGATCCGGCGGGCGGTACGGCGACCCGCTGGAGGCCGCCCGCGCCTGGCAGGAGGCCGGCGCCGAGTGGATCCACCTGGTCGACCTGGACGCCGCCTTCGGCCGCGGCCACAACCGCGAGCTGCTGTCCTCGATCGTGGGGCGGCTGGACGTCAAGGTCGAGCTGTCCGGGGGCATCCGCGACGACGACTCGCTGGCGGCGGCCCTGGCCACCGGGTGCACGCGGGTCAACATCGGCACCGCCGCCCTGGAGAACCCCGACTGGTGCGCGCGCATCATCGCCGAGCACGGCGACCGCATCGCCATCGGCCTGGACGTGCGCGGCACCACCCTGGCCGCCCGCGGCTGGACACGGGACGGCGGCGACCTGTACGCCACCCTCGACCGCCTGGAGGCCGAGGGGTGCGCCCGCTACGTTGTCACCGACGTCAACAAGGACGGCACCCTCAAGGGCCCGAACCTGGAGCTGCTGAAGGCGGTGTGCTCGCGCACCGACAAGCCGGTCGTGGCCAGCGGCGGGGGGGCCGCCCCNGTCCGCCCTGGAGGACCTCAAGGCGATCGCGACCCTGGTGCCCGAGGGCGTCGAGGGCGCGATCATGGGCACCGCCCTGTACGAGGGGGCGTTCACCCTCCAGGAGGCCCTTGAGGCGGTGAAGCCGGCGTGAGCCTGGCCGTGCGCGTCATCCCGTGCCTGGATGTGGACGCCGGGCGCGTGGTCAAGGGCGTCAACTTCCAGAACCTGCGCGACGCCGGGGACCCGGTGGAGCTGGCGGCCCGCTATGACGCGGCCGGCGCCGACGAGCTCACCTTCCTCGACGTCACCGCCTCCAGCGGCGACCGGGAGACCACCTACGACGTGGTGCGGCGCACCGCCGAGCAGGTCTTCATCCCGCTGACCGTGGGCGGCGGCGTGCGCACCCCGGACGACGTCGACCGCCTGCTGCGCGCGGGCGCCGACAAGGTGGGGGTGAACACCGCGGCCATCGCCCGCCCCGAGCTGGTCCGGGAGATCGCCGAGCGGTTCGGCAACCAGGTCCTGGTGCTCTCGGCGGACGTGCGCCGCGCCGAAGGGACCCCGCGGGCGCCGCTGCCCAGCGGGTTCGAGGTGACCACCCACGGGGGGCGCCGGGGGACCGGCATCGACGCCGTGGAGTGGACCGAGCGCGCGGCCGCACTGGGCGCCGGGGAGATCCTGCTGAACTCGATGGACGCCGACGGCACCAAGGCCGGGTTCGACCTGGACCTGATCCGCGCGGTCCGGGCCCGGGTGGACGTGCCGGTCATCGCCAGCGGCGGCGCGGGCGAGGTGGCCCACTTCCCGCCGGCGATCGACGCGGGCGCCGACGCGGTGCTGGCGGCGTCGGTGTTCCACTTCGGGGACTTCACCATCGGCGACGTGAAGGACGAGCTCCGCGAACAGGGCCACCCGATCCGCCCCGTGCCCTGAGGCCACGGTGCAGGGGGAGCCGTTCCCTGAGGAGAGGACGGCTCCCTCCCCTCTGAGGGGTCCTGAGCGGCCGTCCGTCTTTCCACCGCTGCCTCGCCGCGCATCGAAACCGCCGGTGGCACGGCGGCGGCCGTCCTGGCTCTGGGCCCTGGGGCGAGTTCCTCAGGGCGTAGCGGGGGCGGTCGTTCTCGCGGGTGGAGCCGGCCCGGAAACCCCGCCTCGGTCCGGCCCAGGTGGCGGGCCTCCGCGCGGGACCGTGTCCGGCGCGGATTCGTGGGTCCTCGTACGTCGGGGCACGTCCGGGCGGTGGGGCTCTCCGAGTACCAGGCCGTCCCTGTGCAGGTCCCCGTCGGAGGCGGACCTCCGGCGGGGACGGGCCCCGACCAGGCCCGACCAGGCCCGACCAGGCCTGGCCGTGCGCCCGGCGCGTCCGGTCAGGCCGCGCCCAGGCGTGCGTACAGGTCCCGGTACACCTCGGCGATGCGGGGCCAGGTGCGGTGGGCCGACACCTCGGCGCGGCCCGCACCGCCCAGTTCCGACCGCAGATCCGGGTCGCCGTACAGCCGCTCCAGCGCCTCCGACAGCCCCACCGCGTCCCCCGGCGCCACCATCAGCCCCGCCTCGCCCCCGGCCAGCAGCTCGCGCAGCGCCGGCAGGTCGCTGGCCACCACCGGGGTGCCCAGCGCCATCGCCTCCACCGGCTTGAGCGGTGTGACCAGCCGGCACACCCGCTCGTCCGCGCGCGGCGCCGCGAAGGCGTCCAGCGCCGCGTGCGCCCGCAGCGCATCGTCCCGGCCCACCCGGCCGGGCAGCACGCACGCCCCCTCGATGCCCAGGCGCCGCACCGCCGCACGCACATCGCCCATCGCCTTGCCGTCCCCTACCAGCAGCATCCGGGCGGGCACGCCGCGCTCGCGCAGCAGCGCCACCGCCTCGGCCAGCACGGTGAACCCCTCATAGCCCACCACGCTGGAGACGGACCCCACCACGAAGTCCTCCGGCCCCAGTCCGTGCTCCCGCCGGAACCCCGCACCGTCGGGCCGGGCGTCCAGCAGGGCCGGCTCCACCGCGTTGGGCGCCAGCACGATCCGGTCGGGGTCGGCCCCCCGCGCCACGATCTCCCCGCGCATCGTCCGCGACAGCGTCACCACCGCGTCGGCCGAACACATCAGCGCCGACTCGCGCTCGACGATCGCCCGGTGCCGCTCGCTCCCGTGCGCCTGCGCGCCGGCCGCCGACAGCCAGGTCTCCTCCAGGAACCCCCGCACCTCGTACACGAACGGCAGCCCCAGCCGCGCGGCCGCCCCCGCGGCGATCGACCCGTTCCGGTGGTCGGTGGCGGCGTGCAGCACGGCCGGGCGCAGCCGCCGGGCCAGCGCCGTCACCCCTTCCACCCCCGCATCGACCTGACCGCCGAGCCCGCCCGGAAGCTCCCTGCCCGGGTGCAGCCGGTGGTATCCCACGCCGTCCAGCTCGCAGGACTCCGGTCCGTCCCGGTCGTCCAGCGGCCATCCCGGGAAGGTGACCACGGTCGGCACCAGCCCCGCGTCCCGCTGCGCGGTGACGATCCTGTGCGTGCGGACCGTGTACCCGGCACTGGTGCGGGGGAGCGCGTTGGAGACCAGGTGCAGCACCCGCCCCGGCACCGGCTCGTACCCTTCCCCGTCCCGCGGGGGCGGCTCGGGCAGCGGCCCCAGGGCACGGTGTTCGCCGACCAGCCGCTCGTGCAGCCGTGCGCACACCTCGTGCCCCCCGGTGAAGGGCTCCACCGCGGAGACGGCCTCGCTGATCCGCCCCCGGTCGAACAGCAGGCGCGCGTTGCGCGCCGCCACAGCCCCGGCCAGGGGGACGGCGTAGCGCTCCGGCAGCTCGGGCAGGTGGCGCAGCGCGACCTCGGTCAGCCGGGGCCGCTCTGCCGCGGCGAGCACCGAGGCCGTCCGCAGGGCGCGCCTGCGGCCGCGCGGCGTGGCGGCCGAGGCCCGCCGGGCGATGCGCGCCATGTCGTCGCGCGCCTCGTCGACCTGCTCGCCGGCCGCGAGCAGCAGGAGGTAGGCGGCGGGGAACCGGGGCGGCGGGCCGCTGCTCCTGCGGGCCGTGGCCGCGGCGAGCGCCGAGGCGCGCGCCCTCTCCGGCAAAGCCTTGGCCAGGCGCAGGCCGGCCCGGGCCGCGGCGTCGCGCAGGCCGTCCCAGGGCGCCGCCCGGAGGGGAGCGGGCGCCCGCTCCGGAGGACTGGACGTGGGGGAGGGGGTATCGGACACCTTGACCAGTCTGGCGCCGATCGCCCGCGCGGTGCACCGGTCACCGCGCTCCGTGCGAGGAATTCCCTGACATGAACGGCGCCGTTCACCGCGCGTTCGCGGTGCCGGCCCGGCGACGCGCAGCCCCGTGCCCCGGTTGACCTGCGACGGACAAAGGGAGTGAACACTGGCCGTCGAGAGGTATTTACCCGCTGCACGCGAACCCCGGACGGCCGCCGCGGGTCTCCCTGAAGAGAACGGACGGGACCCTGAGAGAAAAGGGAGACACTCTCATGTCCATTGGTAACAGGATCGCCGCCCTGCTCGCCTCGGGGGCGCTGGCGCTCACCGGGGGCCTGGCCGTCGCGCCGGCCGCGTCCGCAGACGGGGCCGGGACCCCGCCCGAGGTCGAGGCGAAGATCGAGGCCTGCGAGTGGACCGTGCTGGCCCCCGGCGACGAGCGCTGGGAGGTCGGAATGGCCAAGCACGTGCTCCAGAGCCTCGGGTACTATGAGGCCGGCCAGGTCGACGACCACTACGGCGAGGACTTCACCGCCGCGGTCGAGGCGTACCAGGATGCGGTGGACGTCCCGCAGAGCGGGGAGTTCGACATCGCCACCTGGGAGCACGCGCGCAGCGACTTCGGCCAGGTCGGGCCCGGCCTGCAGACCGAGCCCAGCGACCGGGTGCGGGCGGTGCAGTACGCCTTGGCCGTGGGGTACGGCTACGCCCTGTCCGTCGACGGCTACTACGGCCCGGTCACCGAGGGGGCCGTGCGCGAGCTGCAGGGGGTCGTGGGGGTCGACGCCGACGGCATCGTCGGGCCGATCACCTTCCGCGTCCTCGTCACCGGCGGAGCCTGCCAGGAGCTCGGCCTGACCGACGAGAGGTGATGTTCCGGGACGCCGGCGCCATCCGAGGCGCCTGGAACGGCGGTTGAACACAGGGAGGGCCTTCGGAGCCCGGCGTGGACGTGACGTCTGCACCGACGCTCAGGAGGCCCTCGTGCCTTGCCGCACGCGCGCCCCCTGGCCCCTGTGATGGCGTCCGCTGGAGTGGTGGAACCTTCGGCGGACCTGACCGCCGTCGCTGGGCGGCCTGCGGCCGTCCGCCGACAGGCGGGGCGCCGGTCGGGGCTGCGAAGGCGGCCCGGGTCCGGCCCGGAGCCGTGACGGTGGCGTTGAAGCGGTCGGACGGAAACGGCGCCACTCGCGTGGACGCCATGACGTGAGGACCCAGGAGGCGATGCTGTCCCCGTGTCCTGGACGGCCCTGCCCGGAACCGGCCACCGGCCTCGGGGCGCCCGAGTGCGCGACGCCTCGGGGCGCCTGCACCGGACCGCTGCGCGCGGAGGCGGCCTCCCGGATGTGACCAGCGCCGCCCCCCGCGCGGAATAGCCCGCACCCGGGCCGTGCTGAACAGAATCGATACTCTCGACGCCTCGCGGCACAGTAGGTTGGTCCGGCACATGCCGTCCCCTGATCGGATGGCATGTGCTTTTTGCGGGCGCCCACCGGCGCGAACGCGACCGAGAGCCACCGAACACCGTGGACGAACAGGGGGCCGCATGGCGCAGTCGAACGCGAACGGCGACGGGGCGGACGGGACCCGCGGCGCCCCCGGGCCCGGAGAGCGGACCTTCGCCCGCGGACTGCGGGTGCTGTGGGTCGCCATGCGCACCGAACCCGCCGTGTTCCTCGTCGCGGTCTTCGGCGCCTCGCTGCACGCCGCCGTCACCGTCGCCTCGGCCGAGGTGCTCGGCCGCATCACCGACCAGGTCATCCTCCCCGCATTCGAGCAGGGCCGCACCACCGCCGGCGCCCTGACCGCCGCCGCGGCCGCCCTGCTGGCCGTCGGCGTGCTCAAGGCCCTCGGCCTGGGCCTGCGCCGCCTCTACGCCGGGCTCATGCAGTTCCGCATGCAGGCCCGCTACCGCCGCAAGGTCGCCCGCACGTACCTGCGGCTGCCGCTGGCCTGGCACCACCGCCACCCCGCCGGACAGCTGCTGTCCAACGCCAACGCCGACGTCGAGGCCGCCTGGACGCCCCTGGCGCCGCTGCCCATGGTCGTGGGCAGCCTGTTCATGCTCGTCATCGCCGCCGGAGCGATGGTCCTCACCGACCCCGTCCTGGCCCTGGTCGGGTTCGTCGTCTTCCCCCTGCTCTTCGCCGTCAACGTCGTCTTCCAGCGCCGCGCCGCCCCGGTGGCCACCCGCGCCCAGGCGCTGCGGGCCGAGGTCAGCGAGGTCGCCCACGAGTCCTTCGACGGCGCCCTGGTGGTCAAGACCCTGGGCCGGGAGGACACCGAGACCGAGCGCTTCACCGCCGCCGCCCACCGGCTGCGCGACGCCCAGATCCGCCTGGGCCGCATGCGCGGGCTGTTCGACCCGGTCATGGAGGCCCTGCCCAACCTCGGCGTGCTCGGGGTGCTGCTGGTGGGGGCCTGGCGGCTGTCGGCCGACGCCATCGCCGTGGGCGACCTGGTGCAGATGTCCTACCTGTTCACCCTGCTGGCGCTGCCGATCCGCTCCTTCGGCTGGCTGCTGGGCGACATGCCCCGCAGCGTCGTGGGCTGGGACCGCGTCACCGCCGTCCTGGCCGCCGACGGCGCCATGGAGCACGGCGAGGCCCGGCTGGAGGGCCGCGGCGGCATCGGGGTCGCCGTCCGCGGCCTGGACTTCTCCTACGAGGACGGCGGCGCCGACCGCGACATCGCCGACAGCGGGGCCGGCGGCGACCGCACCACGGTGCTGAACGGCGTCGACCTGGACCTGGCGCCCGGGCGCACCGTCGCCCTGGTCGGGCCCACCGGCTCCGGCAAGTCCACCCTGACCACGCTGCTGCTGCGGCTGGTCGACCCCGACGCCGGCACCGTCGCCTACGACGGCACCGACGTGCGCGAGCTGGCCGCCGGGCAGATCCCCGCCGCGGCCGCGCTGGTGCCCCAGTCCACCTTCGTCTTCGAGGACACCGTCCGCGACAACGTCGCCCTGGACACCGGCGCCACCGACGAGCAGGTGTGGGCCGCGCTGCGCCTGGCCCGCGCCGACTCCTTCGTCGCCGCCCTGCCCGAGGGGCTGGACACCCGCCTGGGCGAGCGCGGCGCCAGCCTCTCCGGCGGCCAGCGCCAGCGCCTGGCCCTGGCCCGCGCCGTGGTGCGCTGCCCCCGGCTGCTCGTGATGGACGACGCCACGTCGGCGGTCGATCCGCAGGTCGAGGCGCAGATCCTGGCCGGACTGCGCGAGCGCGACCTGGACGCGACCGTGGTGGTCGTCGCCTACCGCAGGGCCACCATCGAACTGGCCGACGAGGTCGTCTACATGGAGGGCGGCACCGTCGTCGACCGGGGCGCCCACGCCGACCTGCTGCGCCGTTCCCCCGGCTACGAGCGGCTGGTCACCGCTTATGAGCGGGCGGCCGAGGAGCGCGCCGCCGCCGGGCGCGCCGCGGCCGGCGGCGCCCCCACCGAGCCCGCAGCCGAGGGCGGCTCCGCCGCCGCAGAGGAGGCCCTCCGATGAGCGCACCCGCAGCCGCCCCCGACCGCGCCGACGAGCGGGACCCGGACCGCCCCGGCGCCGCCCCCGGGCTCAGCCGCTCCTCCGACGGCGCCGTGGCCACCATCCGCCGGGGCCTGGCCCTGTCCCCGGAGTTCACCCGCGGCCTGGGCTGGACCGTGCTGGTGGCCGTCGTCGCCACCGCCGGCAAGATCGTGGTCCCGCTGGCCGTCCAGCAGATCATCGACAACGGCATCACCGTCGAGGGCGGCCCCGACCTGGACTTCACCGCCGGGGCCGTCGCGATCTGCGCGGCCGTGCTGGCCGTGGCCACGCTCAGCTCCTATGTGATGAACGTGCGCCTGTACCGGGCCACCGAGTCCGGCCTGGCCACGCTGCGCCGCAAGGCCTTCCGGCACGTGCACGACCTGTCGGTGCTCACCCAGAACAGCGAGCGCAAGGGCGCCCTGGTCTCCCGCGTCACCTCCGACGTCGACCAGATCAGCACCTTCATGCAGTGGGGCGGCATCCTGCTCATCGTCAGCTCCGGCCAGCTGCTGGTGGCCACCGTGCTGATGGCGGTCTACTCCTGGCAGCTGACCCTCGTGGTCTGGGTGTGCTTCCTGCCGCTGCTCTTCGGCGCCCGGTGGCTGCAGAAGCTGCTGTCCAGGGCCTACCTGTCGGTGCGCGAGCGCACCGGCGACATGCTCGGCGTCATCGGCGAGACGGTGGTCGGCGCCGCCGTCATCCGCGCCCACGGCACCGAGGAGCGCACCGCCCGGCGGATCGACGACTCCGTGCTGGCCACCCGCAAGGCGCAGGTCCGGGCGCAGCGGCTGTCGATGTCGGTCTCGCCCTTCGCCGAGCTGGTGGCCGCGGTGGGCAACGCCGCGGTGGTGGTCACCGGCGTGCTGCTGGGCGTGGGCGGCCACCTCACCCCCGGCCAGCTGGTGGCCTTCCTGTTCCTGGTCACCCTGTTCGTGCAGCCGATGATGATGGCCACCGAGATCTTCAACGAGGCGCAGAACGCCATCGCCGGCTGGCGCCGGGTGCTGGGCGTGCTCGACACCGAGCCGGACGTGGCCGACCCGGGCCGGGACGGGCGCGAGCTGCCCCGCGGCCCGGTGCGGGTGGGCTTCGAGGGGGTCTCCTACGCCTACCCGGGCGGGCCGACCGTGCTCGACGGGGCGGACTTGGAGATCGCCCCCGGCACCCGGGTGGCCGTGGTGGGGGAGACGGGGTCGGGCAAGACCACCTTCGTCAAACTCCTGACCCGGTTGATGGACCCGGGGCAGGGGCGGGTGCTGCTGGACGGCGCCGACCTGCGCGAGGTCGCCTTCTCGTCGCTGCGCCGCCGGGTGGTGATGGTGCCCCAGGAGGGCTTCCTCTTCGACGGCACGCTGGCCGACAACATCCGCTTCGCGCGGCCCGAGGCGACCGACGCGGAGCTGGAGGCGGCCGTGGCCGACCTGGGCCTGGGCGACTGGCTGTCGGGGCTGCCGCACGGCCTGCACACCCCGGTCGGCCAGCGCGGCGAGTCCCTGTCGGCGGGGGAGCGGCAGCTGGTGGCGCTGGTGCGGGCGTTCATCGCCGACCCGGACCTGCTGGTGCTCGACGAGGCCACCTCGGCGGTCGACCCGCACACCGAGACCCGCATCCAGCGGGCGCTGGACCGCATCACCGACGGGCGCACGTCGGTGGCGATCGCGCACCGGATGTCGACCGCCGAGGCCGCCGACGAGGTGCTGGTCTTCGACGCGGGGAAGGTCGTCCAGCGCGGCCCGCACGCCGAGCTCGCGGCCCGCGAGGGCGTCTACGCCGACCTGTACGCCTCCTGGGTGCGCAGCTCGGCCTGAGCACGGGGCTTCGGGCGCGGGGAGCGGTGAGCACCGTTCCCCGCGCCCGCCCGTTCCCGCACTCTGAGGGGCGGCGGGACGCTCCAGGGGGCCCGGCATCGGGACGGAAGGCGGGCGGGCCGACGCGGCCGGAGGCCCGGCGCCCGGTGGCCTCCACCTACCGGGGTCTTCGCAAGCCGTGAGGGACCGATCGCAGGACGACGGCCGCCTCACGGAACCGACAGCGGCCTCAGCACCGGATTCCCGGGTGGTTCGGTCGGTCCTGTGCCGTCCGGGGATCCGCGGATTCCAGAACGGCCCCACCGCCGGTCCGGCGGGATGCAATGCCCGTGGAGCCCGGACGGTGCCTGAGGGCGGTCTTCCGCCCCTGCGCCCCCGCCGCCGGTTCGGACCGGCGAACCGACGTGGATCAGAAGGCCCGGCCCGGGAGGGACGAGCCCTGCTCCGGCAGGGGGGTCACACGCCCCGGGCCGCCCACCAGTGGGCCGCCAGGATCTCGGCGACCAGCGGCTCCGGCCGCNNGCGACCAGCGGCTCGGTCAGCAGGGCCACGTCGGGGTCGGCGTCGCCCAGGTAGCGCACCGTGTCGGCGGCGCCCGCGACCTCGCCCCCCACGGCGACGAACCGGCCCCGCAGCTGCAGCAGGTGCTCGGAGAAGCGCTCGTCGTAGTGCGAACCGGTGAAGAGCAGCGCCCGGTAGTCGCTCACCGCCGCCAGGTACCGGCCCGTGTGCGACCACTCGGCCGTCTCGAACGCGAACGACGCCAGCACCGGCCCCTGCCGCAGCACCAGGGACGCCTGCTCGGCCGAGGCCCCCCGCTCGGCCGGGGCCACCGCGTGCACCGGCGCGCCGTCCCCCAGCGCCGCCGCGGCCCCGGGCACCCACGCGCGCGCCCGCTCCAGCAGGTCCGCCGAGGCGTTGGCCGACCGGCGCAGCGTCGGCACCAGGTCGGCCGAGCCGCCCAGCGGCGGCGCCCCCAGGCGGTGGCCCAGGTGGAGCAGGAGCGCCAGCGCCAGCTGGTGCCCCCGGCAGTTCAGCCCGCTCTTCTCCGGCTCGGCGCCCAGCGGCGCCAGGATGTCGGCGTAGCGCGCCGCGGGCGAGTTCGCGTCGTCGGTGATGACGATGATCGCCGAACCGCCCACGTACCGGTCCAGCGCCGTGCACAGCTCGCGCAGTCCGCCGCCGACCGCGACCGCCACCACCAGCGTCGCCGGCCCCGGGGGCAGCGAGCCCTCGGCCGAGGGGTGCTCGGCCGTCGCCCCCAGCCCCGCCCGCCGCAACCGGTGCGCCGCGGCCTCGCAGGCGTGCCGCGCCGACCCGGTGCCCAGCAGTACGATCCCCGCGGGCTCGTCGTCCACCAGCGCCGGAAGCGCCTCGAACGGGTCCCTGCGGGCGAGCCGGTCGGCCAGCGCGTTGAGCGCGCCGGGCATTCCCGCGAGGTCGGCGGTGAGCAACTGGGCGGTCACGGAACTCCTTCGGGGCACCTACGCAAACGCCCCCGACGATACTCGCCGGACGTCCCCCACCCGCCCAGTGGCCATTGTCACCGCCCCCGCGGCCCGCACTAAGGGCGACCCGGCCGCATCCTCCGCCCCACCGCGCATAGGCTGTGGCCATGACCGCCCGTCCATCCGGGACCGGCCCGGCAGGCGCGCCCCCGAGCGGGCTCGCGCCCGAGGTCGCCGCCCGGCTCAAGCGCACCCCCGACGGCCTCGTCCCGGCCGTCGTCCAGCAGCACGACACCGGCGAGGTGCTGATGCTGGCGTGGATGGACGACGAGGCGCTGCACCGCACCCTGACCACCGGGAGCGCCACCTACTGGTCGCGCAGCCGCGGCGAGTACTGGGTCAAGGGCGCCACCTCCGGCAACGTCCAGCGCGTCGTCTCGGTCGCCCTCGACTGCGACGGGGACACCCTGCTGGTGCGGGTCGACCAGACCGGGGCGGCGTGCCACACCGGCGACCGCACCTGCTTCGACGCCGGGGCGCTTCCGGTGGAGGGCGGCCGGTGACCGGCACCGCCGCCGTACGCGCCAAGCGCGAGTACACCACCGCCCTGGCCGCCACCGCGGCCGGCGCCGCGGCGCTGATCACCGCCGCCGGACAGACCTGGGCCACCGGCACGGTGGAGATGGCCGGCCCGCTGGCGGCCGCCCCCGTCGAGGTGGACGGCGCGGCCGCCGCCCCGGGCGCGGCGGCGATGGGCTGGGCCGGCCTGGCCGCGGTCGCCGCACTGCTGGCCACGCGCGGCCGGGCGCGCACCGTCGCCGGCGCGCTGCTGGCCGTCTTCGGCGCCGGCGCACTGGTCGGCGTGTGGAGCGGCACCAGGGCCTCCGCGCTGAACGCGTCCGCCGCCGAGGCCACCACCGCCCAGGGGGACCTGGGCGCGCTCCACGTGGCGTGGGGGTGGCCGGCCCTGGCCGCACTGGGCGGTGCCGTCCTGCTGGCCGCCGGGGCCGCCGCCGCGCTGCGGGGTCCTGGCTGGCCCGCCATGGGCAGCAGGTACGATCGCCACGGCGCCCCCGCCACGACCTCGCAGGACGGCCCGGCCGACCCCGCCGACCTGTGGAAGTCGCTCGACGCGGGCGAGGACCCCACCGCCGAGCCGGCCGCCGGCGGCGGGTCCGCTCCGGACGGCGGCGCCCCCGACAACGACGATCCCGACCGCGACCGCGCCCGACAGGCGGGCGCCCCGGCAGCACAGAAGGAGCCCTGATGGCCGACGCACACCACGAGGAGCACGAGGACCACGGCAACACCGTCGCCGCCTGGTTCCTCACCATCTCCTGGATCGCGGCCTGGACCGTGGCCGGCGCCGCCATCATCCTCGGCGGGGACATCATCACCTGGACCCTGGTGGGCCTGGGCGCCAGCGTGGTGCTGGCGGTCGTCGCCGGCGTCATGAAGAAGGCCGGGCTGGGCCGCAAGGAGCCCCGCCCCGTGCCGCCCACGCGCGAGCAGTGGGAGGCCGGGCGCGCCGAGGCCGCGGCGGGTGAGAAGTCCGAGGAGAAGGCCGCGAAGAAGAGCGCGAAGAAGGGCGGCGAGGACGACAAGGAGCCCGCCGCCGCGGGCGCCAAGTAGTACGGCCCGAGCCGCCCGACCGGCCCCTTCCCCCGGTGCGTACGCACCGGGGGAAGGGGCCGGAGCCGTTTCCGGGGCCGCCGAGGGGCGCAGGCCCGGGCGAGGCGTCCCCGGTGCAGGGGCGGAGTCCGTTCGGCCCGAATCGGACACACCGCCTGCACCGCCTCTGAACAGCGGCGACATCCGCCCGTCGCCGGACGGAAACCTCATCGAGTGGGTCAATGCCCCCACTATCTGGCATGATGCCTACTCATCTGCGGCGAAACGCGGCGATCCCGACCCTGAGTCCGTCGGCCCCCATCACGCCTGCCCGCGCGACGGCGCGGCGCCGTGGTCGAGACATCTTCGTCGTTCCGGAAACAGAGAAGTAGGCAGTCATGAGCTACCCGCCGCCCGGTCCCCCCGGCCCCCCGCAAGGTCCCCCGCCCGGTGGTGGCTACGGTCCCCCGCCCGGGGGCATGCCGCCCGGTGGCCCCCCGCCCGGGGGCATGCCGCCCGGCGGCGCCCCTCAGGGGAACCCGCCCGAGGTCGGCATGGCCGGCCTCATCCTCTCCCTGCTCTGCTTCTGGCCGCTGGGCATCCCGGCGCTGATCTTCGGCATGAAGGTCAACTCCCTGTGGAACCAGGGGGACCAGGCCGGCGCCTTGGAGGCCCACCAGAAGGCGTCCAAGTTCCGCAAGCTCGCCTTCATCATCGGCGGGATCATCTGGGGCCTCACCATCGTCGTCAACCTGCTGATGCTGCTCGGCGTCTTCGGCCTGGCGGCCGGCGCGGGGTCGATGGACACCGACGTCGACTCCGGCTACAGCGAGTACGACGACTCCACCGGCCTCGACTCCGAGGACGGCACCGGCTTCGACTCTGACGAGTACGACACCGGTGACGAGGAGTTCGACCAGCAGATGGAGGAGCTGGACGAGAGCCTCGACGACCTCAACGAGAGCCTCGACAGCTACGACTACTGATCGGCCGCCGGCCGCCCGGCGACCCTCGGCTCCCGCGGCGCCGCATCCCCGGATGCGGCGCCGCTCCTGCTGGACGCCCCCGCCCTGTCCGGCGGGGGCACCGCCGTTTCCCGTCCGCGTGGGCCAGGGCCTAGACTCGGCCCCGTGGAGACCAGCATCGAGACCCCGCAGCCCCCCGCCCCGGGCCCGCTCGGGCGGCTCCGGGCGCTCACCGCCCGCCTGCACCCGGGCACCTGGCCCGTCCTGTTCGGCGCGGGCGCCCTCGTCGGCCTCCTGGTCGTCCACACCATGGACCCCAACGAGCCGGGCAACTACCCCACCTGCCCCTGGCTGCTGATGACCGGCACCTGGTGCCCCGGCTGCGGCAGCACCCGGGCCGTGCACGCGCTGACCAACCTCGACATCGCCGGCGCCGCGCAGATGAACGTCGTCCTGCTGGCGCTGCTGCCCTACATCCTGTTCAGCTACGGCCGGTGGCTCTACCGCTCCTTCCGCCCCCTTCCACCGGGCGCGCCCCCGCGCAAGGCCACCCCGCCCGCGGTGCTCGGGGCGTTCCTCGTCCTGATCCTGGTGTTCTGGGCCGTGCGCAACACCCCCTTCGGCGTGATCCTGGCCCCTGGCGGGGTGCCCGCCCCCGCCCCCTTCTGGGGCTGAACCGCCCGGCGGCGGCGCACATCCCGATCCGCGGGCCGGTGCGCCCCGGCCGATGCCGGACGGATACGATCGGACGACACCGGGGCACCGACGACCGGCCTTCCCGCCGTGTACCCCGAGGCCACAGGCGTCCAGCGCGGCGCGGACGCCGAGACAACCGCTATCTGGAGGGGGCAGGCCCACGTGAGCGTGCTCGACGAGATCCTCGACGGGGTGCGCGACGACCTCGCCGCACGGCAGGCGCAGACGCCGCTGGAACGCCTCAAGGAGACGGCCGCCGCCGTCCCCCGGCCCCAGGACGTGGTCGCCGCCCTGCGCAGGCCCGGCGTCCAGGTCATCGCCGAGGTCAAGCGGTCCAGCCCGTCCAAGGGCGCCCTCTCGGCCATCGCCGACCCCGCCGCGCTCGCCCGGGACTACGCCGACGGCGGGGCCTGCCTGATCAGCGTCCTCACCGAGGGCCGCCGGTTCGGCGGCAGCCTGGAGGACCTGGCCGCGGTGCGCGCCGCGGTCACCACCCCGCTGCTGCGCAAGGACTTCGTGGTCAGCTCCTACCAGCTGTGGGAGGCGCTGGTGCACGGCGCCGACGCGGTGCTGCTCATCGTCGCCGCCCTGGACCAGGACGCCCTGGTCTCGCTGGTCGAGCGCGCCGAGTCGCTCGGCCTGACCCCCCTGGTGGAGGTGCACACCGAGAAGGAGGTGGAGCGGGCCCTGGAGGCCGGCGCCACCGTCATCGGCGTCAACGCCCGCGACCTGACCACCCTCAAGGTCGACCGGGACACCTTCGCCCGCGTGGCCCCCGCCATCCCCGACGACCGCATCCGGGTCGCCGAGTCGGGCGTGCGCGGCCCGCACGACCTGCTCGCCTACGCGAGTTCCGGCGCCGACGCGGTGCTCGTCGGCGAGAGCCTGGTGACCGGCCGCCACCCGCGGACCGCCGTCGCCGACCTGGTCACCGCCGGCGCCCACCCGGCCCTGCGGGACCGCCGATGAACGGGCGCACCGAACCGCTGCACCGCCGATGGCCCGGCCTGCCCTGAGGGAGGGACCGGGCGCCTGACGGCGCCCTGCGCACCGGCGCCGCACGGGCTCCGGGCCCACCGCCCCCGGCCGCGCCGGCCGGCGGCCCCCTCGGGCAGGGACCACGCACGAACCGCGACGCGGCGGCTCACCCGCGGCTCCGCCCCACGGCGGAGGCCCGCACGCGGCGGCGCCCCACCGGGCCCGCCCGCCCCGAGCCGGTCGCGGCGCGGCCCGAGGGGCCCGAAGCCCCCGACCGCCCGATGACGACCCACGGCTCGGCCGCGCGCCCCGCAGCGCCGGCCAGGAGAGACCCGACATGACCACCGACACGACCGGCACCGCCGCCCGCGGCGGCGCGACCGGACACTTCGGCCGCTACGGCGGCCGCTTCAGCCCCGAAGCGCTCGTCGCCGCCCTGGACGAGGTCGCCCGGGCCTGGGGCGAGGCCCGCGAGGACGCGGATTTCCAGCGGGAGCTGGGCACCCTGCTGCGCGAGTACACCGGCCGGCCCAGCCCGCTCACCGACGCCCCCCGCTTCGCCGAGCACTGCGGCGGGGCGCGGGTGCTGCTCAAGCGCGAGGACCTCAACCACACCGGATCGCACAAGATCAACAACGTGCTGGGCCAGGCGCTGCTCACCAAGCGCATGGGCAAGACCCGCGTCATCGCCGAGACCGGCGCCGGGCAGCACGGCGTGGCCACCGCCACCGCATGCGCCCTGCTCGGCCTGGAGTGCGTCGTCTACATGGGTGAGGAGGACACCCGCCGCCAGGCGCTCAACGTCGCCCGGATGC
>NZ_ANAD01000175.1 GCF_000341245.1 Nocardiopsis halophila DSM 44494
CTTCCGCGACTGGGTCGCCAACGTCGACAGCACCCACTACCTGCTGGGCACCGCCGCCGGCCCGCACCCCTTCCCCTCGATGGTGCGCGACCTGCACTTCATCATCGGCCAGGAGGCCCGCGAGCAGGTCCTGGAGCGCACCGGCCGGCTGCCCGACGCGGTCGCCGCCTGCGTGGGCGGGGGGTCCAACGCCATCGGGGCCTTCGCCGCCTTCATCGACGACCCCGGGGTGCGGCTGTTCGGCTTCGAGGCCGGCGGCGACGGCGTCGCCTCGGGCCGGCACGCCGCCTCCATCACCGGCGGCACGCCCGGCATCTTCCAGGGTGCGCGCACCTACGTGCTCCAGGACGAGCACGGCCAGACGGTGCCCAGCCACTCCATCTCCGCCGGCCTGGACTACCCGGCGGTCGGCCCCGAGCACGCCTGGCTCGCCGACACCGGCCGTGCCGAGTACCGGGCGGTCACCGACGCCGAGGCCATGGAGGCCTTCCGGGTGCTGTGCCGCACCGAGGGCATCATCCCGGCCATCGAGAGCGCCCACGCCCTGGCCGGGGCCCAGGTGCTCGGCCGGGAGCTGGGGGAGCAGGCGACCATCCTGGTGAGCCTGTCCGGTCGCGGCGACAAGGACATGGGCACCGCCGCGGCCTACTTCGGGCTCATGGACGACGAGGGGGAGCAGGAGTGAACGGCGACGCCAGCACCGCACAGGACGCCGGCGGGGGCACCCCGCTGCAGAGCCGGCTGGCCCGGGCCCGGTCCGAGGGGCGGGCCGCGCTCATCGGCTACCTGCCGGCCGGGTTCCCCGACCTGTCCTCCTCGATCGAGGTGGTCCGGGCGATGGTGGCGGGCGGCTGCGACGTGGTCGAGGTCGGCCTGCCCTACTCCGACCCCACCATGGACGGCCCCACCATCCAGCGCGCCGCCGACCGGGCGCTGGCCGCCGGCACCGCCCCCGCCGACGTGCTGCGGGTGGTCGAGGCGGTCGCCGAGGCCGGCGCCGCCGCGCTGGTCATGTCCTACTGGAACCCGATCGACCGGTACGGCACCGCCCGCTTCGCCGCCGACCTGGCCTCCGCGGGCGGCTCCGGGGCCATCACCCCCGACCTGCTGCCCGAGGAGGCGGGGGAGTGGCTGGAGGCCAGCGACGCCCACGGGCTCGACCGCGTCTTCCTGGTGGCGCCCTCCTCCACCGACGAGCGACTGAAGCTGACCACCGACGCCTGCCGGGGCTTCGTCTACGCCGCCTCCCTGATGGGGGTGACCGGGACCCGCGCCCAGGTGGCGAGCACCGCCGAGCAGCTGGTGGTGCGCACCCGCCAGGCCGCCGGGTCCGGCCTTCCGGTGTGCGTGGGGCTGGGCATCTCCACCGGCGAGCAGGCCGCCGAGGTCGCCGGGTACGCCGACGGGGTCATCGCCGGGGCCGGGTTCTGCCAGCGCGTGCTGGACGCCGCCGACCTGGGCGCTGCCACCGCGGCGGTGGGCGCCTTCGCCGAGGAGCTGGCCGAGGGGGCGCGGGCCGGGCGCCGCTGAGGCCCGCCCGGGTGAGAAACGGGTGAGAATCGCGTCCTCTTCCCAGGAAGAGGACGTGCGGGGCGCGGCGGTCGGCGTAGAGTTCTCCAGCACCGGCCGGCGCGCCCCCCGCCGCGTTCACCGCGACGAACGGTACCCGGCCGGTCACATGCAGTAGGCTCCGCTGCGACGCCGCGCGCCCCCTCCGGCGACCGCGGCCCGCGGCGCGTCCACTCCGGCCACGAGGGAAGGGCAGACATGAGCACCGGGCCCCACGAGCACGACCCCGACGAGCCCGACGGCGGCGCCGCCCGCGCCCCCGGGGCGGCCCGCTGGGACGCCGTCCAGCCCTGGGCCACCCTGGCCTGCCGTGTCGCCCTGGCCGGCATCCTCGCCTTCGCCGCCTACACCAAGCTCCCCCCGGCGCTGTCCATCCAGTCCGTCGAGGCCTACCAGCTCTTCCCGAGCGGCATCGCCGAGTTCATCGGCATCACCCTGCCGCTGCTGGAGTTCGCCCTGGCGCTGCTCCTGCTCATCGGGCTGGCCACCCGCTACGTCGGCGCGGCCACCGCCGTGCTCATGCTGCTGTTCATCGCCGGGATCATCTCGGCCTGGGCGCGCGGGCTGAACATCGACTGCGGCTGCTTCGGCACCGGCGGCACCGTCGAACCGGGCGAGACCGCCTACGGCGTCGACATCGCCCGCGACATCGGCTTCATCCTGCTGGCCGGTATCGTCATGATCTGGCCGCGCTCCCCCCTGTCCCTCGACCGGGTCGCCGGGCTCTACCGCTGAGCGCCGGCGGCGGGCGGCGCCCCCGGGGGCGCCGCCGAACCTGATACAACGACCCCGCCTCCGCGGGGACGGACGCGAGCAACCCACACGACGGAGAACGGTGATCGGCCCATGGGCAAGGCGGCGCGGCGCGAGGCGCGCGAACGTTTGAAGCAGCAGCGCCTCAAGGAGCAGCAGAAGGCGAAGCGGAACCGGGTGCTGCTGGTCGCGGGGGCCGCGGTCGTGGTCGTCGCGGTCGTGGTGGCCGTCGGCTACTTCGTCGTCATGCGGGACCGCTCCGAGAGCGACGTCCAGCTCCCCCCGCAGGCGCTGCAGACCGACGGCAGCGTCGTGCTGGCCGAGGAGGGCGCCGGCGCCCCCGTGCTGGAGATCTACGCCGACTACCAGTGCCCGGCCTGCAAGCAGTTCGAGACCGCCACCGGCTCGGCCGTCCAGGAGATGGCCGCCGCCGGCGAGGTCATCGTGCACTACCGCCCGGTCAGCATCTTCGCCCTGCGCGGCGAGCCGCTGGGCACCAACTCGCTGCGCGGCGGGGCCGCCGCCCGTGCCGCCGCCGACGCCGGAAAGTTCGTCGAGTACAACGACATCCTCTTCGAGAACCAGCCCGCCGAGGGCGAGGCCGGGTTCTCCCCGGAGGACCTGAAGGGCTGGGGCGAGGAGGTCGGCATCGACGACCCCGCCTTCGCCGAGCGCGTCGACGCCGAGTCCGAGGTCGCCGACCGGTTCGCCCAGGACTACGCCCCCGACCTGCTGGAGAAGGCCCAGGCCGAGATGGGCGGCGACGCGGTGAGCACCATGCCGGTCACCGACCTGATCGCCTGGGGCGACGAGAA
The DNA here is from genome assembly GCF_000341245.1 of Nocardiopsis halophila DSM 44494. GTDB lineage: Bacteria > Actinomycetota > Actinomycetes > Streptosporangiales > Streptosporangiaceae > Nocardiopsis_A > Nocardiopsis_A halophila. The sequence goes on from NZ_ANAD01000175.1 coordinate 3,138, forward strand.
CGGCGTGGACTCCTCCTTCCTCGACGACACCTACGTGCTGGGGGTCCTGGAGGCCACCGGCGCCGTCAACGAGCGCTACAGCGGCGAGAACGCGTTCGCGGGCACCCCCAGCGTCTACCTCAACGGCGCGAAGATGGGCAATGAGATGTACTCTGCCTCCAGCCTCCGCAGCGCCGTCGCCGAAGCCGAGCCCGGCGAACCGGACTCCACGCCGGCCCAGGACGCCGAGGGCGGCGAGGACGCCGAAGGCGACGCCGGGGCCTCCGCCTCCCCTGACGCCAAGGAATGAACCACCCGAGATGACGACACCAGCGATGCCCACCGCCGCTGAGGCCGGAACCGTCGGGGACGGCCTCACCCTGGCCGCGATCCCGCCGCCGCCGGTCAGCCAGTTCGACATCGGCCCGCTCACCCTGCACGTGTACGCCCTGTGCATCCTCACCGGCGTCATCGTCGCCGTGGCGTGGTCCGAGCGCCGCTGGGCCGCCATGGGGGGTGAGAAGGGCACCATCATGGACCTGGCGGTGCCCGCGGTCATCCTCGGCCTGATCGGCGGCCGCCTCTACCACGTCATCAGCGACTACCAGCTGTACTTCGGCCCCGGCCGGGAACCGATCCAGGCGCTGTACATCTGGAACGGGGGCCTGGGCATCTGGGGCGCCGTCCCGCTGGGCGCCCTGGGCGTGTGGCTGGTGGCCCGCAGGCGCGGGCTGTCGATGACGAAGCTGTCCTTCGCCATCGCCCCCACCATCCCGCTGGCGCAGGCCTTCGGGCGCTGGGGCAACTACTTCAACCAGGAGCTCTTCGGGCGCCCCACCGACCTGCCGTGGGCGCTGGAGATCTCCACCGAGGCGGGCCGGCCCGCCGGCTACATCGAGGGCTTCACCACATACCACCCCACGTTCCTGTACGAGTCGCTGTGGAACATCGGGCTCACCGTGCTCCTGGTCTGGCTCGGCCGGCGCTACACCGACGCCCTCCAGGGCGGGCGGCTCTTCGCGGTGTACGTCATGGGTTACTGTGTGGGGCGGTTCTGGATCGAGTACATGCGCATCGACCCCGCGAACGAGATCCTCGGCCTGAGGCTGAACAACTGGACCTCGGTCGCGGTGTTCCTGGGGGCCCTGGCCTACTTCGTGTGGGCGGGGCGGCGGCTCGACCGCTTCTCCACGCGCGTGGTGCCCTACGGGCACGAGGCCGGAACCCAGGTCTTCGACACCGACCCGGCCTCCGAGGGCCGGTCCGGGGCCCGCGCAGAGGCGGACGCCGGGCCCGGCGCGGAGGAGTCCGCGGCGCCGAGCGGCACCGGCCCGCAGGAGCCCGGCTCCGGCGGCGCGGCCCCCGCCTCCGCACCGGAGGCGTCGGACGCCGCGGACGCGCCGGAGCGGCCGGACGGCGCCGAGGACGCCCCGGCCGGACCGGACGGTGCGGAACCGGCCCCCGACAGCGGCACCGGCGAGGACGGGACCGCGACCGGACCCGCCGGCCACAAGCGGGAGGAATAGGCGCCGCCGGCGCCGCCGCGGGACCCCGCGGCCGCAGGCGGCGCCGGCGAGGATGAGTGAGCCAACGACGTGAGCAGATCGGACTCCGCCGACCGGGCGGGCACGCGCAGGTCGCGCCGCGCCCGGTCCGGCCGCCGCCACCGCGGTGACGCCGCATCGCCCGACACCGTGGTCGACACCGGACCCGTCGAGGAGGCCGGCCCGGCCCCCGAGGACGCGGCCGGGCCCGAGGACCTGCCCGAAGAGCTGCCCGACGACGGCCGGGCCGCCGGGGAGGCCGCCCCCGCCCGCGGCAGGCGCGCGGGCAAGGGGCGCGCCGGGCGGAAGGCAAAGAAGGCCGAGAAGGCCAAGAAGAACGGCACACCGCCCCGCCGCGGCCGCCGCTCCGCCGCCGCCGACGTCGACCCGGTCTCCAAGTTCTCCGCCACGGCGCTGCGCAAGGTCAGCGTGCTGGGCGACCGGCCCAACAACGTCGTCAGCACGCTCGCCGAACAGAGTTCGGGCAAGCGCGGCACCGCCGTCCTCGGGGTCCTCCTGGGGCTGTGCGGGGTCGCCCTGGTCGCCCTGCTGGGGGTGCTCCTCTACCTCCTGCTCACCGACACCCCCCTCGAAGGCGGCGACAAGCCCTCCCTGGAGATGCCGGAGGACGGCCACTCCACCCTGCTGCCCACGGTCTACCAGGGCGAGGCGCAGGACCAGGAGATCTTCGCCCCCATCGCCGAGCGCGCCGACGACGCCGAACCGCTCGACGCCGAGAAGGTGTTCGCCTCCGACGCCGAGAAGCTCGAACTCGACGACTTCACCATGCTCCTGGAGAACGCCGAGGCCACCGACTCCTGCACCCGCTGGGTCTGGGGCGAGGACCTGGGGCAGGCGCTGGTCGACGGCGGCTGCACCTCCGCGGCCCGCGGCTTCTACCAGGACCAGGACAAGGAGTACGTGGCGCAGTTCACGCTCTTCGACCTGTCCGACGCCGAGGCCTCCAGCGAGGCCGCCAAGGCGCTCGACCCGCACGACCACGAGAGCGACGTGGGCTTCCTGGTGCCCATGGACGAGGGCGTGGACGGACTGCACCAGGGCTACAGCCAGGCCTCCACCCAGGTCATGGGCCACTACCTGGCGGTCTACTGGGTCGCCCGGGCCGACGGCGGGGAGCCGGAGGAGGACACCAGCATGGCCGAGGTCAACGTGGTGGCGATGGACGCCGCGGTGTGGGTGTACGAGCAGGTCGGCCGAGCCAAGGAGGAGCAGGAGGGCTGACCCGCCCGCACGGCGCCCCCCGCGATCCCGGCTAGGATGCGCCTACCGGCGCCGCGCCCCGCGCTCACCGCGCGGCCCGCACGTCACAACGCGAGCAGCACGCTCCGGCATTCGAGAGGTCACGGTGTCTTCTTCAGATCCCTCAGGCGCGACCCCGCCCCCGGCCGCCAAGGGCGGCAGGCGCAGGAGGACCGGCGGAGCCGACCCGGCGGAAGAGGCGGACGGCGCGCCGCGCCGGCGCTCCGGCGGCGGATCCCGGCGCCGGGCGGACGCGGGCGGTGAGGACGGCGCGAAGAAGCGCGGCAAGGCCCTGCCGGTCCTGCTGGGAGCCCTGGGCGTTGCGGTGGTCGCGCTCGTCGGCGTGCTCGTGTGGAATGTCATGGCCGGGGGAGCCAAGGCCCCGGAGCAGGCGCGCCCCACCACCTACTCGGTCTACGGCTCGGAGAGCATGGGCGAGGCCCTCGTCTCCCAGGAGGTCGATTCCCGCCCGCTCAGCGAGGGCGAGATGTTCGAGCGGGACAACAAGGAGATCGACAGCCAGGGCATCGTCTTCGAGCTCTCCGCCCAGTCCCTGACCGAGGACTGCTCCGCGGCGGTCTGGGGCGACCCGGTCGTCAAGGCGCTGGAGGACGCCGGGTGCACCCAGGCGGCCAGCGCGGGCTACGTCTCGGACGACTACGTCGGCGCGGTCGTGCTGTTCAACCTGCGCGACACCGAGGCCTCCGAGGCGGTCGCCGACGCCATGGAGCAGCCGCTGCTCAGCGACGAGGACGAGGAGAGCCCCGGGTTCATCGTCAACCCGGGCGAAGAGGACCCGCTGACCCGCCTGGGGGCCGGCTTCAGCCGGGCCGAGGCCTCGGTGAACGGCCACTACCTGATGGTCTCCTGGGCCCAGGACAAGTCCTCGGAGGACCCGGCGGAGCGTGAGGACCTGACCGCGCCCCTGATCGCGCTGAACTCCTTCCAGGACCCGCTGTACCGGCGGGTGGTGGAGCTGGAGCGCCCCGAGATGGGCGCCGACCAGGGCGCAGGCTCGGGCCAGGAGGGCACCGACACCGGAGCGCGCGCCGGAACCGGGGCGGGCACGGGCGCCGGAGCGGACGCGGGCCAGGGCGGTGCCGGAACCGGCGGCGACGCGGCGACCGGGCAGGGAACAGGCCAAGGCGCCGGCACCGGAACGGGCTGACCCCCAACGAGAGCACCACGAGGCCCTGAGCGCCGACAGCGCTCGGGGCCTCGCTCGTACCCGCACGCCCGTGGAACCGCGTACTCCGTGCCCCCGGCTACGCCTTCAACCGACACCCGACAAGCGCCCCGCCCCCATGCCCGCCGCCACTACAGGCTTCCGCACGGCCCCGCTCAGCGCGCCGCGGCCCGACGCGCCCGTTCAAGAACCCTTCCCCGACGGTTTCGCCGACCCCGTGGCCAAGTCCTCTTCCGGTTCTCAGACGCCGAGACTCCGCCACCTCACACACGGGATCACACGGGGCGTGCCCCCGATCCGGCAGCCGCCTCACCCCTGATGGCCTCCGACAGCATGGCCGTGAGCCGTCGGTGTCCATGTCCACCGAGCTCAGCGACCCCTGGACCGGGCCCGGTCGCCTAGGAGTGCTTCGTCGGCCGAGGCATGCTCCCTGTTGGTTCGAGGCCCCTCGGCCGGGGGGGCGTGTTCCCGGTCTACTCGACCGGGGCGGCCTCTGACAGCTCGGCGGTGATCCGCTCGGCGGCCTGGTCGAGGTCGGCGAAGCGGTGTTCAGGCAGGTCGAGGAGGGTGTGCCCGGCGGTCCAGGGGGCCGCTCGGGCCACAAGGCCGCGTGCGGTGCGCTTGTTGACGCTGTGGCCCTCCTCGGCCGCGACCGCGATCACCGCCTCCCGCAGCACGCGGGGGAGCGGCCCGTGGGCCCGTTCGCGCACCCGGGCGCGCAGCCGCTCCGTCGGCCCCGCACCGGCGCCGACGGGGGAGGGGAAGGCCTCCACCACCACCAGCCGGCTCCCCGGACCGCCCCGGCGGAACCGCACCCGGACCCCCGGTCCGAGCAGCGCCGCCAGCGCCCGCTGGCCGGCCTCGTCGCGCACCTGCGGCGCCGACGAGGGGACCACCGCCCGCACGCCACCGCCGCCCGCCGCCAGGAGCGCCCGCCCCAGAAGCGCCTCCCAGCCGCCGGTCAGGTTCACCACCGCATCCCCGGCCTCGACCGGCCCCGACATCCACGTGCCCAGCCGCACCCGGCGCACCCCTGCCGCGTCCTCGGCGGCCGGCCAGTCGCCGACCACCGTCCCCGGTCCGCCGTCGGACCCGGGCTCGGGCAGGGCCGGGGACCCGGCGAGCTCCGCCAGCTCGGCCCGTTTCGCGGCGGCCTCCTTCGCGTTGCCGCCCTGGCTGTAGATCCGGGCGGCCTCGCCTCCCTGGCCCGCGGGGGCGCGCGAGAGCGGCCGCAGCACGTACAGGTCGCCGGCCGCGCCGATGGCCTCGGCGCCCTCGTACCGGTTGAAGTCCGGGTGCACCGCTTCGAACAGCAGGTCCATCCGGGCCAGGCGGGCCTGCGTCTTGGCGGCCAGCGCCGGGGTCGTCTCGCTCACCCCGTAGGCCACGGCGACGCGCCCCCGGCGCGGGTCGGCCATGCCCTCCAGGCCGCGCCGCACGAACAGCTCGACCCCCTCAGGGGTGTAGGGCGGATCGGTGAAGACCACGTCGCAGGCGCCGACCACCGATGGCGGCAGGCCGAGCCGCAGGGCGGCGAAGTGGCACCGGATCGCCAGCCCCAGGCGGTCCGCGGCCGCGTCGATGTAGGCGAGCATGCGCTCATCGACGTCGACGACCACCGCCTCGGCATCGGGCTGCACCAGCAGCGTGGCCAGGGAGGTCAGATCGTGGTCGCCCACGCACAGCAGCCGCCGCCCGGACAGGTCGAAGCGGTCGGCCAGGAAGACCCCGCGCCGCAGGGCGGTGCGCGCGGTGGCGGCCACGTGGTCCAGGTCGGTCCGGGAGGGCGGGGCCTCGGCCACCAGGCGCCGAAGCTCCTCGGCCGCCCGGGGGTGGGCCTCCATGAGCGGCGCCCAGGCGTCTGCGGGGCGGGGGCGGTCGAAGGCCTCCGCGTAGGGGGCGGGCCGCACCAGGCGCACCCGCTCCTCGCCGCCGGAGGCGGCGAACCGCTCCAGGTCGGCGCCGAGGGCGTCGAGGACGCCCGCGGTCACACGGTGGGCGACCGCCGTGGCCCGCACCAGCTCGCGGGGGCTCCACCAGGCGCCGTTGGACAAGGCGCCCAGGACCCGATGGGCGCGGGTGGCGTCGGCGCCCTGCGCATCGAGCAGGGCCGAGAGTTCAGGCGGAAGATCGTTCACCGTCCGATCCTCCCATTCCCCAGGTCGAGGCGGTTCCGGTCCGCCCCAGGGGCCGTCGGTCGGCCGCCGGGTCCCTCGCGGTCCGGGCGGCCGGCGGCGACGGGTCGGTGAGTGCCCCGCTCGGGGCTGCTTGCCGGGCGGCGGGTCGGCAGGGTGCCGGGCGGAGGGCAGCGACGAAGAGGCGGGGCGGTTCCCTGGGCTTGGCTGTCGGCCGCCGGGCCTTCCGCGGTACCGGGAGATGGCAGCGACGACGGGACGGCTGGTGCCCCGCTTCGCCCTGCTTGCCGGGCGGCGGGGCGCGGGGGGNCCCCGCTTCGCCCTGCTTGCCGGGCGGCGGGTCGCGGGGGGCCAGGGGAGCGCGGCGACGAGAAGGCGGGGCGGTTCCCCGGGCTTGGCTGTCGGCCGCCGGGCGGCCGACAGCCTTGGCATTGGAGGGGCCCTTCCCTGTTCGTGTTCCGGGCATAACGGGCGCACCGGATGGTGGCCGGGCATCGAGAGTGGTGATATCGCCACGCAATTGCACATTGCGTGGCGATATCACCACTCTCGATGAAGATCGGGCCCGGCCGGGTCGGCCTCCGGCTGCCGCACCCCGCCCGGTGTCCCGTTTGTCCGGATTGGAAGGGGTGCGGGCTCGCGCGCACCCGGAGCGGCCCCTGGGGCCGGGCGGGCGTACGGTGGCGGCCAGACCAGAACGGGATTCGGTGCCCGACACCCCCCTAGCGGCACACTGGACCCGATTGTGGCGCATGCGGTCACTCTGAGTAGTCGAAAATGGGCAGACGCCGCCATCAGATCCCGCGCAGGCGGGCGCCCCACCTCTCCCGTGTCGCCTCCTCTCCGGTGGCGGGCGGACAAAAAGGGGCACTACGGGCACAGTGATACCGAACCCCGTTCTGGTCTGGCCGGGATCGCACCCGGAGGCCGCCTGTGGGCGTCGATCAGCGCGCTCGCGCCTTCCCTGTCGCATGACGGTGCGTATTACCCCAGGTCAAAAGGGAGTATCTGCTTGGTGTGCGCCCGGTGCGGGCCGGGTGGGTGCGCCGTGGGAGCGGGCGGGCGCCGCCGGGCCCGACCGCGCCCCCTGCTCGGGCCTCGGAAGGCCCGGCGGCCGACCGGCGGCACAGGGGAACCGCCCCTCCTCTTCGTCGCCGCCCTCGTCCTGGCACCCGATGGCCCGCCGCCCGGCAAGCAGGCCGGAGCGGGGCACCTGCTGTGCCATCGTTGCTGCTCATCGCCGGTTCCGCGAGAGACCCGGCGGCCGACCGGCGGCACAGGGGAACCGCCCCTCCTCTTCGTCGCCGCCCTCGTCCTGGCACCCCGACGGCCCGCCGCCCGGCCGATGACCGTGAGCGGGGCACCGGCTCTCCCGTCACCGCCATCGCGGTGACCGTCCACACGCCTAGCGCCCGGCAGTGCTGCCGGTCGGGTCGCCCGCCTGGTCTCGTCGTTGCCATCGTCCTGGCGCTCCGCGGCCCCGGCGCCCGGCCGGGGCCGTGAGTGGGGTACCTGCTCTCCCGCCCCGCCCTCCAAGCCCCGGCCCTACTCCCGGCCCCCGGCCCCCACCCTCGGCGGCTACTCCGGGCGATCGGGGCAGTGAGATGAAACACGCCGTTAACCCGCCTGTGCCGCACCCCCGCGTGAACGGGCTCACCTGGGCGAACGCTAGTCTGGGGAGCCGGTCCCCGGGGACGGGCGGCCCATGGTCCGGGTCGCCGGTGATCACCTATCGTGGAACCCCGGTGGAAACACCGCCGTGCGGCTGTTGTTAACCTTCCGTCCGGCGGTTTCATCCGCTTTGCGGATGTTTGCCGCTCTTGGCGGCGGGAAGACCCACCGCTAGCCCGGCACGCCGGGCAGGGGGCATGCCCGCTCCGCCGACGAGCGGGCCGACACCGCATCCGCGCCGCACCGCAGCGGCGAGGAGGTCGCAGGACCCGCGATTCGCGCGGTCCACGACCAGGATGTATAACCTGACCACCGACAGGGGCAGGCACCCGGCGCACCGCGCCCGGCCCACGAGGACGTGACACCCGGCCGGACGGCGCGCCCGCCACCGGTCCCTGGCGGCCCGCCCCGCCCCNGCCTCGGCGCAGCGGGCCCACAACCGAAGACCGCACACCGCAGCAGGGCCAACGTCGTCCCGAATGCGCTTTGACCAAAAGCCCATCGCACGACGACAGGAGGGTAGATGCCTGCTGGCCAGGTGCGGCGTTCCGACGCCCGCGGAAACGCCCATGACACCCCGAACGCGGCCGTCCGCGCCACCGGGGAGGGGCTCTACGACCGGTCCTTCGAGCACGACGCCTGCGGAGTCGGCTTCGTCGCCGACCTCAACGGCCGGCGCACCCACGACACCGTGGACAAGGCCCTCACCGTCCTGCGCAACCTCGACCACCGCGGCGCCTCCGGCGCCGACCCCGACGACGGCGACGGCGCGGGCATCCTCACCCAGATCCCCGACGCCCTCTACCGCGAGGTCTGCGGCTTCGACCTGCCCGAGGCCGGCGCCTACGCCGCCGGCATCGCGTTCCTGCCCGCCGGCGAGGTCGACCGCGCCGCCGCCGTGCGCACCATCGAGGCCCTTGCTGCCGAAGAGCACCTGACCGTGCTGGGCTGGCGCGACCTGCCCGTCGAGCCGTCCTACTGCGGCCCCGCCGCCCGCGAGTCCATGCCGCACTTCGGCCAGCTCTTCGTCGCCGGCGCCCCCGGCGGCCCCGCCGAGGGCCTGACCGGCATCGAGCTGGAGCGCTACGCCTACTGCCTGCGCAAGCGCGCCGAGCACGAGGCCGGGGCGTACTTCCCCAGCCTCAGCCCGCGCACCATCGCCTACAAGGGCATGCTCACCACGCCCCAGCTGGAGCCGTTCTTCCCCGACCTGTCCGACCGGCGCTACACCTCCGCGCTGGCGCTGGTGCACTCCCGGTTCTCCACCAACACCTTCCCCTCGTGGCCGCTGGCCCACCCCTTCCGCTACGTGGCCCACAACGGCGAGATCAACACGGTCAAGGGCAACCGCAACATGATGCGCGCCCGCGAGGCCGACCTGGTCAGCGACGTGCTGCCCGGCGACCTGTCGCGCATCTTCCCCATCGCCGACCCCGAGGACTCCGACACCGCCTCCTTCGACGCCGCCCTGGAGCTGCTCCACCTGGGCGGGCGGTCGCTGCCGCACGCGGTGCTCATGATGATCCCGGAGCCGTGGGAGAACCACACCGAGATGGACCCCAAGGTCCGGGCCTTCTACGAGTTCCACTCCATGCTCATGGAGCCCTGGGACGGCCCCGCCTCGGTCTCCTTCACCGACGGCAGCCTCGTCGGCGCCGTCCTGGACCGCAACGGCCTGCGCCCCGGCCGCTACTGGGTCACCGACGACGGCACCGTCGTCCTGGCCAGCGAGGCCGGCGTGCTCGACATCGAGCCCGAGCGCATCGTCCGCAAGGGCCGCCTGCAGCCCGGCCGCATCTTCGTCGCCGACACCGCCTCCGGGCGCATCATCGAGGACGAGGAGATCAAGGCCGAGCTCGCCGCCGAGCACCCCTACGCCGAATGGCTGGAGCAGGGCGTGGTCCGCCTGGCCGACCTGCCCGCCGCCGAGCCCGAGGCCCCCGCCGACCGCGACCTCACCCGCGAGCAGCAGGTCTTCGGCTACACCGAGGAGGAGCTGCGGGTCATCCTGACCCCCATGGCCCGCACCGGCGCCGAGCCCATCGGCTCCATGGGCACCGACACCCCCGTCGCCGCCCTGTCCACCCGGTCCCGGCAGCTCTTCGACTACTTCACCCAGGGCTTCGCCCAGGTCACCAACCCGCCGCTGGACGCCATCCGCGAGGAGCTGGTCACCAGCCTGGGCACCACCCTGGGCGCCGAGGAGAACCTGCTCTCGGCCACCCCCGAGGACTGCCGGCGCATCGTGCTGCCCACCCCCGTCCTCGACGACGCCGAACTCGCCGCGGTCCGCGCCGCCGGCGGCCCCGACGGCGACCCCGACTTCCGGGTGCACGTGCTCGAGGGCACCTACCCCGCCGACGGCGGCGGCCGCGCCCTCAAGGCCCGCCTGGAGGAGGTCTGCGCCGAGGCCGACCGGGCCATCGCCGAGGGCGCCCGCATCCTGGTGCTCAGCGACCGCGGCGCCGGCCCCGACCGCGCCCCCGTGCCCTCGCTGCTGTTCACCGGCGCCGTCCACCACCACCTGGTGCGCGAGAAGACCCGCAACAAGGTGGGCCTGGTCGTCGAGGCCGGCGACGCCCGCGAGTGCCACCACATGGCTCTGCTGCTGGGCTACGGCGCCTCCGCGGTCAACCCCTACCTGGCCCTGGACACCGTCGCCGACCTCGTCGCGCGCGGCGTCATCGGCGGCACCGACACTGCCACCGCGGTGCGCAACACCGTCAAGGCCTACGGCAAGGGCGTGCTGAAGGTCATGTCCAAGATGGGCGTGTCCACGGTCGGCTCCTACACCGGCGCGCAGATCTTCGAGGCCCTGGGCCTGGGCGCCGAGGTCGTCGACCGCTGCTTCACCGGCACCACCTCCCGCCTGGGCGGCGTCGGCTTCGACGTGCTCGCCGAAGAGGTGCGCCTGCGCCACGCCTCCGCCTACCGCGAGGACCGCCCCCACCACCGGCGCCTGCCCGTGGGCGGGGAGTACCAGTGGCGGCGCGAGGGCGAGCCCCACCTGTTCGACCCCGAGACCGTCTTCAAGCTCCAGCACTCCACCAGCACCCGCCGCTACGAGATCTTCAAGGAGTACACCTCCAAGGTCGACCGGCGCGCCGGCGAGCTGATGACCCTGCGCGGCCTGCTCCGGTTCAAGGAGGGGGCGCGGCAGCCGGTGCCCATCGAGGAGGTCGAGCCGGCCTCGGAGATCGTCAAGCGCTTCTCCACCGGCGCCATGAGCTACGGCTCCATCTCCGCCGAGGCCCACGAGACCCTCGCCATCGCCATGAACCGCCTCGGCGGCAAGTCCAACACCGGCGAGGGCGGCGAGGACCCGCGCCGCTTCACCCCCGACGCCGACGGGGACCTGCGCCGCAGCGCCATCAAGCAGGTCGCCTCCGGCCGGTTCGGGGTGACCTCGCACTACCTCACCAACGCCGACGACATCCAGATCAAGATGGCCCAGGGCGCCAAGCCCGGCGAGGGCGGCCAGCTGCCCGGCCACAAGGTCTACCCGTGGGTGGCCACCACCCGCCACTCCACCCCCGGCGTCGGGCTCATCTCCCCGCCGCCGCACCACGACATCTACTCCATCGAGGACCTCGCCCAGCTCATCCACGACCTGAAGAACGCCAACCCGCAGGCGCGGGTGCACGTCAAGCTGGTCTCCGAGGCCGGCGTGGGCACCGTCGCCGCCGGCGTCTCCAAGGCCCACGCCGACGTGGTGCTCATCTCCGGGCACGACGGCGGCACCGGCGCCTCCCCGCTGACCTCGCTCAAGCACGCCGGCACCCCCTGGGAGCTGGGCCTGGCCGAGACCCAGCAGACCCTGCTCCGCAACGGCCTGCGCGACCGCATCACCGTCCAGGCCGACGGGCAGATGAAGACCGGCCGCGACGTCGTCATCGCCGCCCTGCTCGGCGCCGAGGAGTACGGCTTCGCCACCGCGCCCCTGGTCGTCTCCGGCTGCGTCATGATGCGCGTGTGCCACCTGGACACCTGCCCGGTGGGCGTGGCCACCCAGAACCCGGTCCTGCGCGAGCGCTACTCGGGCAAGGCCGAGTTCGTGGTGAACTTCTTCGAGTTCATCGCCGAGGAGGTCCGCGAGTACCTGGCCGAGCTGGGCTTCCGCAGCCTGGACGAGGCCGTGGGCGCCGTCGACGCCCTCGAGGTCGACGACGCGGTGCGGCACTGGAAGACCGAGGGCCTGGACCTGGCGCCGATCCTGCACGAGGAGGCCGCCTGGGGCGGCGACCACGTGCGCCGCGTCCGCACCCAGGACCACGGGCTGGGCAAGGCCCTGGACAACACCCTGATCCAGCTCGCCGAGGGCGCCCTGGACTACGGCCAGCAGGTCACCCTCGACCTGCCGGTGCGCAACGTCAACCGCACCGTGGGCACCATGCTCGGCCACGAGGTCACCAAGCGCCACGGCGCCGACGGCCTGCCCGACGACACCGTCGACATCACCTTCACCGGCTCGGCCGGCCAGTCCTTCGGCGCCTTCGTCCCGCGCGGCATCACGCTGCGCCTGGTCGGCGACGCCAACGACTACGTCGGCAAGGGGCTCTCCGGCGGCCGCATCACCGTGCGGCCCCCCGAGGGCGCGACCTTCCCCGCCGAAGAGCACATCATCGCCGGCAACGTCATCGCCTACGGGGCCACCTCCGGCGAGGTGTTCCTGCGCGGCGTGGTCGGCGAGCGGTTCTGCGTGCGCAACTCCGGCGCGCTGGCCGTCGCCGAGGGCGTGGGCGACCACGGCTGCGAGTACATGACCGGCGGGCGCGCGGTGGTCCTGGGCCGGACCGGCCGCAACTTCGCCGCGGGCATGAGCGGCGGCATCGCCTACGTGCTCGACCTGGACCCCGAGCGGGTCAACGGCGAGATGGTGGACCTGGAGCCGCTCGAGGAGGAGGACCGGGAGTTCCTGCGGGACGTCCTGGCCCGGCACCGCGCCGAGACCGGATCGGCCGTCGCCGAGAAGCTGCTGGCCGGGTTCGAGTCCGAGGCCGCCCGCTTCACCAGGGTCATGCCGCGCGACTTCAAGCGCGTGCTGGACGCCCGGGCCGAGGCCGAGCGCACCGGAGCCGACGTCGACCAGGCCGTCATGGCCGCCGCGCAGGCGTAGAGCCCCGCGCCGAGAGAGGAGGGAACACGCACCATGGGCGACCCCAAGGGCTTCCTGAAGATCACCGAGCGCGAGCTTCCCGCGCACCGGCCCGTCGACGTCCGCATCCAGGACTGGCGCGAGGTCTATGAGGACTTCGACCGCGGCACCGTCACCAAGCAGGCCTCCCGCTGCATGGACTGCGGCATCCCGTTCTGCCACAACGGCTGCCCCCTCGGGAACCTCATCCCCGAGTGGAACGACCTGGTGCACCGGCACGACTGGGGCGAGGCCATCGAGCGCCTGCACGCCACCAACAACTTCCCGGAGTTCACCGGGCGGCTGTGCCCGGCCCCGTGCGAGTCGGCGTGCGTGCTGGGCATCGACCAGCCCGCGGTGACCATCAAGAACGTCGAGGTCTCCATCATCGACCGGGCCTGGGAGGAGGGCTGGGTGCGCCCCCAGCCCCCCGCGGTGCGCACCGGTAAGAAGGTGGCCGTGGTCGGCTCCGGCCCCGCCGGGCTGGCCGCCGCCCAGCAGCTCACCCGCGCCGGACACGACGTCACCGTCTATGAGCGGGCCGACCGCATCGGTGGGCTGCTGCGCTACGGCATCCCCGAGTTCAAGATGGAGAAGCGCCACCTGGACCGCCGCCTGGCCCAGATGGCCGCCGAGGGCACCCGGTTCCGCACCGGCATTGACATCGGCACCGACATCACCGTCAAGGAGCTGCGCGCCGAGAACGACGCCGTGCTGCTGGCCGGGGGCGCCACCCGCTCCCGCGACCTGCCCGTGCCCGGCCGCGAGCTGGACGGCGTGCACCAGGCCATGGAGTACCTGCCGCTGGCCAACCGGGTGCAGGAGGGCGACTACCGGGACCCGGCCATCACCGCCGAGGGCAAGGACGTCGTCGTCATCGGCGGCGGCGACACCGGCGCCGACTGCATCGGCACCGCCCACCGCCAGGGCGCCCGGTCGGTCACCCAGCTGGAGATCATGCCCAAGCCCCCGGCGAAGCGGCCCGACCACCAGCCCTGGCCGACCATGCCGGCGGTCTACAAGGTCACCAGCGCCCACGAGGAGGGCGGCAAGCGCGTCTACTCGGTCAACACCGTGGAGTTCCTCGGCGACGACCAGGGGCGGGTGCGCGCGCTCAAGCTCGTCGACGTCGAGCGCACCGACTCCGGCTTCGAGCCGGTGCCCGGCACCGAGCGGGAGATCCCGGCCCAGCTGGTCACCCTGGCCATGGGCTTCGTCGGCCCGGAGAAGGAGGGCATGGTCGAGGACCTGGGCGTGGAGCTGGACGGGCGCGGCAACGTGGTCCGCGACGGCGACTACGCCACCACGGTCGACGGCGTCTTCTGCGCCGGCGACATGGGCCGCGGCCAGTCCCTCATCGTGTGGGCGATCGCCGAGGGCCGCTCGGCGGCCGCGGGCGTCGACCGCTACCTGGGCGCCGACTCCGCTCTTCCCACGGCCATCCCGCCGACGGAGCGGCCGCTGGTCTGACGGGGGAGGGGACCGCTGAGCCCCCCCCTCCCGGAGCCGCCCCTCACTCGGAGCGTTCACCCCGAGGGGCGGCTCCGCGCGCTTCCGCCCGGCGCACGACCGGCCGCGGGCGGTGCCGCTGCCCACCGCCCCGGCCGTGGGCAGGGGCGCCGCCGTAGGGCGGGTCCACCGGTTCCGGTGCAGGAGGGCCGCGGCCAGGCGCCGTCGGCGGCGGCGCACCTCCAGGGGGCCGGGGAGGCGGAGGTGCGCCTGCGGGGCCGGCCGCGGCGCGCGGCGGTGAGCGGGCCGTGCGGACCCGGTGCGACGTCCGGCGCCTCGGCAAGCGGGCCGGGGGCGCCTTCCCCCAGGGGCGCGGCCTTGGGACGTCCGGTGCGCGCGGGATACCGTCGGTGCATGGGGTACCGGCTCCTCGGCGAGGCCGCGATGCTGCTGCACTTCGCCTTCCTCGTCTACGTCACCGTCGGCGGCTTCCTCGCCTGGCGGTGGCCGGCCCTGTTCTGGCCGCACGCCCTGGTCGCCGCCTACGCCCTGGCCATCACCCTGGTGGGGTGGGACTGCCCGCTGACCCACGTCGAGGACTGGGCGCGCCTGCGCGCGGGGCAGGCCGGGCTCCCGGCGGAGGGGTTCATCGAGCACTACCTGACCGGGGTCGTCTACCCCGAGGGGCACCTGGTGACGGCCCGGCTCGGGGCGGCGCTGTCGGTGGCGGCCTCCTGGACGGGGGCGGCGGTGCTCGCCGCGCGCCGCCGCTCGCGGGGGAGCGCGTTAAGGATGCGTGAGAATCGCGACCTTTGACGCGAATTTGCGTCCGATTTGCCCGAGTATAAAACCGGCAAAATCCCCCAAACTGGGTATGTCGGCCACGTTTGCCGGGCAGGGCCGGGTGCACAATCACGGCATGACCACCGTGAAATCCAACGCCCTGCACACGGCAGAGCACTTCATTTCGCGTTCCGCACGCCTCCTCGACCGGCACCGCTTCGCCCACCTGTTCACCGGCGGACCCGCCGAACCCGTCCGCACCGTCCTGGAGGCCTACCGCAACGTCGACGGCGGCTACGGCAACGGCCTCTACCCCGACCTGCGCGGACACGGAAGCCAGCCCCTCGCCGTCAAATACGCCCTGCGCTACCACGACGAACTCGGCCCCATCACCGAAGAGCTCGCCCGGACCACCACCACCTACCTCACCGCCGTCGGCCACCCCAACGGCGGCGTCCCCCCGGTCACCCCCGCCGCCCTGCACACCGAGGCCTCCCCGCACTGGCGCACCCTCGCCGCCGACCACCCCGCCGGCGCCCTGCGCCCCACCGCCGCCATCGTCGCCCTCCTCCACAAGCACCACACCCCCAGCTCCTGGCGCGACCGCGCCACCGCCTTCTGCTGGACCCGCATCGACGCCCTCCACTGGACCGACCCCGACGAGGCCCAGGCCGTCTGCGCCTTCCTCGAACACGCCCCCGACCGCGACCGCGCCGAGACCGCCCTGGCCCGCCTCACCCCCATGATCCGCGCCGTCATCGAGACCGACCCCGAACGCCCCGGAACCGTCCGCCGCCCCCTCGACCTCGCCCCCCACCCCCGCAGCCTCGCCCGCCGCCTCTTCAGCGACGACGAGATCCAGGGCAACCTCGACCTGCTCGAAGCCGCCCAGCGCCCCGACGGCGGCTGGGACACCGTCCGCGAGCACTGGACCGCCACCGCCACCGAGGAATGGCGCGGCATGACCACCATCCGCCGCCTGCTCACCCTCCAGGCCTACGGACGCCTCACCACCGGCGCCCCCGACCGCAACCCCGGGCCCTGACCCCCGGGCCCCGGTGAGGGGCCGCCACCCCGGCCCCTCACCGGGCCCCGGCCCGACACGCCCCCCACGCACCGCGGCCCCGCCCCCGCCACCCACCGGTCGCCCGTTCGCAACCTGGTTTAGACCACCAGGGCCCACAGACGCTCTAGAGTGGGAAGAGTGACACGACGAGCAAAGATCGTCGCGACCCTCGGCCCGGCCACGGCCAGCCCGGAGATCCTCTCCGAGCTCGTCGACTCCGGCCTCGACGTCGCACGACTCAACCTCAGCCACGGAACCCACGACGACCACCGCGCCAACTACGAGAACGTGCGCGCGGCGGCCAAAGAGAAAGGGCGCAACGTCGGCATCCTCGCCGACCTCCAGGGCCCCAAGATCCGCCTGGGCACCTTCGCCGACGGCCCCGTCGACCTCACCCCCGGCGACCCCTTCACCATCACCGTCGACGACGCCCCCGGCGACGCCCGCCGCGTCTCGACCACCTACAAGGGCCTCACCGGCGACGTCCGCCCCGGCGACCGCGTCCTCATCGACGACGGCCGCATCGTGCTGGAGTGCACCAAGACCACCGGCACCGACGTGCACACCCGCGTCGTCATCGGCGGCCCCGTCTCCGACCACAAAGGCCTCAACCTGCCCGGCGTCGCCGTCAGCGTCCCGGCCCTGACCCACAAGGACGAAGAGGACCTGCGCTGGGCCCTGCGCCAGGGCGTCGACATGGTCGCCCTGTCCTTCGTGCGCAGCCCCTCCGACGCCGACGAGGTCCACGCCATCATGGACGAGGAGGGCACCCGCGTCCCCCTCATCGCCAAGATCGAGAAACCCCAGGCGGTCGAGCGCCTCCAGGACATCATCGAGGTCTTCGACGGCGTCATGGTCGCCCGCGGCGACCTCGGCGTCGAACTGCCCCTGGAGAACGTCCCCATGGTGCAGAAGCGCGCCATCGAGCGCTGCCGCGACAAGGCCAAGCCGGTCATCGTCGCCACCCAGATGCTCGAATCGATGATCAACGCGCCCCGGCCCACCCGCGCCGAGGCCTCCGACGTCGCCAACGCCGTCCTCGACGGCGCCGACGCCGTCATGCTCTCCGGCGAGACCAGCGTCGGCGCCTACCCCGTCGAGACCGTCCGCACCATGGACCGCATCGTCGTGGCCGCCGAACAGGAGTCGCTGCGCGCCTCCCACATCCTCAACCGGGTCCCCGAGACCACCGGAGGCGCCATCGCGCGCGCCGCCGCCGAGGTCGGCGCCACCATCGGGGCCAAGGCCCTCGTCGCCTTCACCATGTCCGGCGAGACCGCCCGCCGCCTCGCCCGGTACCGCTCGCCCGTCCCGCTCATCGCCTTCACCACACAGAACGCCACCCGCGGACGCCTCTCCCTGCAGTGGGGCGTGGACGCCTACTGCGTCCCCTGGGTCGACCACACCGACGAGATGGTCCGCCAGGTCGAGACCGAGCTCCTCGACATGGGCATCTACCAGAAGGGCGACACGATCGTCATCGTGGCGGGAAGTCCGCCCGGAACCCCCGGTTCCACCAACTCCCTGCGCGTGCACCGCATCGGTGACGCCATCACGCACGGGAAGTGATCCGCCGCTGAACCGGCAGGGGAACCGGCCGAGGGACGACCACCGTCCCCGCCGACGACGCCCCGCCGACAGGCCCCGCACCCGGGAACGTCCCGAGGACGCATCCCGGGCGGGGGCCTGAGGGGGCGGCGGACCGGCCAACAGGCGCCCGCGCCTGCCGACCGCCCCCACCCCGCCGGCGCCCCGCGGAGACCGCGGGGGAGCGCCGCGGACGACCTCCTTCACCGAGGCGGACGGAGAAGGAGCGCGACCCGTGCCTCCGGACCGGTCCGGAGCCCACGTCAGAGCCCAGAACGCTCAGACCACTCAGACCACGGCGTCAGCGTCGACGGGCACCCGTCGTGCCGCCCTCCAGGCCGCCCAACGCGCCGCCGTCCGCCGCCGACGCGCCTCCGCCCCGCGACTCCTCGCGCGGCCGGGGCGGGTCCTCCGCCTCACCGGTCGGCGCCGCCTCGGCCGCATCCCCGCCAGGAACCTCCCCGTCGGCGGGAACCGCCGACGATCCCTCAGAGGCGGGGCCCTCATCGCCCGGGCCGCCGGGCGACTCGGGTGCGTCCGGCACCTCCTCGACGTCCAACAGAGGGCCGTCGATGGCGGGGTGGCCGAGCACAGGGCCACCGCCCCCGGTCGCACCAGGGCCGCCCGAACCCGCCGGGCCGTCGCCCGCGCCCGTCGTCGGGGAACCGGCGCCGCCGACGCGTCCACCGGACCCGGCGGCCTCGCCCTCCCGGTCCGCGCGCGCCTCCTCCTCGGCCACGGCGTCCGACCCCTCATCGGGCCTGCCGCCCTCCGGCGCCCCGGCACCCGTCACGGCGCCCGGAAGCATGTACGACCCCTCACCGGTCCCCGACGTCTCGTACGGCACCCGCTCCAGCGGCATGTCCCACGGCAGCAGCCGCCAAGGGCTGTCGTCATCGGTCGCCAGGATCCCCAGCGCCGTCCACACCCGGTCCGGCTCGCCGTCACCGTCGGCGCCCCCGCGCCACAGCAGGTACCCGCCGTGGAACGCAGCCGACAGCCGGTCCCAGCCCGAGAAGCGGCGCTGCAGGTCCGTCGCCACCCGCCGCAGCAGGTTCTGCGTCTCCGCCTGGCTCAACCAGTTCAGCGTCGCGCCGCCGCACGCCAACCGCACCAGGTGCGCCGACTTCCACCACCCGTAGGAGCCGACCACCACCGACTCGCCCGCGTCCTCCGCGCCGGTCACCTCGCGCATCCGCTCGACCTGCTCGGGCGTGAGCCGCACCTGCTGCTCCGTGAACGCCTCCTCCGCGGCCGGGGAGCGTGCCCCCTCGGGAAGGCGCGTGCGCGCCACCCCGGTGTGCAGATCGATCACCAGCTCTGCCCGGGGGCTCGAATGCAGCTCCTCCCACAGGGCCTCGACCGTCGCGAGCAGGCCCGCGCGGTCGGTGATGCCCCACTCCTCCTCCAGGACGCTCCGATAGCGGCGGCGCAGCTGCGGGCGCGAGATGACGTCCCACGGCTCGGCCACCGCCACCCGGAACGGCGCGGCCACCGCCACCGCCCAGCGCTCGGTGCTCAGCGGGCCGTCCCGGTCCCGCGCGCGCAGGGAGGGGGACTCGCGGGAGCCGATCACCAGCTCGGCGAAGGAGAGACCCAAGAGCAGGACGATGGGGAGGAACGCCCAGCCGCCCTGGCCGGTGGCGACGAGCACGACGACGAGCAGCGCCAGCGGGGCCAATAGCCACGGCTGCCGCCGCTTGGAAGCCCAGGCCACTACCGCCCAGGAACCGATCACCAGGACTCCGAGGATCCCGGCCACCGCGGTCAGCACCGCCCACTCCCTTCGCACCGGACGACGCCGAAGGGCGCGCGTCCGCGACACTCCCACATCCAGCATCGGTGACTCTCGGCCGTCATGGCGACGAAACCCACGTGTTGTGCTCAGGTTGTGGCCGTGATGTGACCACGGGGAGTGACCTGGAGCGGAGTCCAGGTTAAGGATGTGACGGATCAGCTTTTCGGACCGATGAAGGTGTCCAGGAGGGCGACGGAGTCGCGCTTGGCGACGGAGAGGACGCCGGGATCGCGATAGCCCTCCTTGGAGGGCTTCTTCCAGTTCAGCTTCCACTCCGCGCCGACGAGATCCAGGGCCGAGCCGAGGATGTCGTGGATGTCCTGCGAGGTGTTCGAGAAGAAGTAACGGGGGTAGGCGTAGTGCTTCCAGTCGCCGGCGACCTTGCGTCGCACCTTGTTCGCCACCCGGCATCCATCTGAATGGAACAGCCCTCGGATGAGCGGCTGAGGAGTCTCCTGGACGATCTCCGCCTGCCAAGGCTGGAGGATGATGGGACGGCTGTGCTTCTGACCCGGGCCGTGCTGGGGGAATATGCAGGGCCAGTGTTTCGAAGAGGCCCGGACGATCACCATGCCGACCCCCTCCTTGGTCCTGAGGCCGGGGGAGACCGGGAAGACCCTCCCCATCGCCGTCCGACACTCCTCGATCAGGTCGGGGTACACGGCCGTGCAGAAGATGCAGAGCAGGAACACCCCTTTTCGGCAGTGCACGATGTGGCCGTCGCCCAGGTAGAGGCCGAGCAGGTATGCGTAGGCCTCCTTGTCGATCTCGGCTCCTGAGCAGGGCGGGCAGTAAGTAGTCCTGCCGGCTTTAGTGGTCGGGTGGCGTCGGCGTCCCGTCCGCCAGTGGCGGACGGTCCAGATCGAGACGCCCACGGCGTTCGCGACTTGGCGGTCGGTCCAGCCCTGTGCGTGCAGCCGCAGGGCCTCGTCGACGACTTTGCGAGGGTACATGGGTTCGAGTATGAGCGGCGCGGTCGCACTCATGTTCGATATCCACAGACAATAAAAAAGGCGCTCGCGCGCCTGTTGGTGCCGGAAGTGGGATTCGAACCCACACGCCCCGGAGGGCAATCGCTTTTGAGGCGATAGTGTCTACCTTTCCACCATTCCGGCGTGTTTGTGGAAATTGGGGTATTTGTCCTCAATGTCCATTTTTTGAGGGTGTCAGCTCGATGTCCTGGGCGGAGGCAGGGTAGCCGACGTCCCAGAGTCTACACGTTCTCGGTACCCTCGTGTTCGTGACGACGACGCAGAGCCGCGTGGTGATCGCGGAAGACGAGGCCCTGATCCGGCTGGACCTCAAGGAGATGCTCGAGGAGGACGGCTATGCCGTCGTGGGCGAGGCGGGCGACGGGGAGACGGCGATACGACTCGCCGCCGAACTCAAGCCCGACCTGGTCATCCTCGACATCAAGATGCCCGTCCTGGACGGGCTCTCGGCGGCCGAGCGCATCGCCGCCGAGCGCATCGCCCCTGTCGTCATCCTGACGGCCTTCTCGCAGCGCGAGCTGGTCGAACGGGCGCGCGACGCCGGGGCGATGGCCTACTTGGTGAAGCCCTTCAGCAAGTCGGACCTGGTGCCCGCCATCGAGATGGCGGTCAGCCGGTACGCCGAGCTGTCCGCTCTGGAGGCCGAGGTGTCGGGCCTGCAGGACCGCCTGGAGACCCGCAAGCTCGTCGAGCGGGCGAAGGGGCTGCTGCAGAGCCGGCACGGGCTCAGTGAGCCGGAGGCCTTCCGCTGGATCCAGAAGAACTCCATGGACCGCCGACTGACGATGCGCAAGGTCGCCGAGACCGTGGTCGAGACGCTCGAACAGGAGCAGCAGCAGGGCTGATGAGGGTCGGGCGGCCGTCCGGGCGATCCCCGGCGCCCCTGAACCCCGTCGGTCCGGCCCGCTCGCCTTGCGGGCGCCCCGATCGCCGTTTCGTCACGGCCGCCGAACGGAGGCGGCGCCGAGCCGGGTGCACCGCGATGATCCGCGCGCCGCGCCCGCGCTCACGCGCTCCTTCCCGGTTCTCCGTGCACATCCGGCCCCGCCGCATCCGCGGCGGGGCCCTTTTCATGTCCGGTCCCTGCTTTCACGCCCGGCTCCCGTGCGTTGGCCGCTTCGCGCCCGCCCCCGGTCCTCTCACCGTTCGCCCCCGCCCCGTGGGTCCGGCCGATCCCTTTCGGCTTCCCGCCGTGTCCCCGTGCCCCGTGCCCCGCCGTGCCCTGCCCGGAGTCCCGGTTCCTCGGCCCTCCCGGCGTCCCGGCCTCTCGCGCCCCGCGTGGCCCCGGTGTCCGGAGGCGGCGCCGCGCGCGTGTCTACCGCGTCCTCCCGTCCCGCGTGCAGACGGGTCCCATTCCGATCCGGTCACAGATCTGCACGACGGGGTACCGGTTGGATCACGTCGCATTAGACCTTCTGAACGACCCGCCTAAACCGGGCTAAACTCGCGCCACCGATGGAAAACACCAGGTTCCGGGCGAACCGTCCGGGGCCGGTCCAGTTCTCAGATGCGCAAGGAGCGCGCGTGCGCACACGCCTCGTGACTGTGCTGCTCGCCGTGATCGCCGCTCTCATGGTGATCCCAGGAACGGCAGCGGCAGACGCCCAGGGCGGTGAGAACCTCAACGGTCAGATTCGTCAGCCGACCACCATCGAAGGCCTGGAGATCACGGTCTACGAAGGGTTCGAGGGCGACGAGGTGATCGGTGAGGCCACCACCGACTCTGAAGGAAAGTGGGAAGTGGGGTTGCCCGGCCCGGGCGACTACCGGGTGGTCCTGGACGAGGGCTCGATTCCCGATGAGTACGTGGTCCCGGAGAAGCCGGGGTCGGAGCTGGAGGTGTCCGTCCGCCCGGAGCAGGAGCGGACCGTGGTCTTCCGGTTGCAGACGCCCGCGGAGGCGGCCGAGGAGTCCGCCGAGGCCTCGCAGGAGGCCACCGAGGACGAGGACGGCGGCGGGGACGCCGGCGCCGGTTCGGACGAGGCCGGGGAGGAGGTCCCCGGCGCGGAGGCGGGGGCGTCGTTCTCCGACAGGTTCTTCCAGCTCACGGTGGCGGGCCTGACGTTCGGGCTGATCATCGCGATCTCGTCGGTGGGGCTGTCGCTGATCTTCGGCACCACGCGGATGATCAACTTCGCGCACGGCGACATGGTCACGTTCGGGGCGTTCATGGCGATGATGTTCGCCAACATGACACTGTTCTCCTCGCTGCACGAGGTGTTCGAGGGCGTGCCGGTGCTGGACTTCGTGTTCAACCCGCTGGTGCTGGGCCTGGTCCTGGCGGTGGTGCTGGGCGGTGCGCTCGGCGCGGGCCTGGAGCGGTTCCTGTGGCGGCCGCTGCGCCGCCGGAACGTGGCGCTGATCCAGATGTTCATCGTGACGATCGGTTTCTCGCTGGTCCTGCGCCACATGCTGCTGGTGGTCTTCGGCGCTCGCCGCGACAAGTACCCCCAGTTCCGGATCCAGGAGGCCTGGGAGCTGGGGCCGGTCTCGATCACGCCGCGCGATGCGGGGATCCTGCTGGTGGCGGTGGTCGTGCTGGTGCTGGTGGCGAGCATGCTGCAGTTCACCCGGATGGGCAAGGCGATGCGCGCGGTGGCCGACAACCGGGATCTGGCCGAGTCGTCGGGGATCGACGTGGACCGGGTGACGCTGTACGTGTGGGGCCTGGGCGGTGCGCTGTCGGCTCTGGGCGGCGTGCTGTACGGGCTGAACGCGACGGTGCACTGGCAGATGGGCTTCCACCTGCTGCTGTTGATGTTCGCGGCGGTGATCCTGGGCGGTCTGGGGACGGCCTACGGGGCGATGGTCGGCGGCCTCGTGGTCGGCCTGGTCGCGATGCTGTCCACGCTGTGGTTCTCGCCGCAGCTGATGAACGTGTGGGCGCTGGGGATCATGATCCTGGTGCTCCTGGTCCGGCCCCAGGGGATCCTGGGCCGCCGTGAGCGAGTGGGCTAGGGGAGCGGTTCGATCATGGACTTCTGGAACATCCTGGTCCTGTCGCTGGAGACGGCGGTGGGCCCGATCGCGGCGGTGTACGTGCTGGCGGCCATCGGGCTGAACATGCACTTCGGCTACACCGGCCTGCTGAACTTCGGCCAGGTGGGCTTCATGCTGGTGGGCGCCTACGGTGTGGGCATCGGCGTGGGCACGTTCGGGCTGTCGTTGTGGACGGCGGTGCTGCTGAGCATCGCGTGCGCGACGGTGCTGGCCCTGCTGTTGGGCATCCCGACGCTGCGGCTGCGGGCCGACTACCTGGCGATCACGACGATCGCGGTGGCCGAGGCGGGCCGCCTGATCTACCGGGCGGAGTTCGCGCGGCCGCTGACGGGCGGCGTGTACGGCCGCCAGAGCCTGGCGGAGGGCTTCTACGCCGCGAATCCGATCCCGTCGGGCCGCTACGGCCTGCTGGGCGTGGACTTCACGGAGAACCAGCTGTGGCTGATGGTGGTGACCTGGGGCCTGGTGGCGCTGGCGCTGGCGCTGACGGCGTCGCTGATGCACAGCCCGTGGGGCAGGGTCATCAAGGGCATCCGCGAGGACGAGGACGCGGTGCGCAGCCTGGGCAAGGACGTGTTCGTCTACAAGACGCAGAGCCTGGTGCTGGGCGGTGTCCTGGGCGGCCTGGGCGGTGCGATGCTGGCGATCAACCAGCAGAACATCACCCCGGACCAGTTCATGCCGCAGGTGACGTTCTACCTGTGGGCGATGCTGCTGCTGGGCGGTGCCGCGCGGACGTTCGGCGCGGTGCTGGGCCCGATGGTGCTGTGGTTCCTGCTGACGGCGTTCGACGAGACGCTGCGGGCGCTGGTCTCGGCGGACCTGCTGCCGTTCGTCGACGGCAGCGACATCGGGGCGCTGCGGCACGCGTTCGTGGGTCTGGCGCTCGTGCTGTTGATCGTGTACCGGCCGCAGGGCCTCATCGGCGACCGCAAGGAGATGCTGGTCAATGTCAAGTGAGTCGAGGACCGCCGGGGAGGCGGTGCGCGATCGGATGGCCGGTGTCGAGCCCGCGGCCGGCGTGGCCAAGCCGGATCCGATCCTGAAGGCGTCGGGGGTGCGCCGCTCGTTCGGCGGCCTGACGGCGGTGGACGTGGAGCACCTGGAGGTGCAGCGGGGGACGATCACGGCGCTGATCGGCCCGAACGGCGCGGGCAAGTCGACGCTGTTCAATCTGCTGACCGGGTTCGACCGGGTGGACGCGGGCGAGTGGTCGTTCGAGGGCCGGCGGTTGAACGGCCTGGGCGGGCACCGGGTGGCGCGCCAGGGGATGGTGCGCACGTTCCAGCTGACGAAGGCGCTGACCCGGTTGACGGTGTTGGACAACATGCTGTTGGCGGCGCCGGGGCAGGCGGGTGAGCGTCTGCTGGGGGCGCTGTACCGGCCGGTGTGGCGGCGCCAGGAGGAGCAGAACCGGGCGCGGGCGATGGAGCTGCTGGCGCGGTTCAAGCTGGACGCGAAGAAGGACGACCTGGCGGGGAGCCTGTCGGGCGGCCAGCGCAAGCTGCTGGAGATGGCGCGCTCGCTGATGGTGAACCCGTCGATGGTGATGCTGGACGAGCCGATGGCGGGGGTGAACCCGGCGCTGGTGCAGTCGCTGCTGGGGCATATCACCTCGCTGCGGGACGATGGCTTGACGGTGCTCTTCGTGGAGCACGACATGGACGTGATCATGGGGATCAGCGACTGGATCGTGGTGTTGGCCCAGGGGCGGGTGATCGCCGAGGGGCGGCCGGACGACATCCGGTCGAACCAGGAGGTGGTCGACGCCTACCTGGGCGCCCACCACGACGAGCCGGGCGGCACCGCGCCGGGTGCGGGGGAGGAGGCCTGATGGCGGACGGCGAGGAGGCGCGCCAGGAGGCCCGCGAGGAGGTGCTGGAGCACAGCGCTTCGGGGCCGGTGCAGGACCGTTCGGAGTTCCTGCTGGTGGCGGATGAGGTCAAGGCGGGCTACATCCCCGAGGTGAACATCCTGGACGGGTGCACGCTGACGCTTCGCGAGGGCGAGGTGGTGGGCGTGATCGGTCCGAACGGGGCGGGCAAGTCCACGCTGATCAAGACGGTCTTCGGGCTGTTGCCGGTGCGCGGGGGCGAGCTGGTGCTGCGGGGGTCGTCGATCGCGAACCTGAGCGCGCACGAGCTGGTGGAGCGGGGCGTGGGGTACGTGCCGCAGACCCAGAACGTGTTCCCGTCGCTGACGGTGGAGGAGAACCTGGAGATGGGGGTCTTCCTGCGCCCGAAGGCGTTCCGGGAGCGGTTCGCGGTGGTGGCGGAGCTGTTCCCGCTGCTGGCGGAGCGCCGCCGGCAGAAGGCGGGGGCGCTGTCGGGCGGTGAGCGCCAGATGGTGGCGATGGGCCGGGCGCTGATGATGGAGCCGTCGGTGGTGCTGTTGGACGAGCCGACGGCGGGGCTGTCGCCGATCTATCAGGACGAGGTGTTCGAGCGGGTCCGGCAGATCAACGCGGCGGGGGTGTCGGTGATCATGGTGGAGCAGAACGCCCGCCGGTGCCTGCAGATCTGTGACCGCGGCTATGTGCTGGACCAGGGGCGGAACGCCTACACGGGTACGGGTCGGGAGCTGTTGGAGGACCCGAACGTGATCGAGTTGTACCTGGGGACGCTGGCGAAGGCGGACTGAGGCCGTCGGCCGACTGCTCGGCTGTTCGGTTATCCGGCTGTTCGACGGGGGCGGTGCCGTGGGCGCCGCCCCCGTTCGCGTGCTGTGGGGGCGGGGCGAGCGTTCGGCGCCGCGGGTGGGCCGTTCTGCGGGGGTGGTGTTGTGGTCGGCGACGGCGGGTGCGGGCGATCGGAGAGGGGCGTCCGTCCCGGCCTGTGCGCCGACCTGAGGGGTTGCAGAGCCGGTGGCCGGGTGGGGCTGGGGCCGACCTGCGAGTGGCGGCGTGGTTCGGCCTAGAAGGCGGCCAGAGACTGGAGCAGACCTGGGGGCTCCGCTAGCGGTTCCTCCGTGAGGGTGCGGGAAGGGGGCCTGCCCCACCCGGGGGCGGCCTGAGGCGACTTGGGCGGTGGCCGGGCTGGTCTGCGAGCTGCCCGGCCGGTGACGCTGCCGGTCTCTCTCCTCGGGTGGGGGAGGGAGATGCTCGGGCGCTGGAAGGGTCCAGGAGCCGTGCTCGGCGCCGTGGGGTCCGTCCCCCCGCCGTGGAGCGGTCCCGGAACCGTCCTGGAACCGTCGCCGGGGGCTCGGCCTCGGCCTGGCGGATCGCGGTGCGGACCTCCGCCTTCGGGCCCCGGCCCTCGCGTCTCTGCCCCCGGGCCCCGGCGGCTCGTGCACATGGAGAAGGCCCCCGCGCGGTTCTCACCGCGCGGGGGCCTTCAGCGTCCGCCCCGAGGGGGCGTCGGCCCCTCGCCCGTGGGGCTAGGGGACGGTGATGGTGTCCTGCTTGGAGTGGACACCTTCGTCGTCGAATCCGTAGACCTGGAAGGTCGCGGAGGTCACGTCGCCGTTCTCGTCGAAGTTCAGCGGGCCGCTGACGCCCTGGTAGTCGATGTCCTCACCGTCGGCGATGAGCTGCTTGCACTCCTCGAAGGAGGTGCACTCGGTGCCGTCCTTGGAGACGCCCTCGATCTCGCCGACGAACTCGGTGGGGTCGTTGCTGCCGGCCTGCTCGGCGGCCAGGGCGGTCACCACGGCGCAGTCGTAGACCTGGCCGGAGAACTGGAAGACCTCCAGCTCGGAGTCGAACTCGGTCAGGCCGCTCAGGAAGTCGTCGCTGCCGACGTCGGGCGCGGTGCCCTGGAACCCGGAGACCGTGCTCGGGTCGCTGGAGTCGACCTTCTCGGCGAGCCCCTCGTCGTTGAGGCCGTCGGTGGCGTACATCTGGTCGGCGCCCACGCCCTCTTCGATGAGGCCGGTGATGATCTGCACGCCCTCTTCGAAGGAGACCATGAGGGTGGCGTCGGCCTCGGCCCCGGCCAGTTCGGTGACGACGGCGTCGAAGTTGGGGGCGTTGGGGTCGTAGCCCTCGTTGTAGACGACCTCGATGCCGTTCTCCTCGAGCGCGTCGGCGGCGGCGTTGGCCAGGCCCTCGCCGTAGTCGTCGGCGCGGTAGGTGACGGCGACGCTCTGGTGCCCGTCGGATGCGATCTTCTCGGCGAGCACGGGGCCCTGGAGGAGGTCGCTGGGGGCGGTGCGCCAGTAGTAGCCGGTCTCGTCCTCCTCGGCCAGCCCGGGGGCGGTGTTGGACCCCGAGCACTGCACCACCTCGTTGCTGGTGACGGTGTCCATGATGGCCTGGGTCATGCCCGAGGCCGCGGCGCCCAGGATGATGTCGGCGCCCTGGTCGACGTGGCGCTGGGCGGCGTCGTTGGCCTGGGCGGCGTCGTTGGCCTCGTCGCCTTCGAGGAAGTCGGGCAGTTCGGCGCCGTTGACGCCGCCGGCCGCGTTGATCTCCTGCAGGGCGTACTTGGCGGCCGACTCCTGGGGCGGGCCGAGGTGGGCGAGGTCACCGGTCTGGGGGAAGACGAACCCGAACTGCAGGGCGTCTCCTTCACCACCTCCGCCGCCGTTTCCGCCGTCGCCGCCGCATGCGGTGAGGCCCAGGGTGAGGGCCGCGGCCGCAGCTGTGAGGCTGAGGGCCTTGGTGCTCGGCATTCAGGTCTCTCCGTTCAACCGGCTGGATCGGTTTCGAGGTCGGGGCAGGCGGCTCAGCGGGGCGCGTCCGGGCGGCGGGGGATCCGCCGTCCGCCTGACACGCTTAACCGACTGCGTTAGCGGAGCTTAATTCGCTCTGGGGCGGTTTCGGAAGAAGGCCGGTTCTGTTGCTGCCGAGTCGGGTTCATGCCGTTATCGGGTCGTAGTGAAGGGCGACACAACCGGAGGTGGGCGGCGTCGTCGCAGTTCGGGCGGGTGATGGGGTGGTCGCGGGGCGTGTGCGGGCATGTGTCGTGTCCGCTGGCGTTGTGGAACTCTCCGGGCCCCGGCCGCCCGCACCGACACCCTTGTTGATCTCGGG
>NZ_ANAD01000176.1 GCF_000341245.1 Nocardiopsis halophila DSM 44494
CATGGAGGGGCGCACCGGGGGCGGGGTCGCCGATCGCGCTGCAGCGGTCGCACCGCTCACAAGGACGCGGCCGACAGTTCCACCACTCCAGCGGACACGACCCGGGCATGGGCGGGCATGAAGAGAGGGCCCGCCCGGGGCGTCCCCGGGCGGGCCCTCGTCCGCCGGTCGGCGCGGCGCGCGGCCGCGGGCGGCTCAGGCGTCGCGCAGCATGCACGTCAGGCGGGAGGTGCACACCCGCTTGCCGTCCTCGCGGGTGATCTCGATCTCCCAGGTGGCGAGGGTGCGCCCGGTGTGCACGGGGGTGGCCACGCCGGTGATGTGCCCCTCGGTGGCCGGGCGGTGGTGGGTGGCGCTGATCTCGATGCCGACGGCGATGCGGCCCTCGCCGGCGATGAGCGCGGAGCCGACCGAGCCCAGGGTCTCGGCGAGCACGCAGGAGGCGCCGCCGTGCAGGATCCCGTAGGGCTGGGTGTTGCCGTCCACGGGCATGCGCCCCACCACCCGCTCGGGGGAGGCCTCCAGGAGCTCCAGACCCATGCGGTCGCCGAGGGAGCCGCCGGAGCTGGTGCTGCCCATGATCTCGGCGAGCTGCTCGGCGTTGAGGGTCATGGCGGGGTGCCCCTTTCCAGGAGGTGGTGCGCCCTTCGGGGCGCGTTCGCGGCGGCGACGGGCCCGGCGGTGCGCAGGCCACGCGAAAAAGTCCGCACCGCATCCTAGGATTCCCCTGTGGCGAACACACAGCAGACCCCCGGTCAGAGCAGTACAGGCGGCGCGTCCGCGGCGGGCGGCGGTGGCCGCCTGCTGTTGGTGGACGGGCACTCGATGGCGTTCCGCGCCTTCTTCGCGCTCCCGGTCGAGAAGTTCGGGACGACGACGGGACAGTCCACCAACGCGGTGTACGGGTTCACGTCCATGCTGATCAAGCTCTTGCGCGAGGAGGAGCCCACGCACATCGCGGTGGCCTGGGACGTGTCCGGGCCGACGTTCCGGCACGAGGCCTACGGGGACTACAAGGACGGCCGGGCCGACACCCCGCCGGAGTTCCCCTCGCAGGTGGAGCTGGTCCAGGAGCTGCTGCGGCTGCTGGGCATGACGTCGGTGTCGGTGCAGGGCTTCGAGGCCGACGACGTGATCGCCACCCTGGCGGGGCAGGCCGGCGCCGCGGGCATGGAGGTGCTCATCGCCTCGGGCGACCGGGACGCCTTCCAGCTGGTCGACGGCGGGTGCACGGTGCTCTACCCGGGCAAGAGCGTGTCGGACCTGACGCGGATGACGCCCGAACGGGTGGAGGAGAAGTACGGCGTGCCGCCGGAGCGCTACCGCGACCTGGCGGCGCTGGTGGGGGAGAAGGCCGACAACCTGCCGGGCGTTCCGGGGGTCGGGCCCAAGACGGCGGCCAAGTGGATCCTGAAGTACGGGTCGCTGGACGAGCTGGTGGCCCGCGCCGAGGAGCTCACCGGCAAGGCCGGGCAGAACTTCCGCGACCACCTGGACGACGTGCTGCGCAACCAGCGGCTCAACCTCCTGGTGGGCGATGTGCCGCTGGAGGTGGGCCTGTCCGATCTTGAGCCGGGGACCGCCGACGCCCAGGGGGTGAACACCCTCTTCGACGACCTGGAGTTCGCCTCGACCCTGCGCGACCGGCTGTTCCAGGTGGTGGGCACCGGGCAGGCCGAGCAGGAGCCCGACGCCGGCGAGGACTTCGACGACGCGGTGCAGGTGCCCGCGCCGGGGGAGCTGGGCGCGTGGCTGGACGGGCACGCCTCCGGCGGCCGGTCGGGGGTGGCCTTCTCCGGCACGTGGGGTGCGGGGACGGGCGCCCTGGAGGCGGTGGCCGTGGCCGCGCCGGACGGGGCCGCCGCCTACGTCGACCCCGCCTCGCTGGGCGAGGAGGACGAGCGCGCGTTCGCCGCGTGGCTGTCCGCGCAGGACCGGCCCAAGGCCGTGCACGAGGCCAAGGGGCCGCTGCTCGCGGCGTTCGCGCACGGCTGGGACCTGCAGGGGGTCAGCAGCGACACGGCGGTCGCCGCTTACCTGGTGCAGCCGGGGCAGCGCAAGACGGGCCTGGAGGACATGTGCCGCCAGTACCTGAACAAGGAGCTGGTCCGGCGCCAGGAGGAGGGCGGCCAGCTCTCGCTCGACGTGGGCGGCGACGGCGGGGACGGCGACGCCGACGGGGCGGCCCGCGCGGACCTGGCGGTGCGGGCCCGCGCCACCCGCGAGCTGGCCGACCGGCTGGACGCGCTGCTGGAGCAGCGCGGCGGAGCCGGCCTGATGGCCGACGTCGAGCTGCCGCTGGTGCGGGTGCTGGCCGGCCTGGAGCGCGCCGGGATCGCCGCCGACCGGGACTACCTGGACTCCCTGGAGGCCGAGTTCGCCGCCGAGCAGCGCCGCGCGGTGGAGGAGGCGCACCGGGTGGTGGGCCGGGAGTTCAACCTGGGCTCGCCCAAGCAACTGCAGCAGGTGCTCTTCGAGGAGCTGGGGCTGCCGAGGACCAAGAAGATCAAGACGGGCTACACCACCGACGCCGACGCCCTGGCGTGGCTGGCGACCCAGACCGAGAACGAGCTGCCGGCGATCCTGCTGCGCCACCGGGACCAGACCCGGCTGCGCACCACGGTCGAGGGCCTGGTCAAGACCATCGCCGAGGACGGGCGGATCCACACCACCTTCAACCAGACGGTGGCGGCCACCGGGCGGCTGAGCTCGGTGGAGCCCAACCTGCAGAACATCCCGGTGCGCACCGACGCCGGGCGGAGGATCCGCCGCGCGTTCGTGGTGGGGCCGGGCTACGACGCGCTGATGACCGCCGACTACAGCCAGATCGAGCTGCGGATCATGGCGCACCTGTCCCAGGACGAGGCGCTCATCGAGGCCTTCCAGACCGGGCACGACTTCCACGCCGAGATCGCGGCGCGGGTCTTCGGCACCGAGCCGGAGCAGGTCGGCGGCGAGGAGCGGGCGCGCATCAAGGCGATGAACTACGGGCTGGCCTACGGGCTCAGCGAGTTCGGGCTCTCCCAGCAGCTGGGCGTCTCCCCGGGGGAGGCCCGCACCCTGATGGAGGACTTCTTCCAGGTCTTCGGCGGGGTGCGGGACTACCTGCACGAGGTGGTCGAGCAGGCGCGGCGGGACGGCTACACCGAGACGATCCTGGGGCGCCGCCGCTACCTGCCCGACCTGACCAGCGACAACCGGCAGCGCCGGCAGATGGCCGAGCGGATGGCGCTGAACGCGCCCATCCAGGGCTCGGCCGCCGACATCATCAAGGTCGCCATGCTGGACGTGGACCGGGCCCTGCGCGAGGGCGGGCACCGGGCGCGGGCGCTGCTGCAGGTGCACGACGAGCTCGTGCTGGAGGTGCCCGAGGACGAGGTGGAGTCGGTGCGCAAGCTGGTCTCGGAGGAGATGTCCGGCGCCTACGACCTGCGCGTGCCCCTCGCGGTCTCGGTCGGCCTGGGAGAGAACTGGCGCGACGCCGCGCACTAGCGGCGTGCCCGGCGGGGCGTTCCCGGGGCGTGTCCGCTGGAGCGGTGTCCTTTCCGTCCGGCCGGTTCAGCGCCGTCGTCACGGCTCTGAGCCGGCCCCCGGGGGGCCGGGGCCTGCCGGGTCGGGGCGTCTTCTTCCGGTCGCGTCGGCCCTTTCGCGGGGCGGTGGTCCGGCCCACGGCCGTGTCCGGAAGCGGGCGCCTGCGTCCGGAATCTCCGAGAATCGGGATGCCGTGCGGCGCCACGGCGGTTACGCTCTGAGCGGAACGACGGCCCAGGACGATCGTGATGGAGGCACCGGAGATGGCGGACCGCGGCGACGCGCAGGGCGTGCCCGCCCTGCCCGAGGCGGAGCTGGTCTGGCGCTTCTCCCGGTCCGGCGGGCCGGGCGGCCAGCACGTCAACACCTCGGACACGCGCGCGACGGCGTCGCTGGACGTGGCCGCGACCTCCGTGCTGACCGGGCGCCAGCGCGAGCGGGCCCTGGAGCGGCTGGCGGGGCGGCTGCGCGGCACCGTGCTGACGGTCAGCGCCTCCGACACCAGGTCGCAGGCGCGCAACCGGGAGCTGGCCGCCGAGCGGCTGCGCGCCGCGCTGGACGCGGCCTGCGCTCCGCCGCCCCGGGAGCGGCGGCCCACCCGGCCCGGCCGCGGGGCCCGCCGGCGCCGACTGGAGGACAAGCGGCGCCGCTCGGCGCTCAAGCGCTCCCGCTCGTGCCGAAGCGACGACTGAGGCGATCCGGGGGCGCCGTTTCGGAAGCCGCCGCGCAGGGCGGGGCGTCTTTCCGCTCGCGGGCGCGGGCGGGTAGCATGCGCAGAATGGGGACTTGGCCCCTTTGCGGGCCGGGATTCCGATTGACCAGGGGGCTCGGGTCTCATATTCTGGCCGGAGCGCTGTGGGCACCCGTGCGCAACGCGGTCCTGACCGACCGTACTCAACGACCGCGGACGGGTGGCGGCGGCGCATCTAACCTAGCCATTGTCCGCATCCGGAGTCCACCCACACATGACGAGCAGCACCGAGGCAACCTCGACACCCCAGGTAGCGATCGACGACATCGGGTCCGAGGAAGCCTTCCTCGCGGCGATCGACGAGACCATCAAGTACTTCAACGATGGGGACATCGTTGAAGGCACCATCGTGAAGGTCGATCGAGACGAGGTCTTGCTCGACATCGGCTACAAGACCGAAGGGGTGATCCCCTCCCGGGAGTTGTCGATCAAGCACGACGTCGACCCGGGCGAGGTCGTGGCCGTCGGCGACCACGTCGAGGCCCTGGTCCTCCAGAAGGAGGACAAAGAGGGCCGGCTGATCCTGTCCAAGAAGCGCGCCCAGTACGAGCGCGCCTGGGGCACGATCGAGAAGATCAAGGAGGAGGACGGCGTCGTCACCGGCACGGTGATCGAGGTCGTCAAGGGCGGTCTGATCCTCGACATCGGCCTGCGCGGCTTCCTGCCCGCCTCGCTCGTGGAGATGCGTCGCGTCCGCGACCTTCAGCCCTACGTCGGCCGCGAGCTCGAGGCCAAGATCATCGAGCTGGACAAGAACCGCAACAACGTGGTCCTGTCCCGCCGCGCCTGGCTGGAGCAGACCCAGTCCGAGGTCCGCCAGACCTTCCTCAACACCCTGCAGAAGGGCCAGATCCGCAAGGGCGTGGTCTCCTCGATCGTCAACTTCGGCGCCTTCGTCGATCTGGGCGGCGTGGACGGCCTGGTGCACGTCTCGGAGCTGTCCTGGAAGCACATCGACCACCCGAGCGAGGTCGTCGAGGTCGGCCAGGAGGTCACCGTCGAGGTCCTTGACGTCGACATGGAGCGCGAGCGCGTCTCCCTGTCGCTCAAGGCCACGCAGGAGGACCCCTGGCAGCAGTTCGCTCGCACCCACCAGATCGGGCAGGTCGTTCCGGGCAAGGTCACCAAGCTGGTGCCGTTCGGTGCGTTCGTCCGCGTCGAGGAGGGCATCGAGGGCCTGGTGCACATCTCCGAGCTGGCCGAGCGCCACGTGGAGATCCCCGAGCAGGTCGTGCAGGTCGGCACCGAGATCTTCGTCAAGATCATCGACATCGACCTGGACCGCCGCCGGATCAGCCTCTCGCTGAAGCAGGCCAACGAGAGCGTCTCCCCCGAGCAGGAGGAGTTCGACCCCACGCTCTACGGCATGGCCGCCGACTACGACGAGCAGGGGAACTACAAGTACCCCGAGGGCTTCGACCCCGAGACCGGCGAGTGGATGGAGGGCTTCGAGGTCCAGCGGGACGAGTGGGAGCGCCAGTACGCCATGGCGCAGTCCCGCTTCGAGGCGCACCGCAAGCAGGTCGCCGAGGCCCGTGCCGCCGAGGCCGAGGCCGAGGCCGGCGGCGGGTACGAGGAGGAGGCTCCGGCCCCCGCGCCCGCCGGCGGCGGTAACGGTGGCGGCGGCAGCGCCTCCAGCGGCGCCGACTCCACCGGCGGTGCCCTGGCCTCCGACGAGGCCCTGGCCGCGCTGCGGGAGAAGCTCGCGGGCGGCGGCGAGTAGCCACCGCCTCCCCGCCGGGACTCCGGCGCGGACATCGCGAACCGCCGAGGGCCGTTCCCCGTACCGGGGGGCGGCCCTCCGCTATGCTCGGCGCGCACCCGCACGCGAGAGGGAGCCCATGCGCGCCGACACCCCGCCCGAACCGGCCGTCACCGCGGCCGCGCCCGAGGACGCGGGCCCGATCTGGTCCCTGCAGCGCGCCGCCTACCTGACCGAGGCGCAGCTGTACGGGGACCCCTACCTCCCGCCGCTGACCGAGGGGCGCGAGCAGGTGCGGGCCTCCTTCGACCGGGGCCCGGTGCTCAAGGCGGTGCTGGAGGGGCGCATCGTGGGCGCCGTGCGCGGCGTCGCCGCCGAGCGCGCGTTCCTGGTCAACCGGCTGGCCGTGGCGCCGGACGTGCGGCGGCGGGGGATCGGCCGGGCCCTCATGGCCGAGCTGGAGCGCCGCGCCGCCGCCGACCACCCGGGGCTGGAGCGCTTCGCGCTGGCCACCGGGCACGGCAGCGAGGACAACCTGCGCTTCTTCCGCTCCCTGGGCTACACCGAGGCCTCCCGGGAGCGCCTGTCGGACCACCTGGTGCTGGTGCACCTGGGCAAGCCGGCGCCCGGCGCCGCACCCGGGGAGCCGGTGCCGTAGTCTCGGCCCCATGCTTCGAGTGGGACTGACCGGGGGCATCGGCTCCGGCAAGAGCGAGGTGGCGCGGCGCCTGGGCGAGGCGGGCGCGCTGGTGGTCGACGCCGACGCGATCGCCCGCGAGGTCGTCGAGCCGGGCACCCCGGGGCTGGCCGAGGTGGTGGCCGAGTTCGGGGAGGGCGTGCTGGACGCCGACGGGCGCCTGGACCGGCCCCGGCTGGGCGAGATCGTCTTCTCCGACACGGCCCGGCTGACCCGGCTGAACGCCATCGTGCACCCCCGGGTGGCCGAGCGCACCCGGGAGCTGATGGAGCGCGCCCCCGAGGGAGCGGTCGTGGTCGACGACGTTCCGCTTCTGGTGGAGAACGGTCTGCAGGAGCTGTACGACGTGGTGGTGGTCGTGGACGCCCCCGAGGAGCTGCGGGTGGAGCGCCTGGTCGGGGACCGCGGCATGCCCGAGGAGCAGGCGCGGGCCCGGATCCGCGCCCAGGCCGAGCGCGAGGAGCGGCTGGCCGTCGCCGACATCGTGGTGGACAACTCCGGCACCCGCGAGGAGCTGGACGCCCGCGTGGCCCAGGTGTGGAAGGAGCTGCGCGCCCGCGCCGACCAGGGGTGACCCGCGCCCGGCGCGGTCCGCCGCCCTGGGCCCGGGCCCCGGGGAATGGCCGGGCGCCGCCGCCGGTTGCACGCATCGGTCCGGCGCTGTCGCAGGGCGGCGCTAGGTTGGAGGGTGCGGGCACCTGCGGCCCGCGCGGCACGGAGGCGACGATGGGGGCGGCATGCGACCGGTGACCGACATCCAGCGCAAGAAGGCGCCGTTCGAGGTGGTCTCGGACATGGTTCCGGCGGGCGACCAGCCCGCGGCCATCGCCGACCTGGCGGGCCGGGTCGGGGCCGGGGACCGCGACACGGTGCTGCTGGGCGCCACCGGTACCGGCAAGACCGCCACGGTGGCCTGGATGGTGGAGCAGGTGCAGCGCCCCACCCTGGTCATGCAGCCCAACAAGACGCTGGCCGCGCAGTTCGCCAACGAGCTGCGCCAGATGCTGCCGAACAACGCGGTCGAGTACTTCGTCTCCTACTACGACTACTACCAGCCCGAGGCCTACGTCCCGCAGACCGACACCTACATCGAGAAGGACTCCTCCATCAACGACGAGGTGGAGCGGCTGCGGCACTCGGCGACCAACTCGCTGCTCACCCGCCGCGACACCGTGGTGGTGGCGTCGGTGTCGTGCATCTACGGCCTGGGCACCCCGCAGGAGTACGTGGACCGGATGGGGCGGCCCCCGG
>NZ_ANAD01000177.1 GCF_000341245.1 Nocardiopsis halophila DSM 44494
CCCCGCCGCGACACCGTGGTGGTGGCGTCGGTGTCGTGCATCTACGGCCTGGGCACCCCGCAGGAGTACGTGGACCGGATGGCGCGGCTCCAGGTCGGCATGGAGATCGACCGGGACGAGCTGCTGCGCCGGCTGGTGGAGATGCAGTACACCCGCAACGACACCGCGTTCACCCGCGGCACCTTCCGGGTGCGGGGCGACACCGTGGAGATCATCCCGGTGTACGAGGAGCTGGCGGTGCGCATCGAGATGTTCGGCGACGAGGTCGAGCGCCTGCTGACGTTGCACCCGCTGACCGGGGAGGTGCTGGGCGAGGACGAGGAGGTCTTCCTCTTCCCGGCCTCGCACTACGTGGCCGGGCCCGAGCGGCTGGAGCGGGCGGTCGGCCAGATCGAGGCCGAGCTGTCCGAGCGGCTCTCGGAGCTGGAGGCCCAGGGCAAGCTGCTGGAGGCGCAGCGGCTGCGGATGCGCACCACCTACGACATCGAGATGCTGCGCCAGGTCGGCAGCTGCTCGGGTGTGGAGAACTACTCGCGGCACTTCGACGGCCGCGACCCCGGCAGCGCCCCCAACACCCTGCTGGACTACTTCCCCGAGGACTTCCTGCTGGTCGTCGACGAGTCGCACGTGACCGTGCCGCAGATCGGCGCGATGTACGAGGGCGACGCGGCGCGCAAGCGCACCCTGGTCGACCACGGGTTCCGGCTGCCCTCGGCGATGGACAACCGCCCGCTGAAGTGGGAAGAGTTCCTGGAGCGGATCGGGCAGACGGTGTACCTGTCTGCCACC
This sequence comes from Nocardiopsis halophila DSM 44494, assembly GCF_000341245.1. Lineage (GTDB taxonomy): Bacteria > Actinomycetota > Actinomycetes > Streptosporangiales > Streptosporangiaceae > Nocardiopsis_A > Nocardiopsis_A halophila. The sequence goes on from NZ_ANAD01000177.1 coordinate 790, forward strand.
CCGGGCCCCTACGAGCTGCGCCAGAGCGGCGGCGACGTGGTCGAGCAGGTGATCCGCCCGACCGGGCTGGTCGACCCCGAGGTGGTGGTCAAGCCCACCGACGGCCAGATCGACGACCTGGTGCACGAGATCCAGGAGCGGGCCGGGCGCCAGGAGCGGGTGCTGGTGACCACGCTGACCAAGAAGATGGCCGAGGACCTCACCGACTACTTCGCCGAGCTGGACATCCGGGTGCGCTACCTGCACAGCGAGGTGGACACGCTGCGCCGGGTGGAGCTGCTGCGCGAGCTGCGGGCCGGCGAGTTCGACGTGCTGGTCGGCATCAACCTGCTGCGGGAGGGCCTGGACCTGCCCGAGGTGTCCCTGGTGGCGATCCTGGACGCCGACAAGGAGGGGTTCCTGCGCTCGGAGACCTCGCTGATCCAGACGATCGGCCGCGCGGCCCGGAACGTGGCGGGGCAGGTGCACATGTACGCCGACACCGTCACCGACTCCATGCGGCGCGCCATCGACGAGACCAACCGGCGCCGGGCCAAGCAGCTGGCCTACAACGACGAGCACGGGATCGACCCGCAGCCGCTGCGCAAGCAGATCGCCGACATCCTCGACTCGCTGGCCCGGGAGGACGTGGACACCCAGGAGCTGATCGGGTCCGGGTACCGCAAGACGCCGACCCCGACGGCGGGCGGCGAGGGGCGCGCGGACGTGTCGCAGATGCCGCGGGCGGAGCTGGCCTCGCTCATCGAGCAGCTGGACGAGCAGATGCACCAGGCCGCCGCGGACCTGCAGTTCGAGCTGGCGGCGCGCCTGCGCGACGAGATCAAGGAACTCAAGCGCGAGCTGCGCGGCATGGACGCTGCCGGCGTGGAGTGAGCCGAGGCGGCCGCCCTGAGGTCGGCGCGGCCGGGCGTGCGTACGCCTGGTCCGCCGCACTGGGGGCCCGTCTGCTGGATGAATCCGGAAGAGCACCGCGGCGTGGAGGGTGAATCCGATGAACGGCCTGCCCCTGAGGGAGGACGAGGGAGCGGCGCATGCGGAAAGTAGTCAACTGACTACAGGTGCCCCTTGTCGGGGGCTGGTTTTTGACAAAGAAATGGTAACGCCCTGAGTTCTCGCAGGTCGAAAAGTGCGAGCCCCACGCCCGTGGGGATGGACCGGCGATGGCCACCTCGCGCAGGAGGTCGGCCGCGCGAGCCCCACGCCCGTGGGGATGGACCGGGCCTCGAGACCCGGATGGACACGATCGCCGGGCGAGCCCCACGCCCGTGGGGATGGACCTCGTCGACACTGCGCCGCCGCGGTCACCGCAGGGTGAGCGCCCGGTAGAGGGCGACGACGGTGGAGGCGCCCACGATCTCACCGCGGTCGATCATCGCTATCGCTTCGTCCAGGGCGAACCAGGCAACGCGCTGGGCTTCGTTGATGTCAGGGGCGGTGTCGGTATGCACGGGTTCTCGGCCGAGGTAGATGATCTGGGGCTGGTCGATCGAGCCGATGGCGGGCTGGAACGTCACCAGGTGCTCCATGCTGCGGGGGAGCCACCCGGTCTCCTCCTCGACCTCCCGGGCGGCCGCGGCGGCGATGTCCTCGGCGTGGTCGACGTAGCCGCCGGGCAGCTCCCACACCCACCGGTCCACGATGAACCGGTGCCGGTACATCAGCAGCACTTGGCTGCCCTCGTTCATGACCAGGGTCATCGCAGCAGGCGGAAGCTTGGCGACGTACTGGGTGAATTTCACGCCGTCGGGGAGTTCGACGTCGACCGTCGTGAGGCGGATGTGGCGGTTCTCGTCGACGAGCTTCTCGCCGTGGATGGTCCATCGGGTGTCAGTCACAGCGACACCCTAGGAGGCGCGGCCCGGCCCGGTCGCACGACGAAGGCCCCGCACGGGCGGGGGCCTGGTGTCCTGGGGGGCCTCAACTGCCTCTCGGGCGGGAGGATTCGTTTCCATGGTTCCGGCTTGTCCCAGCGTAGGCCCCACGCCTGCGGGGATGGATCAGTGGACGGGACGCGCACCGCTCTTCCCGGCCGGGCGGTCACTGGGGGTGGGGGTGCCTGCGCCGGTGTGCAGTAGGTGCGGCGCGTAGGACGGGTTCATGGGGCCGCCTCCTCCTGGACGGTTCGGGCGGCCAGCACCGTCTCCAGCTCGGCCGGGGTGTCCATCGGCGGTGGGGTGGGTACTCCTGGCGCGCGGGGCTGGGCCCAGACCCAGCGGATGCGCCAGGTGGGCATGACCTCGTCCGCGCCGATCGCTCACGTGTGCCCGTAGGCCTCGCGGAGTCGGTCGAGGTGGTCGTGGACGGCCAGGGCGGCCTCCAGCTCGCCGACGGTGCGTCCGACGACCTCCTGGGTGTGCCCGGGGGCCTCGGGGTGGGGGCGCGTGGCGCGTTTCCAGGTCGCATGGCCGGAGGGGCTGCGCTTCTGTCCGAGGCGCCACCCGCTCACTGGGGGCCTGCCTGCTGGGGCACCGGCCGCCCGTACCGGGGGCCGGGGGCGGCCATCTGCACGCGGAGCCCGTCGGCGGTCTCGGCCATGAGAGTGGGCGTCAGGTCAGTGCGCTCGGGCGGGGGGTTGGCCATCCACATTCCCGGGGTCCCGTCGGGGCGCTTCGCTCGCCACACCCGCCAGCGGGGGAAGTCGCGCCGCAGCCTCTCGTCTTCATCCGCGGAGAGGGCGGGGGGAGTCTGCTTCATGTCGTCAGCTTCCGTAGAGCCGGGGCCGCGCCCCGGGGCCAGTGCAGGCCGGGGCCTTTGCACGCCATGATCCGGACCAGGCCACGGACACCGCATCGACACTGCGAGACATCTACCGACATCTAGCGGCCAAGCCTCTGACGCAAGGTGTCCGAAAGTGCCACGATGGGCCCATGCCGGTGAACGAACGACTTCGCCGAGCGATCCACCGGTCCGGCCTCGACATCGGCGGGCTCGCCGAAGCGTCGGGCGTCTCCACCAAATCGGTGGAGCGGTGGATCGCCGGATCGACCCCCCACCCGCGCACCCGCTACCGGGTCGCCGCGATCCTGCAGGAGGACGAGTCATACCTGTGGCCCGGCGCCGTCGACGGCGCCTCCCTGGCCGGGGCCGAGCTGGTCGCCGCCTACCCCCGCCGCTCGGACGTGCCGCGCCATCTGTGGACCGAGCTGCTGCGCGCGGCCGAGCGTGACGTGTGCCTGCTCGCCTACGCCGGCCTGTGGCTCACCGAGGAGCACGCCGACTGGATGCCTACGTTGGCGGCCAAGGCCCGGGCAGGGGCGCGGGTGCGGCTGCTGCTGGGCGACCCCGATGGGGCGCAGCTCGCGGCGCGCGACTCCGAGTATCAGATCGGGGGAGGGGTGGCCGGGCGGGTGGCGGCGGTGACGGCCTACTACCAGCAGCAGATGCCGCCGGAAGTGGAGATCCGCCTGCACGACACCCCGCTGTACAACAGCATCTACCGGTTCGACGACGAGCTGCTGGTCAACGCGCACGTGTACGGCATTCTCGCCGCGCACACCCCGGTGATGCACTTCCGCAGGATGGACGGCGCGTACTTCCATACCTACGTGGAGAGCTACGAGCGGGTGTGGGCCTCGGCCCGCCCGCTCGGGGGAACGGAGGAGACGTGAGCAAGGCGTCCAGGCGCGTCGACCACTGGCAGGACCCCCAGGCCCCGAAGCCGACGTCGCGCAAGACCTCGGCGTCGGCGTTCGTGCAGGACGAGGCCGGGCGGGTGCTGCTGCTCAAACGAGTGGACAACGAGTTGTGGACCATCCCCACCGGTGCGGTGAAAAAGGGCGAGTCCGTGGGGCAGGCCGCGGTGCGCGAGTGCCGAGAGGAGACCGGGCTCGACATCGAGATCGTGGGCCTGGTCGGGGTGTTCTCCACTCCGGATCACGTGATCGCCTATTGGCACGGCGACAGGCTCGACGAGGTGCGCCAGCCCATCAACATTTGCGTGCGCGGCCGTGTGGTCGGCGGTCAGGTCACCCCCGAGCCGGAGGAGGCGATGGAGGTGCGGTGGGTGGCCCCGGGGGAGATCGAGGGCTACCCGGTGGCACCGGCGCTGCGGTTGCGCATCGATCACGGGCTGTCGGGCGGAGAGCCTTACATCGCGTGAGGCGACCGCGGACACGACGAAGGCCCCCGCGGGGGCCTGGTGTTCTGGGGGCCTCAATCATCTCTCGGGCGGGAGGGGGCGTTTCCGCGGTTCCGGCGTGTCCCGGCGCGAGCCCCACGCGCGTGGGGATGGACCGTCGAGCAGCCCGTCGAACCCCCGCGACGCGCCGCGAGCCCCACGCCCGTGGCTGTTCGAGTGGGAGAACCCCCCGGGAGACTCCGATGTCTCCCGTCGAGGCACAGCAGCAGTCGGCACTGGCGACGTGGCCCGCCTGCACACCGCCCGCCAGCGCTACGAAGAGATGTACCGGCGGGCCGGCGGCATACCGGTCCGCCCGCGCCTCACGAGGTTCCTCGCCGACCAGGTCGCCCCGGCACTCTCCGGCGCCTACTCCGACGAGACCGGACGCCCTCTGCGCCGCACCGCAGGGTCCCTCACCGCTCTGGCCGGGATCTGCGCCTACGACGCCTCCCGTCAGGCCCTGGCGCAGCGGTACTTCCTTGCGGCGCTGCGCATGGCCAAGGCGAGCGGTGACCGGCGCTTCGGCGGGTACGTCGTGGCCCTGCTGGCGAACCAGGCCATGGCCGCCGCCGAGTACCGGCTGGTGATCCAGTACTGCGAGACGGCGCTGCGGGCCGCCCGCGGCGACCTGACCCCGGCCCTGGTCTCCGACCTGTGCACCATGCAGGCCCGCGCCTACGCCCGTCTGGGCGACCACCAGGCCTGCCACGGGCAGATGACCCGCGCCGAGACCGCGGCCGGTCACATCCGCCGCGACGAGGAGCCCACGGAGACGAGCTATGTGCAGGACGGCCTGGTGCAGACCCAGCATGCCGAGGCGCTGCGCCGGCTCGGCGATCTGAGCGCGGCGGAGGAGTACGCGTGGGAGGCGGTGCGCACGGCCGAAGGGGCGCATCTGCGTGGCCAGGTGCACCGCCATGCCGGGTTGGCGATGATCCGCGCGCAGGACGGGCGGGTGGATGAGGCGCTGCCGCCTGCCAGGGCGATGCTGGAGCGGGTGCGCGGTATGGAGTCGGGCAGGTTGCACGATCGGGTGCGGTCGGTGCGGAGCGTGTTGGTCGGCCGGTCGTCGGAGCCGGAGGTGCGGGACTTCGCCGAGCGGTGCGAAGAGGAGCTGCGGCTGGGCCTGTGATTGGGTGGCCGCGTTACCTGTCGACGATGCTGGGGAGTAGCCGTGCGCTGGACCGTCCACTCCGAGGAAGAGCTTTACCGGAACCAGTGGCTGGACATCCGGGTCGCGGATGTGGAGATCACGGGCGGTCGGCATCTTCAGCACCGGGTGATGCGCACTGGACCGGGGGCCGGCGCGGTCGTGCTGAACGACGCCGGAGAGGTGCTGTTGGAGTGGCGGCACCGCTTCATCCCCGACACCTGGGGCTATGAGGTCCCGATCGGCGGCATTCACGACGGCGAGACGGCCGAGGCCGCGGCGGCCCGGGAGGTCGAGGAGGAGACCGGGTGGAGGCCGGGCCCGTTGCGCCCGCTGGTGTACGTCCAGCCCACCCCGGGCATCTCCGACTCTGAGCACCACATCTTCTTCGCCGACACCGCCGAGCACGTCGGGGACCCGGCTGAGGACTGGGAGGCCGAGCGCATCGAGTGGGTGCCGCTGGCCGATGTGCCGAAGCTGGTGGCCGGGCGCAAGATCGTTTCGGGGACGTCGATGACGGCGCTCCTGTACTTGTACGGGGCGGGCCGCCCGAGCTGACACGGGTCAGGGTTCCGCCGCTGCCTGGGCGGGACCCTTGTGGCGCGTTGGGCACCAGGCCCCCGCGGGGCGGGGCCTGGGGGCCTCAATCACTTCTCGGGCGGGAGGACCCGTTTCCACGGTTCCGGCTTGTCCCAGCACGAGCCTCACGCCCGTGGGGACGGGCCCGCCTCTCCGGGGTGGTGTCCGCGCTGTGAAAGGAGTGGGAAATCCCCCTGTTGAGCGGGTGCCGCCGGATCCGGTCGTCGTGGTGTCGAGTACGGTGGCGTCTGACGGGAAATATCCGAAACGGGATTGCATCGAATCGGATAGGTAACGGTATTCGGCGTTCTGCCCGGTACGTCCGTGGTCGGGCGCTAGACTCGTCGCGGTCGGCGGACGACGGTCCGTCACCACCCGGTGCACGTTCCGTAAGGACACGGGCCGCGTCCGGGAGGTCTCACTGTGCGAGGCCCCGCGGAGGCGGCCGGCGGTCAGGGAGGGTGGAGGATGAGCGGCTATGTCGCGCGCGTGCGCCGCGGCGACCTGCCCGGGCGCGGGAGCGCGTACGAGGCGCTGGCCGAGTCGGCCGCGCTGCGCTGGGCCGCGGTCGACCCCCTGCTGCCCGCGCCGCCGCGTCCGCGCCGCGCCGGGGACACCCTGCTGACCGTCAGCGACGAGGCGGGCCGGACCGTGGCCGCCGGCACCATGCGCTACTCCTGGTACCAGCCGGGCGAGGTGGGCCGCACCTGGGGGATGCCCGACCAGCACTGGCTCACCCCGGTGGTCGGCGGCCCCGAGCCCGAGCGGGCCCTGGACTCGCTGCTGACCAGTTGGAAGGAGCAGTTGGAGGCCCAGCCCGGCGGGACCGGAGGGGAGTCCTCGGCCCTGCTGACCTGGCCCTCCCGCGACGTGTGCGGCATCGCCCCGCTGCAGCGGCACGGTCTGCAGCCCTACAGCGTGCTCTCGGTCCGCCCGCGCGGACGCGGGGTGCCGCCGTCGCTGCCGCCGCGCGACGTGGCGATCCGGATGGCCGACCGCCAGGACCTGACCCCGGCGGTGGCGCTGCTGATGGAGCAGCACCGCTACGAGGAGCGCTTCGGCGGGGTGTTCGTGCAGCCGGAGACGCCCGAGCAGACCCGCGGTGTGCTGACGGCGGCGCTGAACCGCCGCCCCTCCTGGATCTGGGTGGCCGAGCGCCGGGGCCGGCTGGTGGGCCTGGTGTGGGCCACGCCCCCGCAGCGGGCGCGGTGGACCGGCCCGCTGGTGGCGGCGGCCTCGGCGGCGCACATCGGCTACGGCATCGTCACCGAGGGGGAGCGCGGCCGGGGCATCGGCACGGCGCTGGTGGAGCAGGCGCACCAGGCCCTGGACAGCAGCGGGGCCGAGGTGGCGCTGCTGGACCACTCCCTGATGAACCCGCTGTCCACCCCCTTCTGGGCCCGGGTGGGGTACCGCCCGCTGTGGACCACCTGGGAGGCGCGTCCGGCCGTGGCCATGCGCTGATTCCGCCTCGGCGGGCCCCGCGCAGGCGGCGTGCGGATCGGCCCGGTGGCCGGCGCCGCCCCGCTGACGGGCGCGGATGCGCCCCGCCGGGACGCGACCGTGCCGTCGGGCGGGTCGGGGCCTGTTATCCTGGTGGCCCGTGGAGTCCGAGGCCCGGAGCGGAAGACCGCCGGGACCGCGAGGGCGCCGCACGGTCGCCCGTCCTCGTTCGGGCGCTCCGCAGCCATTCGACCACGGGAGCAACACTTGGCATCCGCCGCGAGCACTAAACACCTCTTCGTCACCGGCGGCGTCGCCTCAAGCCTCGGCAAGGGCCTGACCGCGTCCAGTCTCGGCCGGCTGCTGAAGTCGCGCGGTCTGCGGGTCACCATGCAGAAGCTGGACCCCTACCTGAACGTCGACCCCGGGACGATGAACCCCTTCCAGCACGGAGAGGTGTTCGTCACCGACGACGGGGCGGAGACCGACCTCGACATCGGCCACTACGAGCGCTTCCTCGACACCGAGCTGTCGGGGACGGCCAACGTCACCACCGGCCAGATCTACTCCAGCGTGATCGCCAAGGAGCGCCAGGGCGCCTACCTGGGCGACACCGTCCAGGTGATCCCGCACATCACCAACGAGATCAAGGCGCGCATCTACGCGATGGAGTCCGCCGGCGTCGACGTGGTGATCACCGAGATCGGCGGCACCGTCGGCGACATCGAGTCGCTGCCGTTCCTGGAGGCGGTGCGCCAGATCCGCCACGAGATCGGCCGGGACAACTGCTTCTTCCTGCACGTGTCCCTGGTGCCCTACCTGGCGCCCTCCGGTGAGCTCAAGACCAAGCCCACCCAGCACTCGGTGGCGGCGCTGCGCAACATCGGCATCCAGCCCGACGGGCTGGTGTGCCGGTCGGACCGCCCCATCCCCGACGCCATGAAGTCCAAGATCAGCCTCATGTGCGACGTGGACGAGGGCGGCGTGATCTCCTGCCCCGACGCCCCCTCCATCTACGACATCCCCAAGGTCGTGCACCGCGAGGGCCTGGACGCCTACGTGGTCCGCCGCCTGGGCCTGGCCTTCCGGGACGTGGACTGGAGCGAGTGGGACGACCTGCTGGGCCGGGTGCACAACCCCGCCAACGAGGTCACCATCGCCCTGGTCGGCAAGTACATCGACCTGCCCGACGCCTACCTGTCGGTCACCGAGGCGCTGCGCGCCGGCGGCTTCGGCGAGGACACCCGGGTCAACATCCGCTGGGTGGCCAGCGACGACTGCCAGACCCCCGAGGGCGCCCGCCGGGAGCTGGAGGGCGTGGACGGGGTCCTGGTGCCGGGCGGCTTCGGCGTGCGCGGCATCGAGGGCAAGCTGGGCGCGATCCGCCACGCCCGGGAGAACCGCATCCCGCTGCTGGGCATCTGCCTGGGCCTGCAGTGCATGGTGGTCGAGTACGCGCGCACCGTCGCCGGGATCGAGGGCGCCAACAGCGCCGAGTTCGACGACAAGGCCGGCGAGCAGGTCATCGCGACCATGGCCGACCAGGCCGACGTGATCTCCGGCGATCGCGACATGGGCGGCACCATGCGGCTGGGCCTGTACCCGGCCGACCTGGCCGAGGGGTCGCTGGTGCGCCAGGTGTACGGCAAGGCGCGGGTCTCCGAGCGCCACCGGCACCGCTTCGAGGTCAACAACGCCTACCGGGGCCGGCTGGAGGAGGCCGGCCTGGTCTTCTCGGGCCTGTCGCCCGACGGCCGCCTGGTGGAGTACGCCGAGCTGCCGCAGGAGGAGCACCCCTTCTTCGTGGCCACCCAGGCCCACCCGGAGCTGCGCTCCCGGCCGACCCGCCCGCACCCGCTGTTCTCCGGCCTGGTGGCGGCCGCCCTCAAGCGCTCGGCTGAGGCGCGCGCCTGATGGCCGCCTCCTGGGGCGACAAGCTCGCCGACCTGCCCGAGGACCGCGCGACCGTGGCGCGCGAGGTGCCCTTCCGGGGCGCCAAGACGCGGGTGCACGTGGACCGGCTGGTGCTGCCCGGTGCCGACGGCCCCGAGGAGGTCGCCCGCGAGTACCTGGTGCACCCGGGTGCGGCGGCGGCGCTGGCTCTGGACGAGGCCGGCCGGGTGCTGCTGGTGCACCAGTACCGGCACGCGGTGGGCGAGCGGCTGTGGGAGCTGCCGGCGGGGGTGCGCGACGAGGAGGGCGAGGCCCCGGTCCGCACCGCCGCGCGCGAGCTGGAGGAGGAGGCCGGGCACCGCGCCGAGCGCTGGTTCGAGCTGGCCGACTTCTATCCCTCGCCGGGCTTCTCCACCGAGCGCATCCAGGTGTTCCTGGGGCGCGGCGTGAGCCCGGTCCCCGCGGCCGAGCAGACGTTCCAGCGGGTGCACGAGGAGGCCGACCTGCGGCCCGAGTGGGTGCCGCTGGAGGAGGCGGTGCGCGCGGTGGCCGAGGGCCGGGTGCGCAACGGCGCCTCGGTGGTGGGCCTGCTGGCGGCGGCCGCCGCCGAGCGCGACGGGTTCGCCTCGCTGCGCCCGGCGCTGTAGCCGGAGCCGCCCCGGGCGGCGCGTCGACGACGCACGACGCCGGTGCCGCGGCCCCGTACGGGGCCGCGGCACCGGCGCTCGCGTGCCCTTCGGGCCTGAGGCGCGCCCCTATGGCATCATCTGTCCCGGAAACGCGGGGAGCCGGGTGATGACGACGAGCGCCGAGCACGGGACCAGGGCGGACCGGAGTGAAGCCGCCGCTGCGGTGGGTACCTATCTCGACCACCTGGCCGTCGAGCGCGGGCTGGCGGCCAACACCCTCGCCTCCTACAGGCGCGACCTGCGACGGTACGTGCTCCACCTGGATGCGCGGGGCCTGGGGTCGCTGGCCGAGGTGGGGGCCGAGGACGTGTCGGCGTTCCTGCGCGCGCTGCGCGAGGGGGACGAGGACCATCCCCCGCTCGGCGGGAATTCGGCGGGCCGGGCCGTGGTGGCGGTCCGGGGCCTGCACCGCTTCGCTTTCCGGGAGGGGCTGGCCCCCGCCGACCCCGCCGCGGAGGTGAGCCCTCCCCGACCCATGCGGCGGCTGCCCAAGGCGGTCCCGCTGGAGGACATCGAGGCCCTGCTGGCGGCGGCCGGGGGAGAGGGCGACCCGCGCGCGCTGCGCGACCGTGCCCTGCTCGAACTGCTCTACGGCACGGGCGCCCGCATCTCCGAGGCGGTCGGGCTGGACGTGGACGACGTGACCGGTCCGGCCCCGCCCGGTGTCGAGGACGGCGGGGTGGTGCGCTTCCGGGGCAAGGGCGGCAAGGAGCGCATGGTGCCGGTGGGCCGGTTCGCCCGGGAGGCGGTCCAGGCCTACCTGGTGCGGGGCCGGCCCGCGCTGGCCGCATCGGGCCGGGGCGCCTCGGCCCTGTTCCTCAACGCGCGCGGGGGGCGGCTGACCCGGCAGGGCGCCTGGGCGGTGCTCCGGGCGGCCGCCGAGCGCGCGGGGCTGCGCGACGTCTCCCCGCACACCCTGCGGCACTCCTTCGCCACCCACCTCATCGATGGGGGCGCGGACGTGCGCGTGGTGCAGGAGCTGCTGGGGCACGCCTCGGTCAGCACCACTCAGGTGTACACGCTCGTGACCGTCGACCGGCTGCGCGAAGTGTACGCGGCCGGGCATCCCAGGGCCCGCCGCTGACGGGATTCCGTGTCCGACAAGTGCGGCACACGGGGGTCCTGGGCGCGTAGAGTGTCGCGTTGAATCACCCCGTGCGGACGTTCTAGAGTCGCCGCACGACGGTAGGCCGCTGTCGACATGGCGAGTTGTTTCCGACGGCCGGCCGCGAGGCGGGCCCACCGGGCCCGGGCAGCCGGTCCGTAGGGAGGTCAAAGGGTTGTGAGCTGGTCGCGATACGACGATGCGGAGGCGGGAGCCCCCATCGACGACGAGATGCAGGGCGCGGCGGCGAGCAGCCCGTGGGGGGAACCGCGCAGCACGGGGGACGAACTGCAGACCAAGAGAGCGAAGCCGAGCTTTCCGGATCCGGAGCCGCTGGACCGCCACGGTCCGGCCCGGATCGTGGCACTGTGCAACCAGAAGGGCGGGGTCGGCAAGACCACGACCACCATCAACCTCGGGGCGGCGATCGCCGAGTTCGGGCGGCGGGTGCTGCTCGTCGACTTCGACCCGCAGGGCGCGCTGTCGGTCGGCCTGGGCCGACTGGACCCGCGCGAGCTGGACCTGACCGTCTACAACCTGCTGATGCAGCGCGACGTCACGGTCGAGGACGTGCTGCTCAAGACGGACGTGGACGGGCTGGACCTGATCCCGAGCAACATCGACCTGTCGGCCGCCGAGGTGCAGCTGGTCGGCGAGGTCGCCCGTGAGCAGATGCTGGCGCGCGCGCTGAGACCGGTGATGGACGACTACGACGTCGTGCTCATCGACTGCCAGCCGTCGCTGGGCCTGCTCACCGTCAACGCGCTCACCGCCGCCGACGGCGTGGTGGTGCCGCTGGAGTGCGAGTTCTTCGCGCTGCGCGGTGTGGCGCTGCTGATGGACACCATCGAGAAGGTGCAGGAGCGCCTGAACGAAGACCTGGTCATCGACGGGTTCCTGGGCACCATGTACGACCCGCGCACGCTGCACGCGCGCGAGGTGCTCTCCACCATCGTGGAGGGCTTCGGGGACAAGGTGTACGGCACGGTGATCAACCGGACCGTCCGCTTCCCCGACGCCACGGTGGCCGGGGAGCCGATCACCCGCTTCGACACCTCGTCGGCGGGTGCGTCCGCCTATCGCGATCTTGCGAAGGAGGTGCTGGCCCGGTGGGCAAACAGCGATCACGCCGTGTGACGCTGCCCGGTGCGGACGAACTGTTCTTCCGGTCGTCCGAGCCGCCCGCCCCAGAGCCTGCACCCGACCGCGCGGGGGGACCCCCCGCACCGGCGACGGGGGCCGACGACACGGTCTCCGGGGGTTCTGTGCGGCGTTCGTCGACTCCGCAGAGTAGTGACCCGGTGGCGGAAAGTGTCGATGCGGGTCGTGCCGACGTGGGCGGCGCCGGTGCCGGGAGCGCCGAGACGGGTGGAGCGGACCGGGACGGCGGCGGGCAGGCGGCCGCCGAGGCGCCCGCGGGCGCGCCGGCGGCGCCGAAGAAGGCGCCCCGGCCCAGCGGGCGGCAGCGCCACGACGAGAAGATCACCGTGTACATCTCGGCGCCGGAGCTGCTCGCGCTGGAGCAGGCCCGGCTGACGCTGCGGGCCGAGCACGGCCTGGCCGCCGACCGCGGGCGCATCGTGCGCGAGGCCGTGGCGGTGCTGCTCGCCGACTTCGACGAGAACGGCGGCGAGAGCGTGCTCGTGCGGCGGCTGACCGGCTGAGACGGGACGGGCACCGCCGCGGCGGTGCCACTCTAGAGGGATGACCGAAGAGCGCACCGAGGAGGAGGCCGCCGGCGACGGCGGCTTCCTGGTGCACCTGGACAACTTCGAGGGGCCGTTCGACCTCCTCCTCGGGCTGATCTCCAAGCACAAGCTGGACATCACCGAGGTCGCCCTGTCCAAGGTCACCGACGAGTTCATCGCCTACATCAAGGCGCACGAGGACTCCTTCGACCTTGACCAGGCGAGCCACTTCCTGCTGGTGGCGGCCACGCTGCTGGACCTGAAGGCGGCGCGGCTGCTGCCACGGGGGGACGTGGAGGACGAAGAGGACCTGGCGCTCCTGGAGGCGCGGGACCTGCTGTTCGCCCGGCTGCTGCAGTACCGGGCCTACAAGCAGGTCGCCGCGCTGCTCGAAGAGCGCTTCTCCGCCCAGGGGCGCCGGTTCGCGCGCGCGGTGGCGCTGGAGCCGCGCTTCGCCGAGGCGCGGCCGGACGTCATGCTCAAGCTGGGCCCGCAGGAGTTCGCCGCGCTGGCGGCCCGGGTGTTCACCCCGAAGGAGCCGCCGAGCGTCCCGGTGACCCACATCCACCAGCCCAAGACCTCGGTGCGCGAGCAGGGGGCCCAGGTGGTGGAGGCGCTGCGCGCGGCCGGGGAACTGACGTTCGCCGAGCTGACGGCCGAGTGCGAGGGTACCTTCGAGGTGGTCGCCCGCTTCCTTGCGCTGCTGGAGCTGTACCGGGCGGCCAATGTGGGCTTCGACCAGCCCGAGCCGCTGGGCGAGCTGCTGGTGCGCTGGACCGGTGACACCGTCGGCGAGGTGGACGTGAGCGACGAGTACGAGGACGCCGGCCCCGGGGACGGGGCGGACGGCGGAGGGGAGCGCGGGTGACCGCGGGACAGGACACCGCTGAGGCGGCCGGGGCACAGGCGGCCGAGGAGGGAACGGCCGAGGCACGGGCGCGGGAGGCCGACCCGCTGCTGCGGCGCGACCTCGAGGCGGTGCTCATGGTGGTGGACCAGCCGGTGCCCGCCTTCGACCTGGCGCGCGGGCTCGGTCGGACGCTGGACGATGTGGCCGGCGCCCTTGAGGAGCTCTCCCGGGAGTACACCGACCAGGGACGCGGGTTCGACCTGCGTCAAGTCGCCGAGGGCTGGCGGATCTACACCCGTCCGGAATGCGCAGAGGTCGTCGAGCGGTTCTTGAAGGAGGGCCAGGAGGTCCGGCTGACGCAGGCGGCGCTGGAGACGCTCGCGGTGGTCGCCTACCGGCAGCCGGTCTCCCGGGGAAGGGTCTCCGCGGTCCGCGGTGTGAACTGCGACGGGGTTATGCGTACCCTCGTACTGCGAGGGCTCATCGAGGAAGCGGGCCAGGACCCCGAGTCCGGGGCGCACCTGTACCGCACGACCAGTTACTTCCTCGAACGTCTGGGCCTGCTGAGCCTCGACGATCTTCCGGATCTGGCCCCGTTCCTGCCTGACGACATCGAAGGTATTGACGAAACCGGTGAACACACCACGTAAGAACGACAGGTCCCGCGGTGGCCGGGACTCCTCCGGAGCGCGCGGTGAGCGCGGCCGGGCACCGCGCGGTGAGCGCGGCGACGACAAGTACGAACGTTCCCAGCGCCGCGAAGGCCGGCGCACTGAGCACCGGTCCGAGCCCCGGTCCGGGCGTGAGGGTCGCGGTGGCGACCGGCGCGACGACCGGGGCGCCGAGAGGCGTGAGGGCCGCCGCCCTGAAGGGCGTGAAGGCCGTGAGGGCCGCCGCTTCGACGAGCGGTCCGAACGGTCTCAGCGGTCCGAGCGCTCAGAGCGCTCCGGGCGCGGAGGACGTCCTGGAACGGGCCGGGCGGACCGGCGCGAGGGCGGACGCGGGGCCTACGGCGGCTCCGACCGCGGTGGGCCCGAGCGCAAGGAGCGCTCCGGCCGCCCGGAGCGCGCGGGCCGTCCTGAGCGTTCGGATCGCCAGGACTCGGCGCGCCAGGAGCGCGGCGGCCGCCAGGACCGATCGGGCCGCCCCGACCGTCCTGAGCGTTCCGGGCGCCCCGAAGGCGGGGGCCGCCCTGAGCGCGGAGGACGCCCCGAACGTGCCGGACGCTCCGACCGCACGGACCGCGGCGACCGCACCGGGCGCCCGGGAGGAAAGGGAGGCCCCGCGCGCGGCGACGGCGGCCGTGCGCCGCAGAAGCCCCGCTCGTCGGGAGGCTCCGAGCGTGATCTCTCCCACCGGGCCCGTGCCCGCCTGAAGGCGCTCCGCTCCGAGTTCGACCCGGCCGACGAGGACCGCGTCCCCGACGAGGAGCGCGACTCCTACGAGGGCGTGCCCGGCGGCATCCGGCTGCAGAAGGCCCTGGCCCAGGCCGGGGTGGCCAGCCGCAGGGCCAGCGAGGAGCTGATCGCAGAGGGCAGGGTCAGTGTCGACGGCCAGGTGGTGCGCCGCTTCGGGGCCCGCGTGGACCCCGAGTCCTCGGAGATCCGCGTCGACGGCATGCTCGTCAACACCGCGCCCGACCGGCTGTACTTCGCCCTGAACAAGCCGCGGGGCGTGGTCAGCACCATGTGGGACCCCGAGGGGCGTCCGACGCTGTCCGACTACGCCGGGCAGACCGAGGAGCGCCTGTTCCACGTGGGGCGGCTGGACACCGAGACCGAGGGCCTGATCCTGCTCACCAACGACGGCGAGCTGGCCAACCGGCTCACCCACCCCCGCTACAAGGTCGTCAAGACCTACGTGGCGAAGGTGCCGGGCCCGGTGCCGCGCGAGGTCGTGCGCGCCGTCCGCAAGGGCGTGGAGCTGGAGGACGGGCCCGTCCAGGTGGACTCCTTCCGGGTGGTGGAGAACCACGAGCCCAAGGCGCTGGTGGAGATCCGCCTGCACGAGGGGCGCAAGCACATCGTGCGGCGCCTGATGGAGGCGGTCGACTCCCCGGTGAGCGATCTGGCCCGCACCCAGGTGGGGCCGGTCGGCCTGGGCACCCTCAAGACGGGCACCATGCGCGCCCTGACCGCGCGCGAGGTGAGCGAGCTGTACACGGCCGCGGGCATGTGACCCCCGCCCGTCCGTAGCCGCGGACCCGGGAGCGCCGCGGGGTGGACTCCACCCCGCGGCGCTCGCATGTCGCCCGCCCCAACGCCGGGGGACTCGGGACCTCCCGCTCACCTGGTGGGACGTCGGTTACCCGCAGGGGCGCCCGATGGTGCACAGTTGGGTCGGGCAGACGCGGTTCCGGGGCCGAGGGGCCCAGGCGCCGCCGGAGGAGCAGGAGAGGGACGAGGCCACAGTGGCAGTGCGAGCGATCCGTGGTGCGGTTCAGGTCGACGCCGACGAGCGCGAGCTCGTCATCGAGGCGACCGCCGAGCTGGTGTCGGAGGTGATGCGCCGCAACGGCCTGTCGCCCGACGACGTGATCAGCGTGCTCTTCACCGCCACCACCGACCTCACCTCCGAGTTCCCCGCGCTGGCCGCGCGCAAGGTGGGCTTCTCCGACGTGCCCCTGATGTGCGCGAGCGAGATCGCCGTCCCGCACGGCATGCCGCGGGTGGTCCGGCTCATGGCGCACGTGGAGACCGGCCGCCCCCGCTCCGAGCTGCACCACGTCTACCTGCGCGGCGCCCAGGCCCTGCGCCTGGACATCGCCCAGTGACCCGTGCCCGCGCGGCCGCCGCGGCCCCGGGCGCGCGCCGCCCGGTAGGCTGAGTGTGCGGCCCTGACCTGCGGGCCCACCGAACGACGGAGGGGAAGCGCACACCCATGATCGACCGCGTCGTGGTCATCGGGACCGGGCTGATCGGCACCTCGGTCGCGCTGGCCCTGCGTGGGCGGGGCGTGCGGGTCCACCTGGACGACCCCGACCCGCGCACCCTGCGCATCGCCCGCGACATGGGCGCCGGCGAGGAGCTGGGGGCCGACCCCGGGCCGCCCGCCGACGTCGCCGTGGTCGCCGCGCCCCCGGCCGCCGTGCCCGCCGCCCTGCTGCAGGCCCAGCGCCGCGACCTGGCCCACGTCTACACCGACGCCGCCAGCGTCAAGGCGCGGGTGGCCGGGGAGGCGGAGCGGGCCGGCTGCGACATGGCGTCCTTCGTGCCCGGCCACCCCATGGGCGGCCGGGAGAAGAGCGGTCCCGGCGCCGCCCGCTCCCACCTGTTCGAGGGCCGCTCCTGGGCGCTGTGCCCGACCCCCGCGGCCGCCGCCAAGGCGGTGGAGGCCGTCACCGAGCTGGCCCGGCTGTGCGGGGCCGACCCGGTCGTGATGGACGCCTCCGCGCACGACCGCGCGGTGGCGCTGGTCTCGCACGCCCCCCACCTGGCCTCCTCGGCGGTGGCCGCGCGGCTGGTGGGCGCCGACCCCCAGGCGCTGCGGCTGGCCGGGCAGGGCGTGCGCGACGTCACCCGGATCGCCGGAGGGGACCCGGGGCTGTGGACCGAGATCCTCGGCGGCAACCCGGAGCCGGTGGCCCAGGTGCTGGAGGCCGTGGCCGGCGACCTGTCGGCGGCGGCGGACCTCCTGCGCCAGGAGGGCGGCGCCGGCCTGGAGGGCGTGCGCGACCTGCTGCGGCGCGGGGTGGAGGGCCGCGACCGGATCCCCGGCAAGCACGGGGAGCCCTCGCCGGCCGTCCCCCGCTACACCGAGGTGCCGGTGGTGCTCCCGGACGAGCCCGGCGCCCTGGGCCGCCTGTTCTCGGAGGTGGGCGAGGCCGGCGTCAACATCGAGGACGTGCGCATGGACCACTCGCCGGGCCAGCCGCTGGGGCTGGCGCAGCTGTCGGTCCTTCCCGAGACGGCCGACGGCCTGGTCGCGGCGCTCCGCGCGCGCGGCTGGTCCGTGCACGTCTGAGGCGCCGCGGCGCGCCCCGGGGGAGGCGGTCCGCCGGGCCCGGCGGCTCCGTCGACAGGGCGGAACAGGGGGACCGCGGCTGTAACCTGTTTCGTTGAGATGAGATGGAACCGAACCCCTGGGGAGAGAACCGACGTGAGCGCGCAGGGCAACGCCGGAGCGGGCGCCGAGGGCGCGGCCGGGACGGGCATGGTGATCGCCATCGACGGCCCGTCGGGGTCGGGCAAGTCCAGCACCTCCAAGGGCGTGGCCGCCGCGCGCGGCTTCGAGTATCTCGACACAGGGGCGATGTACCGCGCCATGACCTGGTGGATGATGCACCACCGGGTCGACGTTTCCGACGCGGAGGCCGTCGCCGCCGCCGCGTCGCGGCCGGACATCACCATGGGCACCGATCCGTCGGCCCCCACCGTCCAGGTGGACGGCGCGGACGTGGCCCAGGCGATCAGGACGCAGGAGGTCACCTCCAGCGTCAGCGCCGTCAGCGCCGTGCCGGCGGTGCGTGAGCGGCTCGTGGCCATGCAGCGCGACACGATCGCGCGGGCACGGCGCGAGTCGGGCGGAATCGTCGTCGAGGGGCGCGACATCACCACAGTGGTGGCCCCCGACGCCGCCGTGAAGATCTACCTGACGGCCAGCGCGGAGGCGCGTGCGGAGCGCCGCAGCAAGGAGGTGCGCACCGACGACGTCGAGGCCACCAGGCGCGCGCTGGCCCTGCGCGACCGCTTGGACTCCTCGCGGGAGTCCTCACCGCTCACGCAGACCGAGGACGCCCTGGAGCTGGAGACCAGCGGGCTGGGCCTGCAGGAGGTCATCGACATCGTCGTCGGCCTGGCCGACGAGGCGGAGCAGGGCGCGCAGGCGCAGGCCGCCGCACAGTAGCGGAGGCGCCCGGCCCCGGGGCCGGGCGCACCGCATGCACGACGACCACCCCCGCGGCACGCGTCCCGGGCGCGCGGGGAGACGGAACCGGGAGAGTTCGGAGAACCCATGAGCGAGAACAGCCGTGCCACGGACGAGGCGGCCGCCGCGGCCGCCGAGGGCGAACAGGCGGAGGTCCTGCCGGTCGTCGCCGTCGTCGGACGGCCCAACGTCGGAAAGTCGTCCCTGGTCAACAGGGTGCTGGGGCGCCGTGAGGCGGTCGTGGAGGACGTTCCGGGCGTGACCCGGGACCGGGTGGCCTACGACGCCTCCTGGCTGGGGCGGCCCTTCACCCTCGTCGACACCGGTGGGTGGGAGACCGACGCCGAGGGCATGGCCGCCAGCGTCGCCCGGCAGGCCGAGTACGCGGCCCAGGCCGCCGACGTGGTGCTCTTCGTGGTGGACGCCACGGTCGGGGTCACCGACGCCGACGCGGCGGTCACCCGGGTGCTGCGCACCACCCGCAAGCCGGTGGTGCTGGCCGCCAACAAGGTGGACGGCCCGGCCCAGGAGGCCGAGGCCATGGAGCTGTGGAACCTCGGCGTGGGCGAGCCGGTCGCGGTGTCGGCGCTGCACGGGCGCGGCACCGGCGACCTGCTGGACGCGGTCGCCGCGCACTTCCCCGGCGAGCACGAGGCGGCCGAGCCCGCCCCGGAGGAGGGGCCGCGCCGCATCGCCCTGCTGGGCCGCCCCAACGTCGGCAAGTCCAGCCTGCTCAACCGGCTGGCGGGGGAGGACCGGGTGGTGGTCGACCCGATGGCCGGCACCACCCGCGACGCCGTCGACGAGCTGATCGAGCTGGGCGGGACCACCTGGAAGTTCATCGACACCGCGGGCATCCGGCGCCGCTTCCGCCGGCTGCAGGGCGCCGACTACTACGCCACCATGCGCACGTCCGCGGCGCTGGACCGCGCCGAGGTCGCGGTGGTGCTGATGGACGTCTCCGAGCCGCTGGCCGAGCAGGACATCCGCGTGGTCGAGCAGGTCATGGAGTCGGGCCGGGCGATGGTGCTGGCCTTCAACAAGTGGGACACCCTCGACGAGGACCGCCGCTACTACCTGGAGAAGGAGATCGACCGGCAGCTGTCGCGGGTCTCCTGGGCGCCCCGGGTGAACATCTCGGCCAAGACCGGGCGTCACATGGAGAAGCTGGTGCCGGCGATCGAGACCGGCCTGGCCTCGTGGGACGCGCGGATCCCGACCGGGCGGCTGAACAGCTGGCTCAAGGAGCTGGTCGCGGCGACGCCGCCGCCGGTGCGGGGCGGCCGGCAGCCCAAGATCCTCTTCGCCACCCAGGCCGACGTCCGGCCGCCGCACTTCGTGCTGTTCACCACCGGCTTCCTCGAGGACAACTACCGGCGGTTCATCGAGCGCCGCCTGCGTGAGGACTTCGGGTTCGAGGGCAGTCCGGTCAAGGTCAGCATGCGCATCCGTGAGAAGAAGGGCGGGGGCAAGGCCTCCAAGGGCAGCGTCCGTCCCGACTGGCGGCGCTGAGCGCGCGGGGGCGGCCGATCGGCCGCCCCCGCGCGCGTCCCCGGATCCGATCGCGCCGCAGAGCGCGGGAAATCGAGGTCGGCCGTGTACAAGGTGCTGGTGAGCGCCTGCCTGATGGGGCGCAAGGTGCGCTACGACGGCGGGGCGAAGACGTCGGAGCATCCGGTGCTGGAGCGCTGGCGGGCCGAGCGGCGTCTGGTCCCGCACTGCCCGGAGATCGCGGGCGGGCTCCCGGTGCCGCGCCCTCCGGCGGAGATCGCCGGTGCGGCGGGGGCCGAGGCGGTGCTGGACGGCGCGGCCGCGATCGTCACCCCGGAGGGGGCGGACGTCACCGACCACTTCGTGGCCGGAGCGCGCGCTGCACTGGAGACAGCCCGGAGCCAGGGGGTGCGCCTGGCGGTGTTGAAGGACGGCAGCCCCAGCTGCGGCAGCCGGGCCGTCTACGACGGCTCCTTCTCGGGCGCGAAGGTTCCCGGCCAAGGGGTGACGTCCTATCTGCTCTCGGACAGCGGCATCCCTGTGTTCACCGAGGAGGAGCTGGACGCCGCCGATTCCTTCCTGAAGGATCTGGAGGCAAGAGAGCCGGAGGTCCCCTTCCTCTGAGCGCCGTCGCTTCGCAGAGCGCTCCGGCGGGCGTGTTGCCGCGCAGACTCGCCGGGACCTCGTCGGCGGGATGACACCACGCGCGTAGCGTCCCGTTCCCTGCCCGGAGCTCGGCAGTGGGTCAGCGGAAGTCGTCGGCGTGGTAGCGCGCCCATTGGTCCAGGCTCCTGGCCGGCGAGCCGGTGACGCGCTCGACCGTGTCGGTGACCGCCCCAGGCGCCTCTGACATTCGCGCATAGGCGTCGAGCATCTGCTCCGCCGCGGCCCGTTCCCAGCCCTCGGATGCCATCTCCTCGATGACCTCCCCTCGCGAGGGGACCAGGAGCCGGATCGGCCGGCCGACGGCCCGCCCGATGATCGCCGCCTGCTCCTCGGTCGTCAGCGGCCGGGGGCCGGAGAGCACGTGCCGGGCCCCGTCGTGGCCGTCCCCGATGAGGGCGCGGACGGCCACCTCCGCGGCATCGCGTTCGTCCAACAGCGCGCGGGAGGCGCGGGGGAAGGCATCGCGCACCGTTCCGTGCCGACGGATCTCCGGGGCCCAGCCGAGCAGTGAGGAGGCCAGCCCTCTCGCCCGCACGGCGGTCCACGGGACCCCGGCGCCCTCGACCTCCCTTTCGACGGCCGCGTGCCTGCGGTTGACGGGATCGGTCTGGACGGCGGGGGCGGGCCGGCCGTCGGAGCAGTCCTTCACGCCTGCGGAGGAAAGGTGGACGATTCGGGGCGCGCCGGGCCCGAGTGCGCCGGCAGGAGACCCCGGTGATTCAGCGGGCACGTCCCCCTGGTGCGCGCCCTCTCCGTTGTTGATCTCGGGGAAGTCGGCCTTGTACCGGCCGGTACAAGGCCGACTTCCCCGAGATCAACAACGCGGCCTGCCTGAGGGGCCCGTTGACGGCCCTGACGGCGCCGCGCGTGATCCGATACCGGACCATCCCGGACCCGCCGCCCGGCAAGCAGGCCCGGGGAAGCACCCGCCTCTCCCCGCCGCCGACCACCCCGACCCCAGGCGGCCCGCCGCCCGGCCAGAGCCCGTGAGCGGGGCACCTGCCGGGCCGTCGTTGCCGC
>NZ_ANAD01000178.1 GCF_000341245.1 Nocardiopsis halophila DSM 44494
TGTTCGCGTCCGTTACCGGCGTCGGCGGGTGCCTGATGGGGCCTCGACGTCCGCCGGCTCCTCGACCGACCTGTCGTTGCAGTATCAGCGGGTCGCGCCCGCCGGTGTCCGCCGGCTCGGCCGTGTCCGGTGGCGTCGGTCACTGAGGGTTGACCGTGCGGCAATGCCTCGGTCACGGGGCGGGGGCACACTCGGGGAGGAGGCCGTGGTCGGGGCCGGTCACGCGATCGGCGGCCGCCCGCGCGGCGGGTGGGGTGCCATTGTGAGGGGTGTCGCATGCGCACAGGGTGACGCCAACCCTCACGCAACGGTAATCTCTTCCGTGTCGGGTTGATCTCCGTCAGGGCGGTTCCTTCCTGTTGGCCCGGGTCTCGGTACGAGCCCTCCGCCACCGCCCTCTCCGTCCTCCGCCCGTACCCGGGCGGACCGGCTCCGCGGCACCGGCGCCGCGCGGCGCCCCGCGGCCGGAACGGCCGCGCCGGGCCCACCCGACCACCGCTCCCACGGGGCACGCCCCCGTGTGCTCCGAGTTGACCGCACCGCGGCCCCGGTCGTGCCGGGCCGCCCTGCCGAGATGGGTTGCATGACCGCGCACACCTCCGCGAAGCGCTGGAGACCGACCGTCCCCTCCCTCCCCGTGCTGCGCACCGAGGTCCTGTCGGGCCTCGTCGTCGCACTGGCGCTGATCCCCGAGGCGATCTCGTTCTCGATCATCGCCGGCGTCGACCCGCGGGTCGGCCTGTTCGCCTCCTTCACCATGGCCGTGTCGATCGCCTTCCTGGGCGGGCGCCCGGCCATGATCTCCGCCGCCACCGGCGCCATGGCGCTCGTGGTCGCCCCGCTCGCCCGCGAGCACGGCGTCGACTACCTGCTGGCCGCCACGATCCTGGCCGGTGTGTTCCAGGTGGTCCTCGGCCTGCTCGGGGTCGCCAAGCTGATGCGGTTCGTCCCGCCGAGCGTGATGACCGGCTTCGTCAACGCGCTGGCCATCCTGATCTTCATGGCCCAGGTCCCGCACTTCTGGGGCGAGGGCTGGGGCGTGTACGCCCTGGTCGCCGGCGGCCTGGCCGTCATCTTCCTGCTGCCGCGGCTGACCAAGGCCGTCCCCGCGCCGCTGGTGGCCATCGTGGTCCTGACCGTGATCACGGTCGCCTCCGGCCTGAAGGTGCCCACCGTCGGCGACATGGGTGAGCTTCCCGGCAGCTTCCCGGTGCCGTTCCTGCCGGACGTGCCGGTGAACATGGAGACGCTCCGGATCATCGCCCCCTACGCGCTGACGCTGGCGCTGGTGGGCCTGATGGAGTCGCTCATGACGGCCAAGCTGGTGGACGACATCACCGACACCCGCTCCGGCAAGGGGCGTGAGGCGCGCGGCCAGGGCTGGGCCAACATCATCACCGGCTTCTTCGGCGGTATGGCGGGCTGCGCCATGATCGGCCAGACCATGATCAACGTGAAGTCGGGGGCCCGCACCCGGCTGTCGACCTTCCTGGCCGGCGTGTTCCTGCTGCTGCTCGTGGTGGTGCTCGGCGACATCGTCGCGATCATCCCGATGGCGGCCCTGGTCGCGGTCATGGTGTTCGTGTCCATCGCCACGCTGGACTGGCACAGCATCTCCCCGCGCACGCTGCGCCGCATGCCCTGGAGCGAGACCGCGGTCATGGTGATCACCGTCGTGGTGGTCGTGGCCACGCACAACCTGGCCATCGGCGTCATCGTCGGGGTGCTCGCCTCGACCGTGATCTTCGCGCGGGGGGTGGCCCGCCTGTCGGCGGTCACCAGCGTCCTCGACCCGGAGGGCGGGGTGCGCGTCTACTCGGTCCGGGGCGACCTGTTCTTCGCCTCCAGCAACGAGCTGGTGGGGGAGTTCGACTACCACGAGGAGGGCGTCGGCAAGGTCGTCATCGACCTCTCGCGGGCCCACATGTGGGACTCCTCGGCGGTCGCCGCCCTGGACCACGCCACCGACAAGTTCGAGAAGAACGGTGTCGACGTGGAGGTCGTCGGTCTGAACGTGCCGAGCGAGGAACTGCACAAGGAGCTGAGCGGCACGCTCTCAGGCGGCCACTGATCCGACCCGGTCCCGGTGCGGTCGAGGGGCCGGACCGCCTGCGCTGCGGGCGGTCCGGCCCCTCGTCGCGATTGCGGGACGGCCCCGCTGCGGACAGAATGGCGCCCGGTCCCACGATCAGGAGCGCTGCAGCGATGACGGACACACCCCCCACCCACGGCGCCGGAGCGATCGACACGAGCGTTCCGCACAGTGCGCGCATCTGGAACTACTGGCTGGGCGGCAAGGACAACTACCCGGTGGACCGCGAGGCGGGGGACCGGTTCCTGGAAGTCTTCCCCGGAATGGCCCAGGGGGCCCAGGAGTCGCGCTCCTTCCTCAAGAGGACCGTGCGCCACCTGGTCGAAGAGGCCGGGATGCGCCAGTTCCTGGACATCGGGACGGGGCTGCCCACCGTGGACAACACCCACGAGGTCGCGCAGGCGTGCGCGCCGGAGTGCCGGGTGGTGTACGTCGACAACGATCCCCTGGTGCTGACCCATGCCCGCGCGCTGATGGTCGGCACCCCCGAGGGGACGACCGACTACGTCCACGCCGACCTCCGCGAGCCCGAGGCGGTCCTGGAGGCGGCGGCCGCGACCCTGGACCTCGACCGCCCCGTGGCGCTGATGCTGATGGGGGTCCTCGGGCACATCGCCGACCTGGGGGAGGCCCAGGACATCGTGCGGCGCCTCATGACCGGCCTTCCGCGCGGCAGCCACCTGACGGTCAACGACGGCACCAACGTGCTCAGCGCCGCCAACGCCGAGGCGCACGAGGAGTACAACCGGAGCGGAGCGGTCCCCTACGTCCAGCGCAGTCCTGCCGAGATCGCGTCCTTCTTCGACGGCCTGGAGGTCGTCGACCCCGGCGTGGTCATGGTGACGCGCTGGCGCCCCGAGCCGGGGGAGGGGCCGTTCGGGGGAGGGCCTCCCCAGGTCGACGGCTTCGGCGGGGTGGCGCGCAAGGCCTGAGTGCCTGGGCCTGACGGCCCGGCTCCGGACCGCTCGGAGCCCGGTCCCTGTGCGGGCGCCGTCCGCCGGTGAATCGGGCATTCGGGAATCTACTCCGTAAAGGTGGTAACCGCGGCGATCTCGCCGAAGGCCCACGCGCGGGGACGGACCACCCACTACAGTTGCCTGCCACACAGCGCGGTCCCGCCGACCCGGCCCGCGCCGACGCCCTCACCCCCCGAAGGACGATCGAGGCCATGGACGACTACGACGTCATCATCATCGGCGCGCGCTGCGCGGGATCCCCGACGGCGATGCTGCTCGCCCGGGCCGGCGCGCGGGTCCTGCTGCTGGACCGGGCGACCTTCCCCAGCGACACCGTCTCCACGCACTACGTCCACCATGCCGGAGTCGCGCGCCTGGCCTCGTGGGGGCTGCTGGAGGAGGTGCTGGCCACCGGGTGCCCGCCCATCGAGCGGGTCGCGTTCCATGCGGCCGGGGCCGTCCTCGACGGCCGGCCGCCCGAGGTCGACGGTGTGCGCACCGGCTACGCCCCGCGCCGGACGGAGCTCGACGCCGTCCTGGTGGCGGCGGCCTCGCGGGCGGGGGCGGATGTGCGCCAGGGGGCGTCCCTGCGGGCCCCGCTCTACCAGGGGGACCGTGTCGCCGGAGTGACCTTCGCTGAGGGCGGCCGCGAGTACAGCGCCCGCGCGCGCGTGGTCATCGGCGCGGACGGCAAGCACTCCACCCTTGCGCGCGTGGTGGGCGCCCGCCCTTACCGGGACGAGGGCGTGCAGGGCTGCATGTACTACGCCTACTGGAGCGGACTGCCCGACGAGGGGTTCCGTGTCCATACGGGGGCGGGGTGCACCGTCATCGTCATCCCGACCAACGACGGGAACACCGTGGTCGCGGTGGGATGGCCCCGTGAGGCGTTCGGTCGCGTCAAGTCCGATGTCGAGGCCCACTACACCGAGGCGCTGCGTCAGACCGTCCCCGAACTGCACGCGGCCCTGGCCCAGGGCAGGCGGGAGAGCCGCATCGTCGGCGACGGCGATCTGGCCAACCGCTACCGGACGTCCTCGGGCCCGGGGTGGGCGCTGGTGGGCGACGCCGGGCACGTGAAGGACCCGTTGTGCGCTCTGGGGATCACCGATGCGTTCGTCCAGGCCGACCTCCTCAGCCGACGGCTCACCGGAGCGCTGGGCGAGGGGTCGGCGGCGATCGACCGCGCGACGGCCGGGTACGCCGCCGAGCGCGACCAGGCCACCTCCGTCTCCTTCCGGACGTGCAGCGCCTTGGCCAAGGGGGAGATGCCTGAGGGGCTTCCCGAAGCGATGAAGGACGCCTCGGGAGATCCGGAGAGGGTGACCGAGTTCTTCGGCCTGCAGGCGGGCCTGCTCTCGTTCGAGGACTTCCTGGCCGGAGCCTCTAGGAGCTGAGAGGAAGGGCGCTCAGGTCGTACGGAACGGGCAGGTGGTGCAGGCAGTGCCTTTGCCGTGCAGACCATGCAGGCCATCCAGTCCGAGTTGGCCGTGACGGCCATGATGACCGGTGAGGGCGCTCCACCGGGGCCCGACGGGGGTCCACCGTCGGACCGCCCCGCCCCGGCGGACCGTCCTTCGCGGTCCCCGGCCGACAGGGCGTCGACGCCTCAGCTGGGCCGCCGCGCGCTCACAGGCCGGTCGCGTCCTCCGCGCCGTCCCTGTGCCCGCTGCGGGTCCTGGCATGCTCCAGGACCGCCGTCCACGCGGCGGCGGCGCCCGGCAGGGCGGTGATCCGCTCCAGCAGATCGGCGTCGGCCCCGCGTCCGGCCGCCAGGCCCGCGGCCGCCGTGATCCCGTGGACGGGACGGTGCACCACCTCCACCGGGTCGGCTGCGCTCACCTCGCCCTCGCTCAGAACGCGCAGGTATACCCCGAACCGGCCCTCCTCGGTGAAGGCCTTGACCCACGTGGGCTCGTCGACCCACGCCTGGAACACCCTGCACGGCGTGCGGGGCAGGGTGACCTCCAGGAGGGCGCTCCCGGCGCGCCACCGCTCCCCGATCACGGCCCCGGTCACGTCCACGCCGCGGGTGGTGAGGTTCTCGCCGAACACCCCGTCGTGCAGTCCGCGTCCCAGACGCTCCTGCCAGTGGTCGAGGTCTTCGCGCGCGTACACGT
Organism: Nocardiopsis halophila DSM 44494; assembly: GCF_000341245.1. Classification (GTDB taxonomy): domain Bacteria; phylum Actinomycetota; class Actinomycetes; order Streptosporangiales; family Streptosporangiaceae; genus Nocardiopsis_A; species Nocardiopsis_A halophila. The sequence goes on from NZ_ANAD01000178.1 coordinate 5,169, forward strand.
AGACGGCCTTGTCGGGACCGCCGTGGTGTTCCCGGTCGGCCTGCTCGTCCCCGTCGAGCCCCAGGCGCCGTACGGCCACCGGTCCTGCGGCGGGCCGCTTGTCGATCGCCGTGCGCTTCATCCGGCCCGCCCAGTCGGCCTGGAAGACCGTCCCCCGGTTGACCGACGCGATGATCCCCTCGCTGTGCATGGCGGCAGCCTAGTGCGACCGGTGGGTCCTGGTGGCCGGATTCCCGGCGAGAGGGGGAGGAGGGGGATGCGGCGGCGCCGACCTCTCCGGGCCGGGAGCGGTGTTCTCAGATCGGCGGACCCGGCTGTCCGAGGTCCGCCCCCGTCGCCACCGCTTCGGCCGGGGAGGGGCGGGAGGGCGGGGACGCCCTGGGGAACGGCGCCCCCGCCCGGGGTACACCCCGCAAGGGCGGCGACTGCGGGAGCGGTGTCTCCGCCCCCGCAGCAGCGCCGGCCAAGAGGGCCCGTGGCCGTGCCGCTCGTCCGCATTGCCAGACGGCGTCCGGCAGCGGACGCCGCCCGACGGCGAGGCCGCGACGACGGCCATGCGCATGCTTCCGGAGAGGCCTCGGGGGACCGGAAGGCCGGGCCGCCGGGCCTTAGGGGGGAGTCGGCCGTCGGTGGCTGCGGCCACCGAGAGGTCCCGGTGGGAAGCACAGATGCATGCTGTCACGCGGAGGGGGCCCACGTAGAGGATTTCCGTGAATTGCCGGGGAGCGGGGACGAAGGTCCGCTCTACACGGAACGACCGGGATGGTGTCCGTTCGGGTGGTGTAACTTCACA
>NZ_ANAD01000179.1 GCF_000341245.1 Nocardiopsis halophila DSM 44494
CCCGGCCGGTCAGCCGCCGCGGGCGTGGGCCTTGCGGCTGCGGCGGGAGACCGCGTCCAGGACCACGGCGATGAGCAGCACGATCGCGGTGATCATGTACCGCACCGGGGTGCCCATCTGCAGCAGGTACAGCCCCGAGGTGATGGCGCCCAGCACCAGGCCGCCAAGCAGCGCCGAGTAGGCGTTGCCGCGGCCGCCGAACAGGCTGGTGCCGCCGATGACCGCCGCCGCGATCGCCATCATCAGCTCCTCGCCGGCGGCCGTGTCCAGGCTGGCCGAGAAGGAGCGGGAGACCAGGATGACGCCGCCGAGCGCGGAGAGCATCGAGGCCAGTCCGAAGACCGAGATGCGGATGAGGTCGACGTTGATGCCCGCGCGCCGGGCCGCCTCGGCGCCGCCGCCGACCGCGAACACCATCCGGCCGTACCGCGAGCGGCGCAGCATCAGATCGAAGGCGACCACGAAGCCCACGAAGATCAGGAAGGCCAGCGGCACGCCCTTGAACTGGTTGAGCACCGCGATCGCGCCGAAGACCGGGACCGCCAGCAGCGCGGTGCGCACCGCCTGCTCGCCCAGCGACTTGGCCTGCAGGCCCGCCGCCGCCCGGCGGCGCTCGCCGGTGAAGGTGGTCAGCGCGAAGGCGGCGACCGCCACGACACCGATGAACCAGCCAACCGCGGGCACGAAGTAGGTCTGGGTCAGCGCGGCGATGGCCCCGCTGTCGCTGACGTTGATCGTGCCGTCACCACCGAGCAGCTGCAGCTGCACGCCCTGCCAGCCGAGCAGGCCGGCCAGGGTGACCACGAAGGCGGGCACGCCCACCTTGGCGAAGATCGTGCCGTGGATCAGGCCGATGCCCAGCCCCGCCAGCACGGCCGCGGCGATCGCGATCCACTCGGGCAGGCCGTAGCGGACCGCCAGCACAGCGGTGATCGCCGCCGACGCCCCGGCCACCGAGCCGATGGACAGGTCGATCTCGCCCAGCAGCAGGACCATGATGACGCCGGTGGTCATCAGGCCGACCGCCGCCACCTGCACGGTCAGGTTGGACAGGTTCTGCGGCGAGAGGAAGCGCTCGTGCAGCAGCTGGAAGACGGCGCAGATCACGATCAGTCCGACGACGACCGGCGCCGGGCCCAGCTCGCCGCCGCGCATGCGGCGCAGCGCCGCGGTGACCAGGCCGCGCGGGGATGTTCGGGTGGCGATGAGCCGCGGGTCCTCGGGCCGGGACTGCGGCCCGGCCGCGTCCTTCTCCGCGGCCACCGGTGTCTGCTGCGTGGCCATCACTGCTCTCCCGTCTGGGACGCCCCGACGCGCTCGCTGCGCCGGGCCACCGGGTTGTCGGCCGCGCCGGTGATCGCGGCCACGATCTCCTCGTAGCTGGTCTCCTCGACCGGGAAGTCGCCGCCGTTGCGCCCCAGGCGCAGCACCGCGGCGCGGTCGGCGACGGCGCGCACGTCGGCCATGTTGTGGCTGATCAGGATGACGCCCAGGCCGCGGTCGCGCAGGCGCTCGATGAGGTCGAGGACCTGGGCCGTCTGGGCGACGCCCAGGGCGGCGGTGGGCTCGTCGAGCATGACGACCTTGGGCTCGCCGAGCAGCGCGCGGGCGATGGCGATGATCTGCCGCTGGCCGCCGGACAGCGAGGCGACCGGGATGCGCAGGCTGGGGATCTTCACCGACAGCGAGTCCAGCAGCTCGCGGGCCTTGCGCTCCATCTCGACCTCGTCGAGGGTGCCGAAGCGCATCTGCTCACTGCCGAGGAACAGGTTGGCGACGATGTCGAGGTTGTCGCACAGGGCGAGGTCCTGGTAGATCGTCGCGATCCCGAGGCGCTGGGCGTCGCCGGGCCGGCTGATGGTGACCGGAGCGCCCTCCCACAGGATCTGTCCGGAGTCGGCGGCGTGGGCGCCGGCGATGACCTTGACGAGGGTGGACTTGCCGGCGCCGTTGTCGCCCAGCAGGGCGACGACCTCGCCGGGGGCGATGCTCAGATCGACGTCGCTGAGCGCCTGTACGGCGCCGAATCTCTTGGAGATCCCGGAGAGTTCCAGGACGGGTGTGCTCATGGGTCTTCCCCTTGGCTCCGGCGGGCGGAGGTCGGTGGGTGCGGTCGGGGGCGCTGCGGCGGGGCGGCGGGGCGAGGGGAGCCCCCGGGGATGCGGGTCCCCGGGGGCTCCGGGTAGGCCGGGCGGCCCGGAGGGGGTAGGCCTGCTCGGCGCGGGGCGGTCATCGGGGGCGCGGCCTCTGCGGCGGTGCCCCGTCGGCCCGGTCCCGCCCCCCGCGGGGGCGGGAACCGCCGTCCGGAGCGCCTATCCGGCCAGCTCCTTGCAGAAGTCGGTGTCGGCGTAGTCCTCGGTGCAGATGTCATCGACGGTGTAGAACCCGTCGGAGACCACCGTCTCCTCGATCTTGTCCTCGGTGACCGCGACCGGCTCGAGCAGGACGGCCTGGACCGTCTCGCCGGAGCCGTCCTCCACCTGGGTCAGGCCGTGCTCGCCGCCGTCGTACTCCTCGCCGGTGGCGGCGGCGACCGCCATGTCCGCGGCGATCTCGGCCTCGGGGCGGATCGCCTTGTAGACGGTCATGTACTGCTCGCCCGCGGCGACCCGCTGGATGCCGGCGATCTCGGCGTCCTGGCCGGTGATCGGGGGCATCTCGTCCACGCCGGCGCTCTTGAGGGCGGCGACGATGCCGGCGGCCATGCCGTCGTTGGCCGAGTAGACGCCGTCGATCTCATCGGCGCCCACGGCGGTGATCGCCTGCTCCATCTGGGTCTGGGCGCGGTCGGGCGACCAGTCCGGGGTGTCGTACTCCTTGGCGATCTCGACCTGGCCGTCGAGGACCTCGTGGGCGCCGGACTTGAAGTTGCCGGCGTTGGGGTCGGTGGGCGAGCCGTTGATCATGACGATCTGCGCGTCGTCCCCGGCCTCCTCGGCGTCGAGCGCCTCCAGCAGGGAGCGGCCCTGGACGCGGCCGACCTCTTCGTTGTCGAAGGAGACGTAGTAGTCGACGCCGCCCTCGGCGAGGCGGTCGTAGGCGACGACCGGAACGCCCTGGCCCTTGGCGTTCTTGACGATGCTGGCGGCGGCCTCGGAGTCGACGGCGTCCAGCACGAGCACGTCCACGCCGTCGGTGAGCATGGCCTCGGCCTGGGACTGCTGCTTGGCGGTCTCCTGGTCGGCGTTCTGGTAGAGGAGCTCGCACTCCTCACAGCGCTCGCCCAGGGCCTCCTCGAAGTACGGCTTGTCGAACTTGTCGTACCGGGCGGTCTTGGACTCGGGCAGCAGCAGGCCGACGCTGAAGCCCTCCTCGACGCTGTTGGTCTCGCCCTCGGCGTTCTGGCCGTCGGTGGTGAGGGATCCGCATCCGGCGGCCAGCAGGGCGAGTGCGGCCGCCGCGGCCGGCGCGGCGAGGCGCGCGGCGCGTCGTGTCGTGTTCACAGGGGATGTTCCTCCGGGTGTGGGGTGCGCACCGGGCGGTGCCGCGCAGTGTTGCGCCAGGTGGGGTGCGCCCGGTGAACGGATGACGTGAAGTCAAACCCGGCGCTCCGCTGTCGTCAAGCCTTGAACGCATCACCGAAACATCACAGTGGCTTGCTTCACACTTTGAATGAATGCATCCATGCAGGTCAGAGCCATAATGCCAGACATGTGAAGTTCTGTGGCCCCTGTTTCCCGTTACCGAACCGTGTCACACCCCAGGGTGAGACCGGCGTCACACAGTGGCGTCGCTGCTGGCCGCGGCGGTCATCAGCGCCCCGCGCAGCACGGCGTCGGCCCCCAGCGCGCCCCGCGCCACCGTCAACCTCTGAACGGCGCTGCCCAACGCCCCCAGCTCCAGGCTTCGGCGCATAGGGTCCATCAGGTCCTCCCCCGCCTCGGCCAGCTCTCCGCCGATCAGCAGCGCCTCGGGGTTGAAGGCGTTCACCAGCATCGCCAGGGCCCGCCCCAGGGCGGTGCCGGCCTCGGCGACGACCCGCCGGGACCCCGGGTCGCCCGCCCCGGCCGCGGCCACCAGCTCGGCCACGCTCCCGGGCGCCCCGGCGGCGCCCCGCGCGGGCACCATCTCCAGCAGGTACCCGGCGCCCACCTGGGTCTCCAGGCACCCGCGGTTGCCGCAGCGGCACACCAGGCCGCGCTCGTCCAGGCCCAGGTGGCCGATCTCGCCGGCGGTGCCGCCGGCACCGGGGAACACCCGGCCGTCGACCACCACTCCGGCGCCCACGCCCTCGCCCAGCCGCACGTACACCAGGTGCCGCAGGCCCCGACCGGCCCCCTCGGCCATCTCCGCGCGGGCGGCCAGGTTGGCGTCGTTCCCTGCGGTGGCGGGCAGGCCGAGCCGGTCGGCCAGTTCGGCTCCGGGGCGGAAACCCGCCCAGGAGGGCATGCAGGTGATCGCGCCGACCTCCCCGGTGTCCAGGTCGACCGGGCCGGGCACGGCGGCGCACACCGCGCGCACCGACGACAGGTCCACCCGCGCGGCGGCCAGCACGGTCTCCACCAGCCACACGGCGCGCCGCACGCCCCGGCCGGGGTCGGCGGCGACGTCGTAGGCGATGGTCTCGCGGGCCAGTGTCGCCCCCTCGGCGTCGCCGAGGGCGGCGGTGATGTGCCCCTGGCCGAAGTCGACGCCGACGACGGCGCCGGGCGAGCGCCGCAGGGTGACGGCGCGGGCGCGGCGGCCGTTGGAGTGGGTCTGGCGGACCGAGACGGCGCCGACGGCGCGCAGGTCCCGCACGATGTTGGAGACGCTGGCGGCCGACAGGCCCGTGGCGCGGGCGATCTCGGCCTGGGTGAGGGTGCCGGACTCACGGAGGGCGGCGGTGACCCGGTCCCGGTTGGCCCGGCGCAGTGCAGCCTGGGACCCGGGGGTGGCCTGGACGTCGCTCACGGCGCCTCTTCTCGCATCACACCCCGCCGGCTCGGGGCTCGGGGGAGTCGTCATGCCGGTGGTCAGGCAGCTTACAAGCAGTGAACACGGCGTCGTCTCCCGCCCGTCCCCCAGTACCGGCCGAACACGCGGACAGGAGGACCTCCCTCCGGTGCACCCCTCACCCGCTCAGACGCCCGGCGCCTCCCAGCCCCATCCGCAGCTTCCGGGGTAGGCTGCCGCGCGTGCCCGAGATCTCCACACGCTCCGCCGACTGGCGCGACCGCACCGCCGACCTGCTGCACCGCTCACCCGCACGGGCCGGCCACCGCCGGGTCCTGGCGGTCGAGGGACGATCGGGGGCGGGCAAGACGGCCTTGGCCGAGGCGCTTGCGGCGCGCCTGCGCTGCCCGGTCGTGCACATGGACGACCTGTACCCGGGGTGGGAAGGGCTGGAGGCGGCCGCTCCCCTGGTTCGCCGGTGGGTGATGGAGCCATTGACCGAGGGACGCGACCCGCGCTGGCGCCGCTGGGACTGGGAGACCGGGGACTGGGCCCCCGACGACCCGGGCGGCTGGGACGGAGCCGAGGTCGCCGACACCCTCGTCATCGAGGGCTGCGGCTGCGGAGCGAAGGAGCTGCGCCCGTACCTGTCCCTGCTGGTGTGGGTGGAGGCCCCGCCCGAAGTGCGACGAAGGCGCCTCGACTCGAGGTGGGACGCAGAACTGTACAGGCCCTACCGGGAGATGTGGGCGACCCAGGAAGAGTCCTTCGCAACCCGCCACGCCCCGAGAGACCATGCGGACCTGATCCTGGACAACTCAGCCGAGTCCAAGCAGTAAGCACTACCCGGAGAGTCGGCAATGGCCCATCTCCGCACACGCGGAGCTCGCCAGGCCTGGTGCCAGGCCGCAGTGGAGGACGTCGGTCCATCTCCGCCTGCGCGGAGCTTGCAGGACGTTGACCGTGCACACCTCGATCAGCGCCGGTCCATCTCCGCCTGCGCGGAGCTTGCCCAATAGTGCTGCGGGTCGTTGTCGCCGAAGCCGGTCCATCTCCGCCTGCGCGGAGCTTGCCCCGACCCCGACCTGGAGCGGCTGCGGCGCGACGGTCCATCTCCGCCTGCGCGGAGCTTGCAGGACTGGGAAATCTCGCTGGCCACGGCCGTCAGGTCCATCTCCGCCTGCGCGGAGCTTGCACTTACTGACCTGGGCTTATGTGGGACGTTATCGAAAAGCGACCAATCGCGCACTCTTAGTGGACAGGAACTGTCCGCATTGAATACGGAGGGGCGCAGCACCGGGTGACACGGGGCTCCCGCAGTAGATCGCTGTGCCCCGCCGGAACAGGTGCGTTTCCGAGGGCTGTGTGGCAGCGCTCTCGGAAGCGAACGGCTCCGGCGGGGTCACATGCCGCAATAGGAGCAGGAGCGAAGACGGAGCGTCAGCCCTCGTCCTCCATCTCCTCCCCGTCCTCCTGCATCTCCTCGTCGCCCATCTCCTCGTCGCCCATCTCCTCGTCCTGCATCTCGCCGTCTTCGCCCTCCATGCCCTCGTCCTGCATGGAGTCGCCGTCCTCCTCGGACATTTCGCCCTCTTCCTGCATCTCCTCCTGCTCGGAGTTCTCACCGCCGCCTTCGCCGCCGCCGTTACAGGCGGCGGCTCCGCTCAGCAGGACGACCGTGGTGATGCCGCCGGCGATGGCAAGGCGACGCAGAAGGCTCAAAGGACGCTCGGTCATCGTTACTCCTCAGCTCGAAGATTCCTATGATTCCGATCGGTACGATCGCTTCACTGCACGGCGCCCCATCCGGCCCCCGGTGGGACGCCCCCGATCCCGTGCGGGCGCTACCCCGCCGAGACCGTGATCGTGTGGTGCCCGGTCGCGCCGTCGGGCGCCGGAGGCGCCTCCCTGCCGGTCTGCACCTCGCCGTCCCGCCCCACCGCGCGCACGCTCACCGTGTGCTCGCCGGGCTCGGCGTCCTCCCATTCCAGGACCCACTGGCGCCAGGTGTCCTCGGTCGCCTCGTCCGCCAGGCGCGCGTCCCGCCACTCGCCCCCGTCGATGCGCACCTGCACGCCGTCCACCCCCACGTGCTGCGCCCACGCCACACCGGCCAGGACCACCGTCCCCGCCCCGACGGACTCCCCGTCGCGCGGCGTGTCGATGCGCGACTGGAGCTTGATCGGCGCCCGCGCCGACCACCCCCGCGGCACCCAGTAGGCGTCGAAGGCGTCGAACGTGGTCAGCTCGATCTCCGTGATCCACTTGCACGCCGACACGTATCCGTAGAGCCCGGGCACCACCATCCGCACCGGGAACCCGTGCTCGGGCGGCAGCGGGCGCCCGTTCATCCCCAGGGCGAGCATCGCGTCGCGCCCGTCCATCACCGTCTCGACCGGGGTTCCGATGGTCATGCCGTCGTGGGACCGCGAGACCAGCTGGTCGGCGCGGCCGCCCTCGGACGGCGGCCGCACGCCCGCTTCGCGCAGGAGCGCCGCCAGCGGCACCCCGATCCACCGGGCGTTGCCGATGTACCCCCCGCCGACCTGGTTGGACACGCACGCCAGGGTCACGTCGCGTTCGATGAGGTCGTCGCGCTCCAGCAGGCGGGCGAAGGTGTACTCGCGCTCCTCGGGCACGCCCTCGCCGTGCACGCGCAGGCGCCAGGCCGTGGCGTCGATGCGCGGGACCGACAGCGCCGTGTCGATCCGGTAGAACTCGCCGTTCGGCGTGAAGAAGGACTCCAGCCCCTCGATCTCCAGGTCGGCCCCGTCCGGGACGGGCGCGGCCGGATAGGCGGGCTTGGGCAGGGCGAAGTTCCGGCTCTCCGAGGCCCCGCCCGCGCTCACCCTGCTGTAGACGCCCGCGCCCGTCCCGACCACCGCGGAAGCGGCGGGCGCCGCGCCCCCGAGCTGGNGCGCCGCCGGTCGAAACCGGTCCGCTCTGCGGGGTCGGTGCTCCCTGCCCGGGCGGCGACGGGATCCGCTTCCCCTCCGGCACCCACAGCCGGCGCGCTGGTCGTCCCCTCGGCACCAGCGTCAGTCGCAGAGCCTGCACCACCGGGGACGCCCTCGGAGACCGCCCCGCCCGGGGCGTCGGCAGCGGCCACCTTCATCAGCAGCACCAGCACCAGGTACGCCGCCGCGCCGCCGACGAGCGCGGGCAGGATGTCGAGGGACCCGGCGTTCGGCCGGCTCGCGGCGGCCGCGGCGCCGACCACCGCCAGCGCGCCCGCGCCCAGGCCCGCCACCCATGGGCGGCCGCGCGCCGCCGTCCCCAGCAGCGCGGCGAACACGGCCAGCACGATCCCGATCCCCGCCAGCAGCACCGCCTTGTCCGCGGTTCCGAAGGTCGCGACCGCGAACTCCTTCAGCGGGCGCGGGGCCAGATCGATCACCGCGGCCCCGACCGCCTGCACAGGCGAGGCCGCCGGCCCGAAGGGCACCGCAGCCGCCTCCGCCGCCGCGAGTCCCGCGCCTCCGGCCACCAGGCCGCACACCGCCGCCGCCCAGCCGGGCGTACGCATCATCTGTTCCGACACACCCCTGCTTCGGAGCGGGTGCGTCGGGGGCGACCGCGTTCGCCGGACTTTTCCTTCGCTCCGTTCCCGCCCGTGCCTCCCGACCCGACATTCCCGGGATCAACCCGGGGACGGCCCGATGGAGCGTCGACGGGCAGGCGGCGGAGCGGGCACGCGTCCACCTTCTCCGCCCTGCCGCGTCGCCCTCCCGCCGTCGGCTCCGAATGGCAGGATGACGGAGCCGTGTACATGGACGGACGGGAGAGGTCGGTGGACGAAGCGCTGCCGTCGCCGGCATCGGGCCGCACGCGCGCCGACGGGCTCGGCGACCAGCTGGCCCGGGCATCGCTGGGCGACATGGAGGCGTTCGAAGGGGTCTACCGGGAGCTGGCCGGGCCCGTGTTCGGGATCGCCGCGCGGGTGCTGCTCGACCGCGCCCAGGCCGAGGAGGTCGCCCAGGAGGTGTTCGTGGAGGTGTGGCGCCGGGCCGCGCGCTATGAGGCGTCGGCCGGGAGCGTGCGCTCCTGGGTGCTGACTATCGCCCACCGGCGGGCCGTGGACCGGGTGCGGTCCGAGCAGGCCTCGGCCGACCGGGCCGCGCGGGTGGGGCGGGCCGAGCCCGGGGCGACGCCGCCCGATGAGGTCCCCGAGGCGGTGGAGCACCGCCTGGAACGCGACCGTGTGCGGCGGTGCCTGGGGCGGCTGACCGGGCTGCAACGCGAGGCGGTGCGGCTGACCTACTACGCGGGCTACACCCAGCGGGAGGCGGCCGCCGCGCTGAAGGTACCGCTGACCACGGTCAAGGGCCGGCTCCGCGACGGGTTGATCCGGCTGCGCGACTGCTTGGGGGTGGAGGCGTGAGCCCGCGGGGGTACGACGTGCACGGGCTGACGGCGGCGTACGCGCTGGACGCGCTGGACGGGGCCGAGCGCTCCGAGGTCGAGGCGCACCTGGCCGAGTGCGAGGACTGCCGGCGCGACCTGCGCGAGTTCCAGGAGACGGCCGCGCGCCTTGGCGGCGCCGAGGCGGCGGGCCCGCCGGAGGGTCTGTGGGAGAAGGTCAGGGCGCAGGCCGTGCGCACCCGCCAGCTGCCGCCGGAGGCGTCCGGCATCGAGGACGAAGCCGGAGCCGACGGCGGAGGCGGGACTGGGACCGGGGCCGGGACCGACGGCGGCTCGGGCGGCGGGGCGACGGTCGTCCCGCTCCGTTCCCGCCTGGTGCGCCGCCTGCCCTGGGCGGTGGCGGCGGCCGCTGCGGCGGTGGCGCTGGTGCTCGGCGCGGTCGCCGTGGACCAGGAGCGGCGGATGCAGGAGCTGCAGAAGCACACGTCCGAAGTGGAGGCGCTTCTGGCGGCGCCGGGCACCGAGAAGATGGACCGGCCGGTGTCCGAGAGCGAGGCGCAGGCCACGGTGTTCGCCTCGAACGACCACGACACCATGATGATCATGGTCAAGGGCCTTCCCCCAGCGCCCGACGGCAAGGCCTACCAGCTCTGGTACGTCGACGAGGACGGCATGCGCTCGGCCGGGATGCTGGAGGAGGACGGCGAAGGGATGCTCACGGGCATGGTGAAGGGGATGTCCGGGGCGGAGCAGATCGGGATCACCATGGAGCCCGACACCGGCATGCCCGAACCCAGCAAGGACCCGATGAAGGTCGACGTCTGAGGCCCTTCCGCCCACACGTCCCCGACCAAGAGGGGGCGGTGCCGCGCGTCTGCGTCGGCCCGCCGAACCGTCCGCCGACACCGAGGCGGGTTCCCGGGGCGGCGGCGGGACCGATCCGCTGCTCCGCGCCACCGGCCCCGCGCTTCCCTCTCCCTCAATCCCCATGCCTCAAGGCCGGAACTCGGCGGCGTACGGAGCCTGGAGGGGCTGGAGGGGCGGTGCTCCCGCCGGCCTCCCCTGGCTCGCCGCCGGTGTGCGCCACTGCCCGGACACGGATCCGACCGGGCCGCGGCGCTCTCAGACGGGGCTCAGACGACGCTCAGAGCGCCTAGCTCGTGGCGCCGCTGAACGCCTTCTTCACGGCGAAGGCCCCCAGGACCACCAGCCCGATGAGCAGCACCCACTTGAACAGGGCCATGAAGACTCCGAACAGCCAGCCCGCTGCGAAGAAGGCCAGGAAGATCACCAGTGCGATGAGGAAGATGCGTCCCATGCCTTCACGGTATGTGCCGAAACCATGGGGCGGTACCCGTCCCAGGGTTCATTCGGGGAACGTTCAGGGCCGCCCCTGAGGGGGATCCATGAATCGTGGCGGGGACGTCGTCCGTATCGGAGGGAGGGGCGGCGGTCGAGCAGGCGAAGGCTTGGCGTGGCCGCTCAGGACGTACGGCTCCCGTCTGCCCAGGCCTGTTCGACCTTCCCGCCAGGGAACGCACCCCTCGCTGAACGGCTGTAAGCCACCCAAGAGGGACCCCCACGCCCTCACCGGATTGCGCCCGGTTATTGCAGTACGCCGGTCCCCGAGGTCGTGTCCGCCGGCGTGGTGGAACTCTCGGCCGCGTCCTTGTGAGCGGTGCGACCGCTGCGGCGCGATCGGCGACCCCGCCCCGGGCGCGCCCCCTCCTTCTTGCCGTTGATCTCGGGAAAGTCGGGGTAATACCGGCCGGTATTACCCCGACTTTCCCGAGATCAACGGGGGTGTCGGTGTGGGCGGCCGGGGCCCGGAGGGTTCCACCACGCCGGTGGACACGACCGTCCCCGACGGTCAGGGGCCTCCCTCGTCTCGGCAGGCCCCTCGGCGGCGATGACGCGGTCGACGGCCGGGGGCCTCCGCCTCGCGCGCTCGCCCTGCCCCGGTGGACCGCGTGCGAGGCGGAGGCAGGCGTCCGGGCCCCGTTCAGCGGTGCCTCCGCAGGCGACCCCCTACGGGCGGCGCTTCACAGGTGGCGCCGCCACCAGTCCAGGATCGCCTCGAACCTCGCGACGCGGTGGCTGGGCAGCCCGCTGCGGGACAGTTCGTGGCCCTCCCCCGGGAACAGCAGCATCTCCACCTCCGCCCGGCGCGACCTCAGGGCCGTGAACAGGCGCTGGGCCTGTTCGAGCGGGCAGCGCCAGTCCTCCTCGGAGTGGATGATCAGCATCGGGATGGCGATCTTGTGGGCCCGCTCCAGAGGGCTGTGGTCGGCCCACGTGGCCGGGTCCCCGTACAGCTGCTCGGCGAACACCCACCCGATGTCGCTGGTGCCGTACATGCTGTCGATCGCGTTGACCGCCCGCTCGCTGATGGCCGCGCGGAACCGTTCGCCGTGCTCGGCCGCCATCCAGCTGGTCATGTACCCGCCGTGCGAGCCGCCGAGCACCCCCACCCGGTCGGGATCGAGCCCGTCGTGCTTGAGCGCGGCGTCGAGCAGGGCCAGCAGGTCGGCGGCGGTCACCCGCCCCACGTCGCCGAGTACCGCCTTGCCGTGCGCCTGCCCGTACCCCGACGACCCGCGCGGGTTGCCCATCACCACCGCGTACCCGGCCTCGGCGTAGACCTGCGCCTCGTCGAAGACCTGCCACCCGTACTGGGTGAACGGCCCGCCGTGGATCATCAGCAGCACCGGGTGCGGCCCCGGCCCCTCCGGACGCAGCACCCAGCCGTGCACCGGGTACCCGTCCGGCGCCGCGGTCTCGACCTCCTCCATCGGGACCCACTCGCGCGTGGAGGCGAAGGAGGTGAGCCGGCGCTCCTCGGCACCGTCGAGGACCACCAGCTCACCGGGGGACGCCCCGTCCCCGACCCCGACGGCCGTCACCCCGCCCGCGCGGGCCGCGCCGCCCGCCAGGCGCGGCCCCTCCAGCAGGACGCGGGGCTCGGCCCCGTCGTAGGGGACCAGGAGCAGGTTCACGGCGCCGCGGTTCTCGGAGCAGAACAGCACCCCGTCCTCGACGGGGACGATCCGGGTGCCGCGCCCCGTGGTGAAGCGCTCTTCGTCGGTGAGGCGGACCGGGGCCGCCGACCCGTCGACCGGGACCGACCAGAGCCCGGTGTTCTCGGTGGTGCACCAGCGCCCCTCCGGACCGGCGTCGGAGGCGGCGTAGAGCACGGTCGCGCCGTCCGGGGCGAACCGGGCGTGGTCGATCCCCTCGGCGGTGCGGGTCAGGCGCCGCAGCCCCGCCCCGTCCGGCGCGCACACCCACACGTCCTCCGCGAACACCCGGTCGCGGTCCTCGTGGCGGGCGGCGGCGAAGCACAGCAGGTCCCCGCGCGGGCTCCAGTCCAGGCCGTAGTGCTCGTACGGCCCGTCGGTGACCTGCACCGGCTCGGGCAGGGAACCGTCCTCGCCCGGCTCGGCCGCCTCGACGGTGAACACGTGCGCGGGCCGGTCGCAGATGAAGCCCTCGCCGTCGTAGCGGTATTCGAAACCGGTGATGCGGCGCGGCTGCTCCTTACCGGATTCGCCCTGGTAGCGCCCTTCCTCGGGGACCCGGGAGACGAACGCCAGACGCCGTGAGTCCGGGCTCCACACCGGCTGCCCCGCCCCCTGCGGGACGTCGGTGAGCCGCCAGGCCTCGCCGCCGTCGGCGGGCATGAGGTGCAGCTGCGGGTGCCCGCCGTCCTGAGCCCGCACGAACGCGATCAGGCGCCCGTCGGGCGAGAACGCGGGTGCGCCGTCCTGTCCGCCGCGGGTGAGCCGGCGTTCGGGGGCCGAGCCGTCGGTGGGCACGGCCCACAGCTCGCCGCGGTAGGAGTCGGTGTCCAGGTGGGGGCGGCGGGTGGCCACCACGGCCACCCGGCCGTCGGGGGACAGCGTAGGGGCTCCGAGGGTGTGGAAGCGCTCGATGTCGACTGAACTCATCCGGTGACCCTAGCCGTGCGGATGTGGGCCGCACCACTCGGTTTCCCCTCGCGCGCAGACCGGATCCGGCCCGTTGCGCGACGACTCCCGTCCCTCTGCCCGTCGCCTGTGCCGTCCTGTGGCCGCACCGCGCCGAACGGCAGCCCTTCCGAACTTCCGAAGGCTCAGTGCCGGCCATTGCGCTGGTCCCGCAGGGCGGCCACGCCCTGCCCTTTGCCCTGCCTCCGGTCCGGCGAAGGGCAGGGGCGGTCATCGATAGTGGTGAGATCACCACTATCGGCGGCCTGAAGTGGTGGTGTCGCCACTATCGATGGCCGGTCCCGGGCCGACGGTCAGCCGCGGGCGCGGTGGTCGCCCCTCTGGACGCGCTTCACCAGGTCGTCGGTCAGCGTGCCGAAGCCCGTCGCGGCCCACACGCTCTCCTCCGCCGGCACGTCGTAGTAGGGCACGGTCCGGCCCTCGTACTCGACCAGCAGCGGGTCCGGGCGCATCCGCGTGCGGACCGACTGCGCGCACCCCTTGCACAGCGGTACACGGACGGTGCGCTCGCCGCCCAGCTGCCGCCAGTCGGTCTCGGCGGTCGCGGTGCCGTGCAGCGGGTTGGCGTAGCAGTGGCGGCGCTCGCGCCCCTTCCCTCCGTGCTCGGCGCGCACCATGGCGTCCTCGGCCTTGTCGAGCAGGACCAGCACGCCCGCCAGGTCGGCGGTGCCCTCCTCGCCCTCCGGTGCCCCGTCCAGGACCGTTCGGGCGGCCGCGTGGGCGTCCAGCGCGGCGGTCGCCGCCTGGGCCGCGCCCTTGCCGGTGCCCGCCTCCAGCGCGCTGAGCCGCTCCCCCACTTCGACGAGCTCGCGTTCGGCCCGCTCCTGCAGGACCTCCCGGCGCGCCCGGTCCACGTTGTCGAACGCGGCGTGCTTCGGGGCCTCGGGAAGGCTCCGGGGCCGCCGCCACAGGTACCCCCCGCCGAGCACGGCCAGGAGCAGCACCGCGGCACCGGCCGCCCACGGCCAGACCGCGCCGCCTCCGGTCGTCGACCCGTCCCCGGCGGCCCCTGAGGAGTCCGACCCGGAGTCCTGCGAGCCGTTCTCCCCCTCAGGAACCTGCGCCGCGGCCTCCTGCTCGTCGAGGGCGGCCTCCGGGTCGTCCTCCAGGGCGAACCCCACGGCCGTCTCCGCCTTCTCCGCCAGGGGCGTGTCGTACTCGGTGGCGTAGGAGGCGGCCAGGGAACCGTAGAACGCGCGCTTCCGCCCGCTCTCCGACTCGTCCGGCGAGGGGTAGTCCTCCCCGTGCACCCTGGTGTCGCCCAGCACCAGGTAGTGCCCGGAGCCGCCCAGCCGGTCGTGGACCGCGGCGGCGAGGGCGCCGGGATCGCCGCCCCACTGGTCCCCCTCCACCAGCGGCACCAGGACGACCCTCAGCTCCACGCCGCTGTCCTCGATGTCCTCCACCATTCCGGCGCGGGTCTCCTCGGGGAGCGCGCTGTCGAAGGCGGGGTCGACGTAGACGGGCGACTCCCGCAGTCCGGCGGCGATGGTCTGCGCCGGGCTGGTCTCCTGTGCTCCGGCGGCAGCCGCGGGGACGGGCCCCAGGGCGACCGCGGCGGCGGCGAGCAGGGCGGCGGCCCCGGTCTCAACGCGCACGGGCTTCCTCCTCAAAAGGATCGTCGGGGATGAGCCGGGAACGGTACTCACTGCGGACCCACATCCGGTCGAGGGCCAGGTGCGGCACGCGCCATCCGCCTTCGCGCACGCGCACGCGCAGGGGGAACCTCCGCCGCTCCCCCCGGTCCAGGCAGCCGCGGCACATGGCGAGGGAAGCCCCGCCGTCCCCGGCCCCGGCCGAGGACTCCGAGCCGACCGTCCGGGCGAGCCTTGTGCGGGCCCGCCCGTCCGAGGGCCCGTGGAGGGGGTTGACCATGCACACGGGCCGCTCCGCGGCGTCGGCGGTCTGCGGGTCGAGCCTGTCTGCGGCGCACCGGGCCAGCACGGCGGCGGCGGCCTGGTCGAGCTCGTCCGCGCGCTCGTCGCGCAGCACCCGCAAGGCGATGTCGGCCTCGCGCGTGGCCTCGGCGACCCCGGGACCGTCCGGGGGCGCCGCCTCCAGGGCGCGCAGCGCGCGCCGGACGTCGCGGTGGGCCATGGGGCGTAGGCGCCGCCCCGGCGCCGCCGCCACGACCCCGGCCCACCACTGCGCCGAGCCGCCGAACAGGGCGACGGTGAAGTACAACAGGATGCCGACGATCGGGCCGATCACGAGCAGGCCGGGGAAGAAGCCCTCGCCGAGGAAGGACGCCGTGCGGGACTCCTCGTCGGCCTCGCCCTCCTCGTCCTGCAGCGACTCGGCTGCCATGGGCATGCTGTCCTCCGCCCCGGGGTCGGGCTCGGCCTCCCGCGCCAGGTCCAGTACGGGCTCCAGGTGCTCGGCGACGGGCAGCTCGCCCGGCGCCCCCTCCCCGGCCGCCTCGGAGACGCCCTCCCTGAGGGTCGACGAGGCGGTGATCGGCAGCTCCACGCCGCGCGTGGCGATCCCGGTGCCCAGGCCCCTGGGGTCCATGACGACGTAGAGGCCGTCCTCGCCCACGGTGTGCGCCAGGGCGTGCGCCAGAACCTCGGTGTCGCCGCCGGACTCGTCGGAATCGGCGCTGATGACCGAGGCCATGTACACCGGGACGGGGGCCTCGGCGGCCCGCTCCCGGAGACCGGCGAGGTCGCCGCGCTCGCCGGACCAGAGCGGGTCGACGGGGATGCCGCCGTCCTCCATCTCCGCGGCGACCCGGTCCACCCGGACGGTCTCGGCGACGTACGGCGGTTCCGCCAGGGCCTCCTCGGGCGGTACCTGTTCGGGGGCCTCCTCCTGCTCGTCGGCGCCGGCCTCCTCGGAGGGCGCGAGCGGGTTCCAGGCCGCGTAGAGCCCGGCCGCCGCGAGCACGGACACCGCTGCGACGCCGTACACCAGCGCGGTCAGGACCGGCCGCCCCTTCCGGAGGCGCGAGTAGACCGCGAGGCCGCCCGCGCCCAGGACCGCCCCGGCCGCGGTCGCCGCCAGGAACCCCAGGTTGCCCAGGCCCGTCGGGTCGTCGGGCCGCAGGCCGTCCAGGAAGTCCGCGAAGGCCGAGTCCTCTTCCCCGGAGGGGGACCGGTCGTCGCCGTCCTGCTCGGCCGCCTCCAGATGGGCCTCCCGGGCCTCGTCGGCCTTGCGCTCCACCTCCGGGTCGAGCAGGGCGTCGACGTAGCGCTCGGCGATCAGCGCCGGGGAGGAGTCGTAGTCCAGGTCCTCGTCGATGAGCAGGAGGTACTCGGCGTCGTCGACGGGCAGCCGCACGCCGGGGGTGGCCGCCGTGGCGACCGAGGTCCGGCCTTCGGAGACGTGGACGTACACCCCGTCCTCGCCGATCCGGTCCCGCAGGGCGGCGACGAGGTCGTCGCCCTCGACGGCCGTGGACATCGGCGGGGTGACGACGACGTGGAAGGGGGTGTCCAGCCGGGCGAACTCCGCGCTCACCCGCTCGCCCAGCTCGTGGGTGTCGTAGGCCCCGGCGAGCAGGTCGCTGACGACGACCGCCTCCCCCTCGGGCTCGTCCTCCAGCAGCCCGGCCAGGTGGGCGGCCGGGGTGGGCGGGTCGGGGGGCGCGTCGGCGGACGCCGGGTGCGCGGCGAGGAGCGGGAGCACGGTGATCAGGGCCGCCGCGAGGATCCGCGCGGCCCCGGAAAAGCACCGGGGGATGTCGTGCATGCGCCGACACTACCGCTCACCTGGGCATCCGCGCATACCGCCCCATCCCGGGCGGCCGCCGGCGGCGCCGCCGCGGGGCCGACAGGGCCGCATCCGGCGGGCCGCATACGACAGGGCCGCCGCCGTCTCCTGGACGGCGGCGGCCCTCACCTCCTTGTCCCCGGGCGGGGTCACCGGTCCCGGGCGACCGGCCCGCGGGCGGGCCGGAGGCCTGTGGCGCGGGCCGGGGCGCGCCCCGGCCCTGCGGGCTACTTCTGCATCAGCTGGCGCAGCACGAACTGGAGGATGCCGCCGTTGCGGTAGTAGTCGGCCTCCCCGGGGGTGTCGATGCGCACCACGGCGTCGAACTCGACGCCGGTGTCGGTGGTCACCTTCACCGTGGAGGGGATGCGGCCCTCGTTGAGCTCGGTGATGCCGGAGATGGAGAAGGCCTCCTCACCAGTCAGCCCCAGGTCGTCGGCCGAGCGCCCCTCCGGGAACTGCAGCGGCAGCACGCCCATGCCGATCAGGTTCGAGCGGTGGATGCGCTCGAAGGAGTCGGCGATGACCGCGCGCACGCCCAGCAGGCGGGTGCCCTTGGCGGCCCAGTCGCGCGAGGAGCCCGAGCCGTACTCCTTGCCGCCCAGCACCACCAGCGGGGTGCCCTGCGCGGCGTAGTTCTGCGCGGCGTCGTAGATGAACGTCACCGGCGCGTCGGCGGCGTTCTCGGCCTGGGTGAAGTCGCGGGTGTAGCCGCCTTCGGTGCCCGGCGCGATCTGGTTGCGCAGGCGGATGTTGGCGAAGGTGCCGCGGATCATCACCTCGTGGTTGCCGCGGCGCGACCCGTAGGAGTTGAAGTCCTTGCGCTGGACCCCGTTCTCCTCCAGGTACTGCGCGGCCGGGGTGCCCGGCTTGATGGCGCCGGCCGGGGAGATGTGGTCGGTGGTGACCGAGTCGCCCAGCTTGGCCAGCACGCGGGCGCCGGAGATGTCGGTGACCGGCTCCGGGGTGGCGCCCATGCCCTCGAAGTACGGGGGCTTGCGCACGTAGGTGGACTCGGCATCCCACTCGAAGGTGCTGCCGGTCGGCGTGGGCAGCGAGCGCCACCGGTCGTCGCCAGCGAACACGTCGGAGTAGGCCGAGGTGTACATGTCCGAGGCGATCGCGGTGTCGATGACCTCCTGGATCTCCTCCGGCGAGGGCCAGATCTCGCTCAGGTAGACCGGCTCGCCCTCGCTGTCGGTGCCCAGCGGCTCGGTGGTGATGTCCACGTCCATGGACCCGGCCAGGGCGTAGGCCACCACCAGCGGCGGGGAGGCCAGGTAGTTCATCTTGACGTCGGGGTTGATGCGGCCCTCGAAGTTGCGGTTGCCCGAGAGCACCGAGGTGACCGCCAGGTCCCCGTCCTGCACCGCCTTGGAGATCTCCTCCGGCAGCGGGCCGGAGTTGCCGATGCAGGTGGTGCAGCCGTACCCGACCAGGTTGAAGCCGAGCTTGTCCAGGTAGGGGGTCAGGCCCGAGCGCTCGAAGTAGTCGGTGACGACCTTGGAGCCGGGCGCCAGCGAGGTCTTGACCCAGGGCTTGCGGTTCAGGCCGCGCTCCACCGCCTTCTTGGCCAGCAGGGCGGCGCCCAGCATGACCGAGGGGTTGGAGGTGTTGGTGCAGGAGGTGATCGCGGCGATCACCACGGCGCCGTGGTCCAGCTCGGTCTCGGTGCCGTCGGCCATGGTGACCTTGACCGCCTTGTGCGGACGGCCGTTGGCCGCCTGCGCGGGGGCGTCGGAGGCCGGGAAGGACTCATCGCCCGCCTCGTCGGTGGCGTCGTCGACGTAGTTCTGCACGTCGCGGCGCCAGGTGTGCTTGGCCTCCGACAGCGAGATGCGATCCTGCGGGCGCTTGGGGCCGGCGATGGACGGCACGACGTCGCCCAGGTCCAGCTCCAGGTACTCGGAGAACTCCGGCTCGTGCGCCGGGTCCAGCCACAGGCCCTGCTCCTTGGCATAGGCCTCGACCAGCGCGGTCTGGGCCTCGGGGCGGCCGGTGAGCCGCATGTACCGCAGGGTCTCCTCGTCGATCGGGAAGATCGCCGCGGTGGAGCCGAACTCCGGGCTCATGTTGCCGATGGTGGCGCGGTTGGCCAGCGGCACCGAGGCCACGCCCTCGCCGTAGAACTCGACGAACTTGCCGACCACGCCGTGCTCGCGGAGCATCTCAGTGATGGTGAGCACCAGGTCGGTGGCGGTGGTGCCGGGGTTGAGCCGGCCGGTGAGCTTGAAGCCGACCACCCGCGGGATGAGCATGGAGATCGGCTGGCCGAGCATGGCGGCCTCGGCCTCGATGCCGCCGACGCCCCAGCCCAGGATGCCCAGGCCGTTCTGCATCGTGGTGTGGGAGTCGGTGCCCACGCAGGTGTCGGGGTAGGCCTGGCCGTTGCGGTTCATGGTGACCCGGGCCAGGTGCTCGATGTTGGCCTGGTGCACGATGCCGGTGCCGGGCGGGACGACCTTGAACTCGTCGAAGGCGGTCTGGCCCCAGCGCAGGAACTTGTAGCGCTCGCCGTTGCGCTGGTACTCGACCTCGACGTTGCGCTCGAAGGAGTCGTGGTGGCCGAAGAAGTCGACGACGACGGAGTGGTCGATCACCAGCTCGGCCGGGGCCAGCGGGTTGACCTTGTCGGTGTCGCCGCCCATCTCCTCGACGGCCTCGCGCATGGTCGCCAGGTCGACGACGCAGGGCACGCCGGTGAAGTCCTGCATGATCACCCGGGCCGGGGTGAACTGGATCTCCTGGCTCGGCCTGGCCTTGGGGTCCCACTCGCCGAGCGCGCGGATGTGCTCGGCGGTGACGTTGGCCCCGTCCTCGGTGCGCAGGAGGTTCTCCAGGAGAACCTTCAGGCTGTAGGGAAGCCGCCCGGAGCCCTTGACGGCGTCCAGACGGAAGATCTCGTACGACTCGCCGCCGACACTGAGCGTGTCACGGCTGCCGAAGCTGTTCGCGGACACGGATTCTGCCTCCTGATCTCGCCACTTTCTCCCGCCCATCCTCCCGCACGGGAGGGCCGGGAGATCACTGAGGCCGCCCTTGGCCGCGCGCCCCGCGAGCGGAGGCGTGGTCGCCTCGGGCCCCTCCGAAACACCCCGTCCCACCGGCGCCGACGCGCCGGGCCGCGCCCCCGCCGGCGGCGCGGGGCCCAGGCGTCGCCGCGGCCGCGCCCGCCGCGGAGGCGAGCGACCTCACACGTCCGGTGAGCCGTGCGACGGTTATCTCGACATCAAGGTATCGAACCGATATCTCGATATCAAGTTATCTGGGCGGGGCGGGTCCCCGGCCGCCCCGCCCGCCGCGCGCCGGGCCTCAGCCCAGCTGCGGCATGACCTTGTCGGCCACCAGCTCCAGGTGGTCCAGGTCGGACAGGTCCAGGACCTGAAGGTACATCCGCTCGGCGCCGGCCTCGGCGAACCGGCCGATCTTGTCGGCCACCTCGGCCGGGGTCCCGGCCAGCCCGTTGGCCTTGAGCTCGTCCACGTCCCGGCCGATCGCAGCGGCGCGCCGCGCCACCTCGGCGTCGTCGGCGCCGCAGCACAGCACCTGGGCCGCGGAGTAGACCATCGGGGCGGTGCGCCCGGCGGCCCGGACCGCGTCCCGGGTGCGGCCGAACGCCGCGGCGGTCTCCTCGGCCGAGGAGAAGGGCACGTTGTACTCGTCGGCGTGCGCGGCCGCCAGGCGCGGGGTGCGCTTGGGGCCGGTGCCGCCGATCAGCACCGGCGGGCGCGGCGCCTGCACGGGCTTGGGCAGGGCGGGGGCGTCGGTGAGCCGGTAGTGGCGGCCCTCATAGCGGAAGGACTCCCCCACGGGGGTGGACCACAGCCCCGTGATGACGTCCAGCTGCTCCTCGTAGCGGTCGAACCGCTCGCGCGCCGAGGCGGGGAAGGGGATGCCGTAGGCGGCGTGCTCGGCCTCGTACCAGCCGGCGCCGAAGCCGAACTCCACCCGGCCGCCGCTCATCCGGTCGACCTGGGCCACGCTGATCGCCAGCGGGCCGGGGTGGCGGAACGTCGCCGCCGTCATCAGGGTGCCCAGGCGGATCCGGGAGGTCTCCCGGGCCAGCCCGGCCAGGGTGATCCAGGCGTCGGTGGGGCCCGGCAGGCCGTCCACGTCGCCCATCTTCAGGTAGTGGTCGGAGCGGAAGAAAGCGTCGAACCGCAGGTCTTCCGCGGCCTTGGCGACCGCCAGCAGGGTGTCGTAGGAGGCGCCCTGCTGCGGCTCGGTGAAAATCCTCAAGCGCATACGCCCCATTGTTCCCCTCTTGCGGCCGACCGGGTAACGCGCCGCGCGCCCTCCACGGTTCTCATCCGGTGTTCTCCTGGCCGTTCCCGGCCACAGCCGCGAACCGGACGAACCGCCGTGCGCGCGGACGGCGTTGACCGCCCTGAACCGCCCCCTACCCGCATCCGGAGGATGTCAATGCCCGTCGAACGCTCAATGGCCGCCGCCCTCTCCACCGCCGCCGCGGCGGCCGCACTGCTGTCGGCCGGAGGGGCCGCGGCCGACACGGCCGTCCCCGACGTCGGGGACGGGGCCGTCATGGTCGCGTGCCAGGACCCCGGCTCCGCCCCGGTTCCGCCCGAGGAGGCCGCGGCGGCGGAGGACGCGCTCGTGCTCTCCGTCGGGCCGGAGGCGCAGGAGCACCCCGACGAGGAGGAGCCCGCCCTGCTCGACTGCGGCCCGGCCGCCGCACTGCCGGGCGGGGAGGAGGCCTGTTCCGCATTGACCCCGCCGGAGGGGCCGGACGCCGCGCCGGTGCCCGACCCCGAGGCTCCGACCGCTGCCGAGGACGGCCTGTGCTGGGCCCTCGTGCTCGACTGACGTGCGACGCCACACGCCCCGGGAGGCGTGATCCGTGACGGCGTCCGCTGGAGCGGTGCGGCTTTCGGCGGCCGTGGCCGCCATCGGTGGGGGCGTTCGGCCGTCTGTCGACGGACGGGGCGCCGACCGGGCATCCGAAGGCGGCTGCGGTCCGGCCCCTCGGAGGCGCCCTCGCCGGCCCGGCCGACTACACCGCGCGGTGCGCGACTACTCCCCCCACGGGCGTCACCGATGTCGACCGTGTGTCGGCGGATGCGCCGGCACAGGAGCCGTCGCCCTCAGCGGCCGCCCCGTTGCAACGACCGATCGACACCACCCCCGCCGCGAGCGCGGCCCTGTCCGAGCAGATCGGCGCCCTGGCAGCACGGCACCAACGAGAACACCGACCGGCTGGGGCGCGACTACTTCCCCAAAGGCGTCACCGACTT
>NZ_ANAD01000180.1 GCF_000341245.1 Nocardiopsis halophila DSM 44494
CGAGCAGATCGGCGCCCTGGCAGCACGGCACCAACGAGAACACCGACCGGCTGGTGCGCGACTACTTCCCCAAAGGCGTCACCGACTTCAACGAGGTGAGGGCCCAGGAGCTGGCGCGGGTGCAGGACCTGCTCAACAACCGGCCCAGCAAGACCCCGGGCTACCGCACCCCCGCCGAGGCCCTCAACGGCCGCCTCGTTGCAACAACCGATCGACACCAAGGGGCCCCTGACCACCCCTGCGCCCGAAATGCCCCGGTATCGTCATGCGCGCCGGCCGAACCGCACCGCCCTCCGGCCGCGATAGGAACCCCGTGAAGCTGTTCAGACGCACCCGACGCCCGCCCGACTACGACCCCGACGGGACCGACGCCGCCCTCATCGCGGCCGTCGCCGGCGGGGCGTCCGGGGCGCTGGAGGTGCTCCACCGCCGGCACGCCCCCTGGCTGCGGGCCCGGCTGCGCTACCGCTGCTCCGACTCGGACCTGGTGGACGCCGCCCTGCAGGAGACCTTCCTGGCCGTGTGGAGGAACGCCGAGAGCTTCACGCCCCGCAGCGCCGACGGCGACGCCGGCGCCTGGATCTGGACCATCGCCATCCGACAGCTCATCTCCCAGCTGCGCCGGCGCGCCAACCAGTGGATCGCCGACGCCGACCCCGCCCCCTACGAGACCATCGGCGACGCCTCGGCCGAGGACCTGGTCCTCACCCGCGTGGAGCACGGCCCGCTCGGCCAGGCCCTGGACTCCCTCTCCCCCGAGCTGCGCACGGCCATACAGGCCACCGTGCTGGACGGGCTGACCGTCCGCGAGGCCGCGCAACTGCTCGGCGTGCCCGAGGGCACCGTCAAGACCCGCGTCATGCGGGCCAAGGCCCGACTCCGGGAGCAGCTGGTATGACCTGGCACCTGTCACCGGACCAAGTGCACGAATACGCACAGGGGCGCGCGGACGAGGTCGCCGCCATGTCGGCGGAGGCCCACCTGATGCACTGCCCGCGGTGCCGCGCCGCCCTGCCCGTGGACGAGGACTGGCTGCGGGCGGGCTGGGCCGAGCTGCGCGACATCGTGGACCGGCCGCGCCGCGGCCCGCTGGAGCGGCTGCTGAGCGCCGCGGGCGTGGGCGAGGACAAGGCCCGCCTGCTGGCCGCCACCCCGCGCCTCTACCGGGCCTGGCTCGCGGCGACCGTCGCCGTCCTGGCCTGCGCCCTGTTCGCGGCGCACACGATGCGCGGGGGCGCCCTGCTCTTCCTGTACCTGGCACCGGTACTGCCCCTGGCCGGGGTCGCCCTGGCCTACGGCCGCGGCGTCGACCCGGCGCACGCCTTCACCTCCACCACCCCGATGGGCGGCCAGCGGCTGCTGTTCCTGCGCGCCGTCGCGGTCCTGGGGCCGGCGGTCACGCTGTGCGCGGGCGCCGCCCTGCTGCTGCCCTCCTTCGGCCCGGCCTGGGCGCCCGCCGCCTGGCTGCTGCCCTCGCTCACCCTGGTGGCGGCCTCGCTGGCGCTGGCCCGGTGGATACCACTGGGCCTGTCCAGCTCCCTGCTGGCCGGGGCCTGGCTGGCCCTGCTCGCCGGAGCGCAGGCGGTGCAGACCTGGAACACCGTCCACCTCTTCGGCCCCACCGCCCAGATCTGCTGGGCACTCGCCCTGGCCGCCCTGCTGGCCGCCTACCCCGTCGTTCGTGCGAGGCGCCCGTGACCGCCGTGAACGGATCCCACCGCCCCCTGCCGCGCCCCGGTCCGGGCGGACCGGACGCCGACGGCGAGCCGCTGGCCACCGCGCGCGGCCTGTCCAAGCGCTACGGCCTGCGCCCGGCCCTGCGCGGGGTCGACCTGGACATCGGCCCGGGGGTGACCGGGCTGCTGGGCCGCAACGGGGCGGGCAAGACCACCCTGCTGCGCTGCCTGGCCACCGACCTGGACCCCGGCGACGGCGAGCTGCGCGTGCTGGGCGCCTCGCCGGCCACCGCCGCCGGGCGCACCGCCATCCGGCGCGGCATCGGCTAACCGCCCCCNCTACCCGCACTTCACCGCCTTCTCCCTGGTCGACTACATCGCCGTGCTCAAGGAGCTCGGCGGGCGCCGGGCCCGGCACGAGGAGGTGCGGCGGGTGCTGGACGCGGTCGGGCTGTACGGCCGGCGGCACAGCCGGGTGCGCCGGCTGTCCGGCGGCATGCGCCAGCGCCTGGCCCTGGCCTGCGCGCTGCTGGGCGAGCCCCGGCTGCTCCTGCTCGACGAGCCCACCATCGGGCTCGACCCCGAGCAGCGCATCCGCTTCCGCGACCTGGTCTCGGAGTTCACCCGCGACCGCGGCGCGCTGCTGTCCACCCACCAGATCGAGGACGTGAGCGCGCTGTGCGCCCGGGTGCTGGTGCTGGACGCCGGGCGGCCGGCCTTCGACGGCACGCCCGAGGAGCTGACCGCGCACGCCCGCGGACGCGTCTGGTCGGCGCCGCGGCGGCCCGCGGGGGCGGCGACCGCCTGGCGCGAACCGGACGGGCGCTACCGGGTGCTCACCCCTGAGGCGGCCGCACCGCCCGCGGGCGCCGGCGAGGCGCACCCGGTGGAGCCGACCCTGGAGGACGGCTACCTGCTCTTCACCATGGAGCACCGATGAGGGTGCGGGCCTTCGCCGCGCTCGTGCGCCTGGAGTCCCTGCGGATGCTGCGCAACCCGGTGCTCCTGGCCGCCGTGGCCGTCGGGCTCTGGAACCTGTGGTCCACCCGGTCCGACCACGCCCTGCTGGACTGGGGCGGGATCGTGGACTCGGCCATCGACAGCGCCCCCTACCCCGCGTTCGGGGCGTTCATCACGGCGTTCTTCCCCGGATCCCGGGAGCGCCGCTACGGCGGCGCCGCCTCGCTCCCCCTGCCGCCCCGCCTGCGCCTGGCGGCGCTGCTGGCATCGGCGGCCGCGGTGGGCGCGCTCGCCACGGTCCCGAGCGGCCTCGTCGCGCTGCGCCCGTGGTCGGACATGGAGATCGCGGGGGTGCTGAGCCCCGCGGCGCTGGCCATCGCCCCGGGCATCGGCGCCGCCGCGGCCGCCGGGGGCGTGGCGCTGGGGATGTGGACCCCCTCCTGGACGCTCCCGCTGCTGCTCCTGGCCGTCTTCCCGACCTACCGGCTGACCTGGACGCTGGCGTTCGAAACCCCCCGGATCCCGGGCCGGGGCATGGTCGAGGGCGCCTTCGGGCTGGCCGCGGAACTCCTCCTGCCCGCCGGCTCCTACGCCCCGGGCCTGTGGGGGAAGGTCCCGGGACACCTGGCCTTCCTGGCGCTGCTGTTCGCGGGCTGCTGCGCACTGGCGCTGGTGCGCGCCGAGCGGCGCCGCGGGCGCCCGCGCCTGGCCGCCACCGCTGCGACCGCGGTCTTCGCCGCGGGGACGCTGGGCGCCTACGCCGGGCTCGAAGGGATCGAGCGGCGCACCCAGCAGTCCCTGATGGAGGGCCGGTGGACGGCCGACATGGGGCCGGTCCCCGAGCGCGTCTGCGAGCGGCTGATCCTGGAGTACTGCGGGTACGAGACCTACGAGTCGTGGTTCCCCTACTGGCAGCGCACCGCGGAGCCGGTGGCCGCGGCGGTTCCCGAACGGGCGCACGGACGCCTGCCCACCGTCGAGCAGGGCACGTACGCCGGAAGGGCCCCTGCCACGGACCGGGCGCAGCTGCTCCGGAACGGGACGGCCGTCCCCGACCCCGCGTGGGACCCCGCCTCCGACTGGTCCGCCCTGCTCCTGGCCGAGAAGATCGCGGTCGCGGCGGTGGACGCGCCGCAGACCCTGGCGCAGACACCGTGCACCCTGCACGGCCAGGCGCGCTACCCGCTGTTGCTGTGGCTGGTCGTGCAGGGGGTCGACGCCGACGACGGGCCGTCCGTGCTGCGGCAGTACCTCCCGCTGGACCTCAGGCGCCCCTCGGGGGCGGACGTGGCGACCGCGCTGGCCATGCTGGACCGGCCGGACGAGGAGGTCGCCGCGGCCCTCGACGAGCACTGGGAGAGGCTGGTGGACCCCTCGTCCGGTGTGGAGGCGGTCGCCCCCCTGCTGGACCTGGAGATCACCCAGCAGCACATGGCCGAGGCCGTGGACCTGCTGGACACGGGACGGTTCACCGTGGACGAGCAGGAACAGGAGTGGTTCTCGCCGGAGGACGAGATGGGCGTCGAGCTCATCGAAACCCCGCCCTGCACCTGACCGGGGCCCCTGCCCCGCGGTCGGGGCGCCGCCCCGGTCCGGGTCCGTGGTCTGAGCCGGAGGCGTCCGGCCCCGAGGCCTCCCGAGGATGCGCGGGCGCGGGCCCCTGCCCCGGGGACCGCGCCGGACCGGGGCGCCGACGTCCCGCGCCCTTCCGCTCGCCCCGCCCGCGCCTCGGCGCGGGCGGGGACTCCTCCTCACGCCGAGCGGTCGCCCTCCGGGGCCAGCAGCTCCTCCAGTTCGGCGACGGACGGCGCACTGCTCAGGAACACCAGCTCGTCCCCCGCACGCAGGTCGGTCGCCGCCGACGGCGCGACCACCGCCCCCGCCCGCACGACCGCCACCAGCACGATGCCCTCGGGCAGCCGCGCCGTGAGCGCGCCCGCCTGCCCGCCGGCGAACGGCGACCCCGCGCCCAGGGTGAACTCCAGCAGATCCGTCTCGCCCGAGGCCGGGCCGATCGCCTCGGACCCGTCCGGACCGCCGCCGTCCGGGTCCGCGCCGTCCCCCGCGCCGGAGGCGGGCGCCTCGATCAGCGACACCATCAGCCGCGGCGTGGACACCGCCTCGTCCACGCCCCACGCCGGGGTGAACAGCCACTCGTCCCGCGGGTCGTTGACCCGGGCGATCACCCGCGGCACCGCGAACTCGGTCTTGGCCAGCAGCGAGAACACCAGGTTGACCTTGTCGTCGCCGCTGGCCGCGACGGCCGCGTCGAACTCCTCCAGCCGCGCGCTGTCCAGCGAGGCCAGCTCGCAGGCGTCGGCCAGCAGCCACTCGGCGCCCGGCAGGTCGTCCACGTCGATGGCCCGGGCGCTGCGGTCGATCAGCAGCACCTCGTGGCCCCCCGCGCACATCTCGGCGGCGATGGAGCGCCCCACGGCTCCCGCGCCCGCGATCGCGATCCGCATCCTCAGGCCTCCTCTTCCGACAGGCGCTCCTGCACCGTCTCCAGATCGCCCACCCGCGCCAGCACGTGCAGCACGTCCCCGGCCCGCAGCGCCTCGTCCCCGCGCGGCAGCACCAGCTCGCCGCCGCGCACCAGGTAGGCCACGCGCAGCGGCAGCGCCGACTCCAGGTGCTCCACCCGCCTGCCGTACCAGGACTGCGGAAGCGGGGCCTCGGTCATGGCCAGGGTGCCCGAGGGGTCGCGCCACAGCGGCCCCAGGTCCAGGCCGTCGGAGCCGGGCACCAGCCGCCGCAGGATCGTCTCGGCCGTCCAGTGCACCGTGCCCACCGTGGGGATGCCCAGCCGCTGGTAGACCTGGGCCCGCCGGGGGTCGTAGATGCGGGCCACCACGTGCCGCACGCCGAAGGTCTCCAGGGCCACCCGCGCGGCGATGATGTTGGAGTTGTCACCGCTGCTCACCGCGGCGAACGCCGAGGCCTCCTCGATGCCGGCCTTGACCAGCACGTCGCGGTCGTGGCCCAGGCCCGGCACGGCGGCGCCGGCGGTGCCGGGGCGCAGCCGCCGGAAGGCCTCGGGGTCGCGGTCGATCACGGCGACCGTGTGGCCCATGTCCTCCAGCGTGTGGGCGAGGGTGGACCCCACGCGCCCGCATCCCAGAATCACGATGTGCATGCCGGTGCCCTCTCCTGGCGGTCGGTCCGGACGGGACGCAGGCGACGCTACACCCGTGCGGCCCGCCGCTCGGCGCGGCGCGCGCCCCGCGCGCGGTCGGCTAGAGTTGCCGCAGATGGGCGGTGGCTTCGAACCGGTCACCCGCGCGATGCCCGAACGATCCCCGCTCCCCGGAGGTGCCCTTACCGTGCCCGCTTCCCCAACGCGCAGCCGCGTCGGATCCCGCATCCAGGTGCGCCTGCACGGCGTCGCCCACGGCGGGTGGTGCGTGGGGCGCCACGACGAGCTGGTGGTCTTCGTGCGGCACGCACTGCCCGGCGAGCTCGTCACCGCCCGCGTCACCGAGGAGACCAAGCGCTTCCTACGTGCCGAGGCGGTGGAGGTGCTGGAGGCCTCGCCCGACCGGGTGGAGGCGCCCTGCCCCTACGCCGGCCCGGGGCTGTGCGGGGGCTGCGACTGGCAGCACGCCTCGCTGGAGGCCCAGCGCCGCATCAAGGGGCAGGTCGTGGCCGACCAGCTGCGCCGCATCGCCGGCATCGAGCGCGAGGTGGACGTCGAGGAGCTGCCCGGCACCCCCGACGGCCTGGGCTGGCGCACCCGCGTGCGCTACGCCGTGGACGAGGAGGGCCGCGCCGGGCTGCGCCGCCACCGCTCCCACGAGATCGAGCCGATCGACTCCTGCCGCATCGCCCACCCCGAGGTCGAGGCGCTGGGCGTGACCCGGCTGCGCTGGGCCGGGGTGGCGGAGCTGGAGGCGGTGGCCTCCACCGGGGGCAACCGCGCGCTGATCGCGGCCCCGCGCTCGTCCCGCCTGCCCGAGCTGCCCCGCCCCGAGGCGTCCGCGGCGGTGCTGCGCCGCCTCAAGGGCGGCCGCACCCAGGCGGTGCGCGGCAAGAAGGGCATGCGCGAGACGGCGGCAGGCCGCGAGTGGCGGGTCTCGGCGGGCGGCTTCTGGCAGGTGCACCCGGCAGCCGCCGACACCCTGGTCGAGGCCGTACTGGGGGCGCTGGAGCCGGAGCCGGGCCAGACCGCGCTGGACCTGTACTGCGGCGCCGGGCTGTTCGCCGGGGCGCTGGGCGAGGCGGTCGGCGAGGAGGGCCGCGTGCTCGGCGTGGAGGGCGGCCGCGAGGCGGTCCGCGACGCCGAGCACAACCTGCAGGACCTCCCGCACGTGCGCATCGAGGGCGGCGACGTCGAGGGACACCTGCGCGAGTGGTCCGACCTGCGCGCCGACATCGCGGTCCTGGACCCGCCCCGCGCCGGCGCCGGCCGCGACGTGGTCAAGGCCCTGGCCGCCATGCGCCTCAAGCGCGTGGCGTACGTGTCCTGCGACCCGGCCACCCTCGCCCGCGACCTGGCCACCTTCGAGGAGAACGGCTTCGAGCTGCAGAACCTGCGGGCCTTCGACGCCTTCCCCATGACCCACCATGTGGAGTGCATGGCCCTGCTGGTGAAGAAGGGCAAGCGGGCGTAGTCCCGCTCCCGTCGACGCTCTCGACCGATCGCTCCCCGGAGTCCCCTCCGGGGAGCGTCGTCGTTGGGTACCGACAGGGGTCCGCTGACGCACCAGCGACGCACGAAGGAACGCCCGGGGGCCGCGGCGGGAAAGGCGGACCGGGCCCTGCCGGTCGTGCCGGTCGTGCCGGTCGGAGTGCGACGGACGCCGGTGCGCCGGGCTCCCGGTCCTGGTGCCGGTGCGCTCACCATCGCTCAAGCGCGCATCCGGCGGTTACGCCTCCGCGCACCCCGACGATCGCCCGGTCCGAGCCCGGCCCGCCCGCGTCCCGGCACCGGCCCTGAGCGGGCCGGGGCCGCGGGCCGCCCTTCAGTCGCGCGTGCGGTCCGCGTCGTCGGCGGGGGCGATGCCGGTGCCGTCCCCCATCGGGGTGCGGCCGCGGGCCAGGATCCAGACCATGGCCGCCAGCGCCGCCACCTGGAGCGGCCACCCCATGGCGATCTTCGCGACGCCCAGGAACGCGAAGGTGTTCGCGACGTCGTACTTCTCCGCCGCCCACAGGGGCAGCTGCACCGCCACCCGCACCACGCACGGCAGGACCAGCAGCCAGGTCAGCCGGGAGCTCAGGCGCACCACCGCGCTGTTGCGGCGCCACCCCGTCGGGTCGCCGGTGACCGCCCCGATCAGCAGGCCCACCGCCGGCCAGCGGGCGATGATGCTCAGCATCAGCACGGCGGCGTAGACCGCGTTGTAGATGATGCCCGGCAGCGCGAAGTCCTCGGCGTCCCCGCTGCGCAGGGCGAACACCGCGGCGATGCCGATGCCGAAGACGCTGTTGAAGACGAACTGCAGCGACGAGCGCTGCGCCAGCCGCACCGCGGCCAGCACCAGGGCCGTGCCGATGCCCAGCCCCAGGGCGAGCCGGAGCTCCTGGGTGGCGAGGTAGGCGACGGTGAAGGTGAGGGTGGGCACCGCCGCCTCCACCATCCCGCGCTTGCCGCCGAGCGCCTTGGACAGCTGGGCCCTGACGACCGCCTCGACCGTGCGCTCGGAGACCTCCTCGCGGGCCGCACCGCCCGCCGCCCCCGTCGGGGCGCCCCCGTCCCCGGCGGGGGCGGACTCCTCGGCCTGCGCCTGTCCGGCGTCGTCAACCGCCCGCTGCTGCTCGGTCATACGGCTCCCGCCCGTCCCGCGAAACTGCTGCTCGTCGCCACCCCACCCTAGGGCAACGCGCGGCGCGAACGCCCGGGTTCCCGGCCCCGATTCCCCGGGATCCTCCGTTCCGTCGGCCTCCTCACGCGCCCGCGGGCCCGGTGACACCGCGCCGCCCGCCGCCTACTGTGGGCCGCAGACCACGTCCCGGCCGCCCTCCTGGAGGCAGCGCATGGCCCGCCGCGCCCCGCTCCACCCCGACCACCTCTCCTTCGCACTCGCCCTCGACTCCCGTCTGCGCGGCGCCTCGCGCGTCTGGTCGCCCTTCTCCGTCGGCGAGGCCCTGGGCATGGTGGCCACCGGGGCGCGCGGCCGCACCCGCGCGGAGCTGGAGGCGCTGCTGGGCAAGGGGCTCTCGGCGCACCTGGACGCCCTGGCCGAGGCGCTGGAGCCCGGCGCCGCCGGCGCGCCGGAGCTGGAGTCGGCCACCTCGCTGTGGGTGCGCGAGGACCTGAGGGTCGACCCCGCCTTCGCCGCGCGCCTGGCCGGGCGCCGCTCCTCCTCGGTGCGCACCGCCGATTTCGCCGGGGACCCCGAAGGCGTGCGCAAGGCCGCCAACACCGAGGTCGCCGACCTCACCCGCGGCCTGATCCCCGAACTGCTCCAGCCGGGCGACGTGCAGGGCTCGACCCAGGCCATGCTGCTCAACGCCCTGTGGACCCGAGTGGTCTGGGCCGAGCCGTTCGCCCCCGAGCAGACCGCGCCCGCCCCCTTCCACGCGCCCCGGGGCACCTACGACACCGCCATGATGCGCCGCAGCGCCGACTTGGCCTTCGCCCGGTCGGACGGCTGGGCCATGGCCACCCTGGCCGGCGGCGAGGAGCTGTTCCTGGACCTGCTGCTGCCCCCCGAGGACGCCGACGACGCCGGCCAGGCGCCGCTGCCCCCGCCCCGCGTCCTGGAACGCCTCTACGGCAAGGCCAGGGAGGCCAGGGTCCGCCTGGCGCTGCCGCGCTTCGAGATCACCGGGCGGGCCCTGCTGTCCTCGCCGCTGTCGGCGGCGGGCGCGCCGACCGTCTTCACCCCGGACAGCGACCTGTCGGGCATCGTCGACCGCCGCCTGCTCATCGACGAGGTGGTGCACCAGGCGCGCCTGCGCGTGGACGAGAAGGGCGCCGAGGGCGCCGCCGCGACGGCGGTCGTGATGCGCGTGGCCTCGTTGGCGCCGCCGCCCCGGCCCGAGGAGTTCACCGCCGACCGGCCCTTCTCCTTCGTCCTGCGCCGCCGCTGCGCGGCCCTGTTCATGGGCGGCATCACCAGCCCCGAGGACCCGGGCCCCGCCGAGGGCTGAGGCGGCGGCCGGCACGACCGGCGGCCGACATGGAAAAGGCGCCCCTCGGGGCGCCTCTCCACGTCCAGGGGCCGCACCGGGCCCCGGCACACCCTAGGCCTTGCGGGCCGACTCGTCGGAGACGGCCGCGCCGCCGTCCTCCGGGGCGGGGGCCTGCGGGGCCTCCCCCTCCGTCGCCCGCGCCGCGCGCTCCTGCGCCGCGCGCTTGTCCTGCTGGGCCTTGATCTGCTCCTGGATCTCCTTGGGCACGGTGATCTTGAGCATCTCCCGCGGCGGCACCGGGTCCTCCCCGCGCACCACCACGATCTTCTGGAAGACCTCTTCGACCGCGGCCATGACCTCGGGTTTGACCGCGCCCTCGCCGCGGATCACCCCGCGCAGCACCCAGCGGGGCCCGTCCACGCCGATGAAGCGCATGGGCTGGCCCAGCTGCCGGCCGTCCTCGCTCTTCTTGCCCTGCACCGGCACGACCGCGCGCAGCTCGGGGCCGAACGTCCCGTCGAACTCCTCGCACTTGCCGCCCTGCCCGGTGATCTGCTCGAGGAGCTCCTCGCGCATCTCACCCCACAGGCCGCTGGTCTTGGGGGCGGCGAACGCCTGGACCTGCACCATGGAGGGGCCGTCGATCAGGCTCACCCCGATGATCCGGTTCTCCTTGGTCATGTCGAACCGGATCTGGGTGCGCTCGCCCACCGGGACCCGCAGGCACCCCAGGTCGACCCTGGGGTACTCGGGCACCTGTTCCGAGGCGTCCCAGGGGCCGAGCGCGCGGTGGCGGTCGGCCTCCTTGTCCGGCTCTTCGGCGGGAGCCGCGCCGCCGACCGGGATCTCCGTGTCGGCACCGGCGCTCGTCTTCTCGCTCTTCTTGCGGCGTCCGAACACGCCTCACACCTCTCCCGTCATCTGTGCCCGGCCGTGAATCCGCCGGTGGACCCGAACCCGCCCCGCCCGCGCGGGGACTCGTCAAGCTCGTCGGCCTCGCTGAACACCGCGCGCTCGACCCGCTGGATCACCAGCTGGGCGATCCGGTCGCCGCGGTTCAGCTTGACCGGCTCGCGGGCGTCGGTGTTGATCAGCACCACCTTGACCTCCCCCCGGTACCCGGCGTCCACCGTGCCGGGGGCGTTGACCAGGGTGACGCCGCACCGCGCGGCCAGCCCCGACCGCGGGTGAACGAACGCGGCGTACCCCTCCGGCAGCGCCAGCGCGATTCCGGTGGGCACGGTGGCCCGCTCTCCGGGGTCGAGCCGCACGTCCTCGGCGCTGACCAGGTCGGCACCGGCGTCCGCGGGGTGGGCGTAGGAGGGAAGGGGCAGATCGGGGTCGAGGCGGCGGACGGCCACCCGCAGGGGCTCCCGTCCGCCGTCCCCGGTACTGGGATCGTCGTTGCTCACATCCGCCGAGCCTACTCCGCGGCCGGGGGCAGGGTCACCTCCACGGAGAGCTCCTGCTCCCCGGTGGCCTCGAAGTCCAGGGCGGCGGCCCGGCCGGCGGCGCGGATGTCGCCCTCGGCGACCCGGGCGCGGTCCACGTGGGCGCCGCGCACGGCCACCCGCTCGACCTCGGCCCGCATCGAGAGCTTGGCCTCGGACTTGGACTTGCGCACCGCGCGCAGCACCGCCGAGGCGGCCTCCAGCACGGCCGGGTCGCCGTCGCCGGCGGCGGCGCGCACCCGGTCGGCCTCCGGCCAGCGGGCGGCGTGCACCGAGCCCTCGCGCCACCAGGACCACACCTCGTCGGCGGTGAACGGCAGGAACGGGGCGAACAGGCGCTGGATCACCGAGAGCGCCTGGAGCAGGGCGGCGCGGGCCGAGGCGCTCTGGTCGGTGCCCTCCTCGTAGGCGCGGGCCTTGACCAGCTCCAGGTAGTCGTCGCAGAACTCCCAGAAGAACCGCTCGGCCCGCTCCAGGGCGCGGGTGTGGTCGTAGGCCTCGAAGGCGGCGGTGGCGTCCTCCACCACGTCGGCCAGGGCCGCCAGCATGGACCGGTCCAGCGGCTCGGTGACCGCCTCGGGCCGGTCCGCGGCGTCCTCCCCGGCGACCGACAGCGCGAACTTGGTCGCGTTGAGGATCTTGATGCTCAGCCGGCGGCCGACCTTCATCTGCCCCTCGTCCAGGGCGGTGTCGGTACCCAGGCGGCCGCTGGCCGCCCAGTACCGGATGGCGTCGGAGCTGTACCGCTCGAGCAGGTCGATCGGGGTGACGACGTTGCCCTTGGACTTGGACATCTTCTTGCGGTCGGGGTCCAGGATCCACCCGGAGATCGCCGCGGTACGCCAGGGCAGGCGTCCGTGCTCGGCGTCGGCCCGCACGACCGTGGAGAACAGCCAGGTGCGGATGATGTCCTGGCCCTGGGGGCGCAGGTCCATCGGGAAGACCCGGGAGAACAGGTCCTCGTCGCGCTCCCAGCCGCCGGCGATCTGCGGCGACAGCGAGGAGGTGGCCCAGGTGTCCATGATGTCGGGGTCGCCGATGAAGCCGCCGGGCTCGCCGCGCTGGTCCTCGGTGTACCCGGCCGGCGCCTCGGAGCTGGGGTCGACCGGCAGGGCCGCCTCGTCCGGCGTGATCGGCTCGTCGTAGCGCGGGTTGCCCGCGGCGTCCAGCCGGTACCAGACCGGGAAGGGCACGCCGAAGAACCGCTGGCGGCTGATCAGCCAGTCGCCGTTGAGGCCCTCCACCCAGTGCTCGTAGCGCGAGCGCATGTGGTCGGGGCGCCACTGCAGCTCGCGGCCGCGCTCCAGCAGCCGCTCCCGCNGGCGGGTGGTGACCACCTCCAGCGGCTTGTCGCCCTTCTCGTAGAACTTGACCGGGCGCGTGGTCGGGGTGGGCTCGCCGACCAGGTCGCCGGACTCGCGCAGCATCTCGACCATGCGCTCGCGGGCCGTGTGCACGGTGGCCCCGGCCAGGGCGGCGTAGGACTTGCGGGCGTCCTCGGAGTCCAGGCCGGCGGGCGGGTCGGCGATGATGCGGCCGTCCCAGCCCACGATCGGGCGGGTCTCCAGCTGGAGCTCGCGCCACCAGGTCACGTCGGTGGTGTCGCCGAAGGTGCAGATCATGGCGATGCCGGTGCCCTTGTCGGGCTCGGCCAGCCAGTGCGCCTTGACCGGCACCTCCACGCCGAAGACCGGCGAGGTGACGGTGCCGCCGACCAGGTCGCGGTAGCGCTCGTCGTCGGGGTGGGCGACCAGGGCGACACAGGCCGGGATCAGCTCGGGGCGGGTGGTCTCGATGTGCACCGTTCCGCCGTCGGGGCGGTGGAAGGCCACCTTGTGGTAGGCCCCGGTGCGCTCCCGGTCCTCCAGCTCGGCCTGGGCGACGGCGGTGCGGAAGGTGACGTCCCACAGCGTGGGCGCCTCGGCCATGTAGGCCTCGCCGCGGGCGAGGTTGCGCAGGAACGCCCGCTGGGCGGCGGCCCGCGACCCGTCGTCGATGGTGGCGTAGGTGTGGCTCCAGTCCACGCTCAGGCCCAGACGGCGCCACACGCCCTCGAAGACCTTCTCGTCCTCGGCGGTGAGCCGCTCGCACAGCTCGATGAAGTTGCGGCGCGAGACGGGCACCTGGCGCTTGGGGTCGGGCTTGGCCGGCGGGGTGAAGTCCGGGTCGTACGGGATCGACGGGTCGCAGCGCACGCCGTAGTAGTTCTGCACCCGGCGCTCGGTGGGCAGGCCGTTGTCGTCCCAGCCCATCGGGTAGAAGACCGACTTGCCGCGCATCCGCTGGAAGCGGGCGACCAGGTCGGTGTGGGTGTAGGAGAAGGCGTGGCCGATGTGCAGCGACCCCGAGACCGTGGGCGGGGGGGTGTCGATCGAGAAGATCTCGTCGCGGCTCTTGGTGCGGTCGAATCGGTAGACGCCGGACTCGTCCCAGACGTCTACCCACTTCGCCTCGATACCGTCGAGCGAGGGCTTGTCGGGCACGCGGAAGGAACGAGAGCGGTTGGTCATGGGGCAATGGTATTGGCTCTGAGCCCCTGCTCGCTCCTTGTTTCCGGGCCTGCGGAGGCGCTGTGGGACAACGCGCGCCCGCCGGGCGGCGCCGCCGCGGCGGCGCGTGGAAGGATGGGCCCGACGGCGGCGTCAGGGTGCGGCCCGAGGAGCACGCCCTGGCCGCACCGAAACGACCGATGGAGAGCGACCGGTACCCACATGGCTAAGAAAGACGGTGACATCGCGGCGCAGATCGTCGGCGGCGTCGCAGCGCTCGCGGCCGGCTTCGCCGCCCGCAAGGCGCTGACCTTCGCCTGGACCCAGGCCACCGGCAAGGAGCCGCCGACCGACCCCGAGTCCCTCGACGTCGGACTGGGGGAGGCCCTGGGCTGGGCCGTGCTGACCGGGGTGGGCATGGAGGTGGCCCGCGTCCTGGCGGTGCGCACCGCCCACAAGCGCATGCAGCCCCGCAAGGCCCTCGACCAGGCCTGAGGTCCCCGCGGCGGGGCCCGCACGGGCCCCGCTGTCACCCTCCGGCCCCGGGCTACCCGCCCTTTCCGCCCTACTCCAGGGCCGCCGTGTCCCCTCCCAGGGCGCCGGTCCGGCGCCCCCGGGCCACGGCCGTCTTCGCCAGGTCCGCCCGGACCGCCCTGGCCAGGGCGACGGTGGCCGTGCGGTTGAGGGCCCCGCCCGCGACGGCTCCGGTCAGGTAGGGGCCGAGCGTGGTCAGGTGGCGCCCCAGGACCCGCATCAGGCGCTTGCGCAGCGCCACCTTGGCCGCCGCGCCCAGCGCCGCCGTGAGGGACTCCGATGCCGACATCGGGTCGATGCCGCGCCGGTAGGCCCAGGACTGCACGTACCCGGCGTGGCGGCGTACCGCGCCCCCGGTGGCGCCCGCCCCGTACACCTCGTGCAGCTCGCCGATCAGCTTGACCTCGACCGCCGCCACGACGACCGTCTCGGCCACCAGCTGGGCGGGGGCGGTCAGCAGCAGCGGAGGGGCGGTGAACTGGGCGGCGGCCAGCGCCCCTCCGGCCGCGCCGACCGCGGTGGTGGTGTTGGCCGCGTTGCGCACCAGGATGTCGGCGAGCTCGTCGCCGGTCAGCCCCTTGTGGTGGCGGGCCAGGGTGTCCAGGTCGCGCACGGGGATGCGCGGGGCGATCTCGTCGGCGAAGACGTCGGTCAGCCAGCGGCCGCCGGCCGCGCCGCGCACCCCGGCCGCACGCGCCCCCTGGGACAGGGCGCGGGCCAGGCGTGCGATGAGGCCGGCCCGCCGCCGCGGGTCGGCGCCGTCGTCGGCGACGATGGCGCCGACGAGCTCCCCCACGTCCTCGCGCCCTGCGGGCACCAGGTCGGCGCCGGGGCGGCCGTCGGGCTCAGAGTCCGGGGTCGGGTCGCCGGGCATGGGCCTCCTCCAGAGCGTCGGGGGACCGCCGAGCGCCCTCGGGCGGCGCTCGTGCCCCTGTCGTGGACGCCAACGATCCGCGACCGGGCGGAATTCCCCCCGGAACAAGGCGATGCGCCCCCTAGGCGGGGACGCATCGGCGCTGTCGTTGCACGCCGGCCGGCGAGGCGCCAAGGAGGAAGGGCGCCCGCTTCAGGCGCACTCCTTGCAGACGAGCTGTCCCTTGCGCTCCTCGGCGAGCTGGCTGCGGTGGTGGACGAGGAAGCAGCGCGAGCAGGTGAACTCGTCGGCCTGGCGCGGGAGGACGCGGACCGCGAGCTCCTCGCCGGACAGGTCGGCGCCGGGCAGCTCCATGCCCTCGGCGACCTCGTCGGGGTCGACGTCGATGGTGCTGGTGCCCTTGTCGACCCGCCGGGCCTGCAGCTCCTGCAGGCTGTCCTCGCTCATGTCCTCTTCGGTCTTGCGCGGGCTGTCGTAGTCGGTGGCCATTCTGGTTGCTCCATCCCCCTCAGTTCTCTGCCTCGTCGCGCGGGTGTAACGCTTGAGACCCGAATCTTGTGCCCGGTTCTGCCGGAAAATTCCGGCGGCGTAAGAGGACTGTGACCCCTCCCGGGTGTCCTCACACCGGATGGCGACAGAGGTTGGCCGAACCCGGCCGCGCGCACCGCGCCCGGCACGGCCTCCTGACTGTGCTACCCAACGCCCGAACGTTTCCGACCCATTCCCGCGGCTTCCTCCCGCGCGCACGCCAGCGGGTGGACCGCGCATCGCACGAGGTAGCGGCGGCAACTCCCACGCGGGGAGGCGTTCCCCGCGTGTTCACGCCCGGGAGAGCTTACCCACCGCCGGAGGCCGCTCGGACCCGGGGTGGTCGTGTCGTCGGACACGTATAGATATCACGCCGCCGGGACCGGTCGCAGCCGGTTACACGCCCGCGGTCTCGCGGCCGGCGGCGGGGAAGGAGACGGTGACGACCAGGCCGCCCCCGGCGCGGGGCCACACGCTCACGGTGCCCCCGTGGGCGCGCACCACCGAGCGGACGATGGACAGTCCCAGGCCCGCGCTCTTGCCCGAGGCCACCCGGTTGCCGGTGGAGCGGCGGAAGGGCTCGAACAGCCCCTCGATCTCGTAGGCGGGCACCACCGGGCCGGAGTTCTCCACCTGGACCGCGGGGGACCCCTCGTACATGCCGCTGCGCACGGTGATCTCGCCGTCCTCGACGTTGTACCGCAGCGCGTTCTCCACCAGGTTGCCCACCAGGCGCTCCAGCAGCACCGGGTCGCCCACGACCCGGGCCGAGCGCAGGTCGGTGCGCACGGCCAGCCCGGAGGGCTCCAGCTCGCCGGAGAGCTGGCTGAGCACGGACTCGGCGACCTCGCCCATGTCGACCAGGGTGCGCACCTCCAGCTCCCGGTCGCTCTTGGCGAGGAAGAGCAGGCCGTCGATGAGGCGCTCGTGGCGGGAGTTGGTCTCCAGCAGGGTGCGCCCCACGGACTTGAGGTCGGCCGAGGCCTCGGGGTCGCTCAGCGCGACCTCCAGCAGGGTGCGGTTGATCGCCAGCGGGGTGCGCAGTTCGTGGGAGGCGTTGGCCACGAAGCGGCGCTGGCCGTCGAAGGCGCGGTCCAGCCGCTCCAGCATGCCGTCGAAGGTGTCGGCGAGCTCGCGGATCTCGTCGTCGGGGCCGCCCAGGGCGATGCGCTCGTGCAGGGAGCGCTCGGAGAGCCGGCGCGCGGTGCGGGTGATCTTCTGCAGGGGCGACAGCGCCCGCCCGGCCACCGCGTAGCCCAGGCCGACCGCGAGCAGGCCCACCACCACCAGCGCCAGAACCGACCAGCGGGTGAGGGAGGCCAGGACGACCTCGATGAAGCTGTTCTTCATCGCCTCGGCCGTCTCGGCGCTGACACTGCCGGCGGGCTGGAAGTTCAGCCCGCCCAGGACGCCGGCGACGATGATGTAGTTCAGCAGCACCAGCAGCGAGCCGGCGGCGAAGAACAGCATCCCGTAGATGAGGGTGAGCCGCGCCCGCAGGCTCATGTTGTCGGTGAAGCGGTGCAGCCCGTCGGCGACCTGGCCGCCCACGGCGTTGCCGCCGGGCGGTGTCTGCGGCGGGGCGGGGTCGGGGTTCAGGCGGCGCCAGGTCCCCGTCTCCCCCGGCGGGGTGGCCGGCACCTCGCCCTGGGGGACCGCGGCCACCGGGTCGGTGCGCGGCCCCTCGTTCCCGGCGTCGCCGCTGCTCACAGCCGGTACCCGGCGCCGGGGACGGTGTGCACGATGGGCGGTTCGCCGAGTTTCTTGCGCAGGGTCATCACGGTGACCCGCACGACGTTGGTGAAGGGGTCGGCGTTCTCGTCCCAGGCCTTCTCCAGCAGCCCCTCGGCGCTGACCACGGTGCCGTTGGCGCGCATGAGCACCTCCAGCACGGCGAACTCCTTGGGGGTCAGGGAGATGTCCCGCCCGTCGCGCTCGACGGTGTGGTTGGCCGGGTCCAGGACGATGCCGTTGCGCTTGAGGACCGGGGGCAGCGGCGGGGCGGCGCGGCGGCCCAGCGCCCGAACGCGGGCCACCAGCTCGGCGAAGGCGAAGGGCTTGGCCATGTAGTCGTCGGCGCCCAGGCTGAGCCCCTCGACCTTGTCCTCCAGCTGCCCGGAGGCGGTGAGCATGAGGATGCGGCCGTTGTAGCTCTGGCCGACCAGGGCGCGGGCCACGTCGTCGCCGTGCACGCCGGGCAGGTCGCGGTCGAGGATGACCACGTCGTAGTCGTTGACCCCCGCGTGCTCCAGGGCGCTGTCGCCGTCGTAGGCGACGTCGACGGCCATGGACTCGCGGCGCAGCCCTACGGCGATGGTGTCCGCCAGGACCTGCTCGTCCTCGACGACAAGTACGCGCACAGCCGTCCTTCTCCTCGCACTACCCGAAAAAAGGGCCGCTGCCGGCGCATCCCCCAACACACCGGCAGCGGCGTCTGTGGTCCCCGGCCGCGCTCTGCAGTTATCGCACGGCCCGGATAAGGGCGGGGTAAGCCCCGCCCGCCGCCAAGGTAGGGGCGGCTCGGCCGCGCGGCAACCTGCGGCTGCCGCCGGGGAACGGAGTACGGGGCCCGGCCCCGTCCCCCAACGGGACCGGACCACCGATTTCCCCCTGTGCGGGAGCCCTTGCCGGCGCATCCCCCAACCGCCGGCAAGGGCTGTTCACCCCGCACATCTCGAATCTGACACATACAGAATAAGAAACAAGTAAGCCCTGGCGCTCTCCACCCGATGTGCTGTAGGACACTCGGTGGCCCGGATCCCCCTGCCGACCGGGCCCGACGCGGCGTCCACCGGCCGGGCCGCCCCCGGACGGCCGCCACGGGGGTGATGGGAAAGGGGTACCCGGGTGCCCGGCCTCACACACCCCTGCGATGATCGTCCCGGAGGCGGGGCCTCCGGGCGGACGGCCGCCGGCACCTTCCATCACGGATGGATCACGCCCCCTTCGGGGGGTTTCACCGGACCGGAGGGGCGGGNGGACGCCGTTCCGCCGCAGCGCTTCGGGGCCGTACCGCGGACCGGGGCGCATCCGCCGTGTCACAGCGCAGTGACCCGGGGCAACGACCGGACGTGCTTTCAGAGTGAGGTGAAAATGGGCGAGTTCCTCGCGGAGATCAACGGCCGCATCGCGGAGACCTACACGTCGCTCCAGGCGGCCCGCGCCGCCGGCGACGACTTCCTGGCCGAGATGCACTCCTCCGAGCTCGAAGACCTCAAGCGCATCGCCGCCCGGAACGGTGTCAGCGCCGACTGCGCCTGAACCGATCCCCCGATGGACCGCACGGCCGGCCGCGATCCCCGCGGTCGGCCGCCGCGCGTCCGGGGCCCCGGCGGCACCGGCGGCACCGGCGGCACCGGCGTCGACCGACGGCCCCGGGGCGTCCATGGTTGCGCCGAGCCGTCCGGGGGGGGGCGGCAGCCGGTCGAGCGAGCCGTCGCGCACCGTCGCGGACGGCACATCGCAGCGCCTGCGGGACACCGCGACGGAGAACGCCCGCCCGAGCCGCTCGCCGCCCCTCCGGGGCGACGGCCGAGCCGCCGCCGACACCGGGCGTGCACGGCGCCGGAACGCCTCAGGCCGGGCCGTCGGTGTCGGCGCCCAGCGGCTCCAGCAGGTCGTGCAGGCTCTCGAACAGCCCGGGCGGCGCGGCGATGGTCAGCTCACCGCTGGGCTCCGCCCCGCGCAGCCCCTCCACGCGCAGGCCCGCCTCCCGGGCCACCAGGGCGGCCGCCGCCCAGTCCCACGGGTTGAGGCCGCGCTCGTAGTAGGCGTCGGCGCGGCCGCGCGCCAGTGAGCAGATGTCGATCGCGGCCGACCCGCCGCGGCGGATGTCGCGCACCCGGGGCAGCACCGAGCGCAGCACCTCGGCCTGCCGGGCGCGGCGCCCCGGGTCGTAGCCGAACCCCGTCG
Source organism: Nocardiopsis halophila DSM 44494 (assembly GCF_000341245.1). Taxonomy (GTDB): domain Bacteria; phylum Actinomycetota; class Actinomycetes; order Streptosporangiales; family Streptosporangiaceae; genus Nocardiopsis_A; species Nocardiopsis_A halophila. The sequence continues at coordinate 19,502 of NZ_ANAD01000180.1, forward strand.
CCACCAGCGCGAGGGCGAGTCCGGGCGGGTCGCCGACGCGCAGCGGGGCCCCGTTGCAGAACGCCCCGCCGCCCGCCACCGCGGTGTAGGTGTCGCCCAGGCGCGGCGCGACCACGGCCCCGGCCACGATCCGGCCGCCGGACTCGGCGGCGATGCTCACCGCCCACTCCTCGCGCCCGTACAGGTAGTTGACGGTGCCGTCGATGGGGTCGACGATCCAGCGCACGCCGCGGCCGGTGCCGGCCTCCTCACCGCCCTCCTCGCCGAGGACGGCGTCGCCCGGCCGGGCCGACAGCAGGCGCTTGCGGATCAGCTCCTCGGCCCGCCGGTCCATCTCGGTGACCACGTCGGTCGGGGTGCTCTTGGTGTCGAGCACCCCGATGCCCTCCTGCCCCTCGGCCGCGAGCCGGCCCGCCTCGGCGGCGGTGCGCTCGGCCAGCGCGGCCAGCGCGTGCGGGTCCGGAGCGGGCGCGGCGCCCTCCTCGGCTGCCATGGTGTGCACGTCCCCCCAGTGTCGTCGTCTCCCGCCCCGGCCCTACAGGTGCTCGGGGCGCTTCCACTCCTTGCCCAGCACGTGGTGGTCGAGGAAGGCGAACACCGTCTCGTACCAGACCGTGATGTTGCCGGGCGTGAGGATCCAGTGGTTCTCGGTCGGGAAGTAGAGGAACTTGGCGTCCACCTCCCGCCGCATCAGGTCCCACCACAGGCGCAGGCCCTCGCCGATGGGCACCCGGTAGTCCTTGTCGCCGTGGATGACGAGCACGGGCGTGCGCACCGAGTCGGCGGAGCGGTGCGGCGAGGCCGCCCGGTAGCGCTCGGGCGAGGTGTCGGGGTCGCCGAACTCGGCGGTCCAGGCGGGCGGCATGTCGGTGGTGCCGCTGAAGGCCCCCAGGTCCCACAGGGAGGCGTGGGTGACGACCGCCTTGAAGCGGTCGGTGTGCCCGGCGATCCAGTTGGCCATGTAGCCGCCGAAGGAGCCGCCCATGGCGGCGGTGCGGGAGCCGTCCACGTCGTCGCGGGCCACGGCGGCGTCGACGGCCGCCATCAGGTCGGCGAAGGTGCGCGGCCCCCAGGTGCCCCAGGCCCGGCGCAGCATGTCCTGGCCGTAGCCGGTGGACAGGGCGGGGTCGGGCAGCAGGACGGCGTAGCCGCGCGCGGCGAGCAGCCACGGGTTCCACCGCCAGGACCAGCCGTTGAAGCTCATGTAGGGGCCGCCGTGGATCCACAGCACGAGCGGGGCCGGGGAGCCGGCGGAGGCCTCCTCGGGCAGCACCAGCCAGGAGCGGATCCGGGTGCCGTCGTCGGCCTCGGCCTCGACCTCGGTGAGGCGGCCGGGGACCGTCAGCGGCAGGTCGGGCGCGGGCAGGCGGACCGGGGCGCCGTTACCGGCCGCGGGGTCCAGGCGCACCGGTGTGGGCGGCTCGTCCCAGGAGTCCCGCAGGGCGTACAGGGCGGCGCCGCCGGGGTCGGGCTGCAGGGCGCTGTAGGCGCCGTCGTCGCCGGTCACCCGGGTCAGGCGGGAGGTGTCCAGGTCGAGGCGGAAGACGGGGCGGCGGCCGTTCTCGTCGGCGACGAAGTACAGCGCCGAGGAGTCGGGGGACCACGCGTGCTCGCGCGGCCACAGCTCCGAGCCGGCCAGCACGTCCCGGCCCTGCCCGGTCTCGGCGTCGAGCACCCACAGGGTGGTGTCGCGGGGCTCGCCGCCGGGCTCGCCGTCGTAGGAGAGCAGGGCGGCCACGCTGCGCCCGTCCGGGGAGAAGGCGGGGGCGCCGAAGTCGCGTTCGGGGTCCTCGGCCAGGACGCGGGCGCGCCCGGTGGCGGTGTCCAGGGCCTGCAGGCGGGTGCGCATCCGGGCGGCGGGGCCGGTGGTGGTCCAGGTGGCGACCGCGGTGGCGCCGTCCGGGGAGACGGTGACGTCGGCCTCCAGGAGGGCCTTGCCCGGCGCGGGGGTCAGGTCGGCGGGCTCGCCCAGGTCGCCGGCGGGGCCCTCGGGCGGCGCGGCGCTGAACAGGCGCGGCTCGCCGGGGCCCAGGTCGTGGTCCCAGTAGCGGACCGGGAAGGACTCGTGCAGGATCGCGGTGACCCCGGCGTCCTTGCGGGCCTTGCGGGCCTGCTCGTCCTCCTCGGCGCCGCTGGTGCCGGGCAGGGTGTCGGAGGTGAAGACGACGGTCCCCGCGTCCCGGGCCACGGCCACCGAGCCGATGCCGCCGGGGCGGGAGGCCACCCGCCGGGCCTCGCCGCCGTCGGCGGGCAGCAGCCACAGGGCGGGGGCGCCTCCGCCGTCCTCGGACTCGGCGTCGGGGCGCTTGGAGGCGAACAGCAGGGAGCCGTCGGGCAGGAAGGCGGGGGCGGACTCGCCTTCGGCGGAGCGGGTGATCCGGCGCGGCTCGGCGCGGCCCTCGGGGTCGATCTCCCACAGGGATGTGCCGAAGGAGGTTCCGTCGGGCTTGATCCCGCTCACCGGTGCGACCAGCCTGCGCCCGTCCGGCGAGAGGCGGAGGCCGCCCACCCGCTTCAGCGTGACGTAGTCGGACAACTCGTACCAGGAGCGGACCATTCGCTTCCTCCCTCATCGCCGAGGCCGGTCGCCACGACCCTATCCGGTATGCGAAATCCGCCGCGAGACCGGGGATGGCGGGTCAGGCGGGAGAGAGGGAAGGCCCCAGGGGAGGGCCGAGGGCCCGGTGCCCGGCACCGGTCACGGCCGCGTGGCAGGCCGGCCCCGCACGCCCGCTGATCGAAGCGCGGGGCGCTGCCGGGCAGGCCCTCCGTGACGGGGGTTCCGGCCGACGGCGCCCAGGCGGGCCGGCAGGACCGCGCCCAGGACACGCGCATCCGCGGCCGCCCCCTGCTCGAACCCTGTGGTCGAGGGGGCGCCGGCGCCCTGGCGCCACCGCCCCCGTCACCGACCGGCCGGAGCCCCCGCGGAACCGCTCAGCGCTTCTGCAGGCAGCAGTCCTCGGCGCAGGTGTGGCAGCTCGGCAGGCCGCTCAGGCCGGAGGGCTCGGCGCCCTCGGCGCGCTCCTGGACGAGTTCGCGCACCATCCGCACGAAGCGCGGGTGGGTGCCCGGGCTCAGCGCCCGCTCGAAGGCGATGCCGAGCTTGCCCGCGGTCTCGAGCGCCTCGTTGTCGAGGTCGTACTTGACCTCCATGTGGTCGGAGACGAAGCCGTGCGGCACCACCACGACGGCCTCGGCGCCCTCCCCGGCCAGCTCCTCCAGGCGGTCGTTGACGTCCGGCTCCAGCCACGGCTGGCTCCGCGGGGCCCCGCGG